>JAJYVV010000049.1 GCA_021791815.1 Bacillota bacterium | reverse complement strand
CCCAGCGAGAGGAAGCGGTCGAACCGCGCCAGGAGGCCGGTCGACTCGGCGGAGACGAGATCGATGGACCGGAAGCCCCACCGCAGCAGCCACCGGTATAACGGATGCCGCAGCCGCCGCTCGTCCCGCTCCAGTGACGCGGCCGTGGTACCGCTGATCCGCAGGTAGCAGACGCCGCGAGGGTTCCGGAGGCGGTAGAGCGCCGCGCGGATCAGGGCCCGCCAGTGAAAGTTGAGGAGCTGAAGCACATCCGTATCGGGCGCCAGTCGCCAGATGCAGCGCAGCGTGCTCAGTCGGCCCTTCCCGATCGCGACGCTTTGCAGCGGATGCGGCAGTTGATGCGCCGCCGCGGACGCGATCGTGACGGTCCAGCCCGGCCTCTCGGCGAGCAACGCCGCGATGCGCCCCTTCTCGATCTGGAGGTCATACGCAGTCCCGGTGAACGTGGGCTGAAACACCACGTAGCGCAACACCGACCACCTTCCCCGCTGGGCCGGGCTGCTGGGGAGCCTTCGGCGCCGCTTGCGCTCCACAGCCGGGGCGCCTATTCGGCTGCCGCGGCACAGGTCCTGTCCAGAGCCTTGACGGCCCCATGGCTCGCTGGCCGAATCCGGCGTCCAGCGGGTCCGGCTCTCGCCGCACGAACCCTATGGCAGAGGTCCGCGCCGAATCGACGGAGTTCGCCGCCGCCGTCCGCGGGGGCGACTCTTTGACGAATGTTGCGATCCGGTGTGCGGGAGCGGACCCAGGAGCACGGCGCCGCAGCCATAATCCCGTTGCGGAGCGGCTCTACCGACACGGACCCGGCGGGGGAAAGCGCCATGCGGATCGCCCTTCTCCTGGGGTCGGGCAACCCGTCCTTCGGCGGGGTGGAGAGGCACGTCATTCACTTGGCCAACAGCCTCGTGCTGGATCGCCATGCCGCGTGCATCGTGATGGGCCGAGCTTGCCCTGTGGACGTCGATCACGGGCTGCGGCCGGAAGTAGATCAGATCCGCGTCGCCGCCCCGGACGGGGCCTCGCTATCGGCATTCGTCGCCGGTGGCGGGCGGGCCGTGCGGACATGGCGTGCCGACGTTCTGCACAGTCACCTCACCTACGGACTGGCCCTCGGCGTCCTTCTGCGCACCGTGCTGGGCATCCCCCTCGTGCATACCGAGCATTTCCTCGTCCGGAAGTCGGCCGACCGTGGCGTCCGGGGCGCTGCCGGCGCCCTGCTGCGCGGCCGAGCTGACGCGCTGATCTGCGTCAGCGGAACCGTGGCCGCGGCGTGCCCCGTCCTCGGCGGCCACCCCCGGCGGCACATGATCTACAACGGCACAGCGCCCGCCGCCTCCGAGAACGCCACGCCTTCGCGCGGCCGCCTCCTGTACGTGGGACGATTGGAGCCCGACAAGCGCGTCGGCTTGACCCTGGAGATCGCGCGCCGGCTCCAGTCGGACGGGTACTCGCTCGACGTCGTGGGCACCGGTACCCTCGCCGAAAGCCTGCGGGGGGAGGCGGCCGATCTCTTGGCCGCAGGCCGCGTTCGGTTTCACGGATGGCAGGCCGACGTTGCGCCGTTCTTCCGCAACGCGGCGGTGCTCCTGCACCCGGCGCGGGAGGGCTTGGGCTACGCGGCGATCGAGGCCATGGCGCACGGAGTGCCGGTGGTGGCTCCGCGCTCCTCGGGTACGGCCGAGCTCATCGCGCATACCGGCCTCGGGGTCGCGGTGGACGATGAACACCGAATCGGCGCATGGGCGGAAGCCGTCGCGCGCGCTTCGGCCCTGCCGCGGGCGACCGCCGCCCTGCCCGCGGCCTTTCACGTCCGCCACATGTGTGCCGCGACCATGGACGTGTATGAGGCGCTCCTCCGGTCCACCGCGCACGCCGCAACCGGCGAGGCACACCCGGCGGCAACGCCCAAAGCGCTCCACGGCCACGGCGCGCGCACGCGGTTGTAGCCGGGGGCAGCGCAGGAAGTGCCGGACTGGCGTCGCACTATCGACACAGATCGCGGCGCCAAGTGCCCCGTGTCGCCAGCGGGCCGTGCGGGAGGCTGCGGAATGCGGGTCGCGCTCCTCCTTGGTTCCGGCAATCCCTCGTTCGGCGGCGTTGAGCGGCACGTGATCCAACTGGCCAATGGCTTGATCGAGGGCGGCCACGAGGCCGTCGTCGTGATGGGCCACCCTTGCCCGGTAGATGCGGAGCACGGGCTGCGTACCGAGGCGGAGCAGGCGAGGGTGCCGGTGCCGGACGGGCGTTCCTTTCCCCGGTTCGCCCGGGCGGCGCTCGCCGAGGTGCGGCGACGCCGGCCCGACGTCGTGCATGCCCACCTCACCTATGCCCTCGCAACCGGGCTGCTGGCCCGCGCACGCTACCGCATCCCTCTGGTGCATACGGAGCACTTTCTCGTGCGGAAGTCGGGCGACCGCGGGTGGCGGGGCCTCCTCGGGGCGGCCCTGCGCGGCCGGGCGGACGCGCTCATCTTTGTCAGCAGGATCGTGGAGCGCGAGTGCCGGGTGGCGGGCGCCCGGCCCACCCGCCATGTGATTTACAACGGGACCATCGCGCCGCCACGCCCGGCGTGCCGCCGCCCGTCCAACCGCCTCCTCTACGTGGGCCGACTCGAGCCGGACAAGCGGGTCGAAGTCATCCTCGACGTGGTCCGGGCCCTGCACACCGAGGGCTACTCCGCCGATATCGTGGGCACCGGTAGCCTCCAGACCCGGTTGCAACAGAGCGTGGCGGATCTTGTGGCGGCGGGCGCCGTGCGCTTTCATGGCTGGCAACAGCACGTCGCGCCGTTCTTGGCGACGGCCGGGGCCCTCCTTCAACCGGCGCGGGAGGGCCTCGGATACGCCGCCATCGAGGCGATCGCCCACGGCGTGCCGGTGCTCGCGCCGGCCGATTCCGGCGCCGCCGAGATCATCCGCCTCACCGGTGAAGGCGTCGTGATCGACGAAGACCGCCGCCTCGACGCCTGGGTCGCCGCGGCCCGCCACCTCTCGGCCCTTCCGGATGCCGCGGTGGAGCTTCCAGGCGTGTTCCACCTGAGCCACATGCTCCAGGCCACCATGGCGGTGTATGAGGGTCTGCGCGGCGAGGCCCCGGCCTGACGGCCGCGCCGTGGGGAGGGCGGAAGCCACGCGGGTAGTCTTCATTCCCCCGCGGCCCCTGGGCCTCGTGGTCGGCGGCTTGGAGGTACAGATGCTCTCCACCGCCCGCGCCCTTCTGGACCAGGGCGTCCATGTCGAGGAGTACGCACCCATGCGTCGAGACCTCTTTGCCGGTGTGGACCTCGTCCACTTCTTCGGCATCGACTCGGCCCACTGCGGCCTGGCCGGGCTACTCCGAGGCCGGAGCGTACCCTACGTCCTGTCCCCGGTGTACTATCCCGGCGCTGCGGCCGAGAGCGCCGCGGATCGGCTCCTGGCCCGCGTGCCCGGCACGACGCGGCGGGCCCTGAGCCGGTTCGTCGCCCGTGCGGCGGCGCTGCTGCCCAATTCCCGGGCAGAGGCCAGCGCCATCCGGCGCATATGGCGCTCCCCCGCGATGAGCATCCCGGTTCCGAACGGCGCCCGGTGGTCCGAGCGTCCCGACCCGGCCCGGTTCTTCGACCGCTACATGCGGGGACGGATCCCTGCGGGCGAGCGGTTCGTCCTCTCCGTCGCGCGCCTGGACCGACGCAAGAACACCCTGGCCCTGCTCCGTGCCGCCGCCGATGCGGGGGTTTTCTTGGTGCTGATCGGAGCGCCGTCCGTCACGGACCCCGGCTACGCGCGGCAGGTGCGCGACGAGGTCAACGCCCATCCGGAGCGGGTTCTGCTCGTCGGCGAGCTGCCATGGGATGCCCCGGAACTCGAAGCAGCGTATGCCGCCGCCTGGGCGCACGCGCTGGTCAGCTCTTTCGAAACGCCCGGCCTGGCGAGCCTGGAGGCGGCGGCGCACGGGGCCAATCTCGTCGTCGGCGACTGCCCTCCCGTGCGTGAGTACTTCGACGGCCTCGCCACGCGCTGCCGCGGCGGGGACGTCCGTGCCGTGGCCGATGCGCTTCGCGGTGCCCTCTCCATGCCCAGGGACGCTCGGGGGCAGTCCGCAGCCGTGCGGTCCAGGTACCCGTGGAGCCGAACGGCGGCCGAAACAAGAGCCGTGTACGAGCGGATCATCGCCGACCGCGCCGGGCGGCCGGCGCCATCATGACCGCCACCTGCGGCGCCGCCATCCTGGTGCGCAACGACGCACGCAATCTCGCTTGGGCTCTGCGCTCCGTGCGGTGGTGCGACGACGTCGTGGTCATGGACATGGAGAGCACCGACGATACGCGTGAGGTCGCCGCAGCGGGCGGGGCCCGGGTGCTCCGGACGGCCCGGGTCCGCGAATTCGACCGGGCTCGTCAGGCCCTGCTGGAAGCCTGCGCCACGGACTGGGTGCTGCTCCTGGACAGCGATGAGGTGGTCCCCCGGCGGCTCGCCGACCGCTTTCAGGAGATTGTCGCAGGGGACGCGGTCGACGTGGTCGACGTGCCCTTCTGCAACTACCTCGGCGAGTGGCGTATCGAGTCCTGCGGATGGTGGCCGGACTACCACCCGCGGTTGTTCCGCAAGGATGCGGCCCGCGTGACGGGGCGGATCCACGACTACCTACGCTTCGATCCTGCCACACGCCGGATCCGGCTGGACGCCGAGCGGGAGCTCAGCATCCACCACTTCACGTACCGGGACGTTTCGCACTTCGTGGCCAAGACGTCCGAGTACACGTACCTCGAGTCGTTGCGGCGCCACGAATCCGGCATCCACCCCTCCATCCTGCGCATGCTGGGTGCGCCGCCGCGCGAGTTCCTCCGGCGTTACGTGCTCCTCGGCGGGTGGAGGGAAGGCTGGCGCGGATTCTGTCTGGCGCTCCTGCTGGCGGTGTACCGCCTTCTGTTGGAGATCCAGACCGCCGAACGTTGGGATCTCCTGGAAGGCCGGACGGGCGCGGCCCTCGACCGGACAAAGGAGGCCCTTCTCGGGTGACCACCCCCACGGGAGGAGGACATCCCTCTACGGATCGGGAGACCGGAGCATGGGCGCGCTGGCATGCCTTTCCGCACCCGGTGCTGCGGCGTCTGCGGGGGTTGAAGTGGGCTGCCCGCGGAGTCATGCGCCGCGTGCAGGGCCCGACGGTCCTGATCCGGTGGTCTCGTGGCGGATCCGATGCGCTGGCGCTGGACCCAGGCCCGTCTCGGACCGGGCGCGTCCGTCTGAACGGCCCCGCTCTGCGTGCCGCGATCGGTGCGGCCAGGGTGGATTCGCCCGCGGCGGAGCCGCGCGCAGTCCGGCGGTTCCGCGAGACCATGGGCGCCACGACCGCCGGGGTATTCCGCATCGAATTTCCCCACCGCTGCACGCCGGTCTCCGTGGTCGCCAAGGTCTTCCGGCCGCCCGCGGGACGGGGTGACCCGCGCGAGTTGGCCGCCTACGCGTCCGGACTCTTGACCAGGCTGCCGCACCCGTGCGCGGCGCCGCGGGTCCACGCGTGCTTGCGGAATAAGGACGGGACGAGCGTCCTCCTCCTGGAGGACCTTGGCCAGCAGCCCGACCGCATGTGGCGCCCGATGGCGCTGGACGAATATCGGCGGGCCGCCGAGGCCTTGGGTCGGATGGGGGCACGCTTCGCGACCGATCCGCCCCGAGCCTCGTGGCTCGCCACGGGGACCACGGTGCGGCATGCCCGGGAGTGGCTCCTGCCGGAGGACTGGCGGTCCCGGCTTTCTCCCCACGGCGCCCTCTTCCGTCGGCTGACGCGCGCCTCTCGCCACGCCCCGAACGTGATCGAGGCGTTTTCGGACCTGGCACCCACACTGTGCCACCAGGACGCCACGCCGCGCAACATCGCGATGGGAACGCCGGCGGCCGGCGACCGCGTGGTCCTCCTCGACTGGGAGATGTGCGGGCTCGGGCCGCTCGGACAGGACCTCGCGTCGCTCGTGTGGTCGCTCTGGCGGTTCGCCGCCGTGGAGCAGCTGGTGGCGCGGGAGGCGGCGGCTCTGGACGGGTACCTCACGGGGATCGCCTCGGAAGGTGTCGCCCTGAGCGCGAGCCGCAAGCGTGAGATCCGGCTCGCCTACCTCGTGACCGCGGCCGTTCGCTACTTGGTGGAGATCGCGAACGTGGCTCGGTACGAGACGGTCGACGTGGCGACGGCGCGGTTCGAAGAAGCGGTGTCCCTGGTCACCCAATGAGGGCGTGCTCCCGACGCACCCGCCGCCCGCGTGAGCGGCCGGAACTCGCCGGTCACGGCCCGAGGGTCGCCCGTCGGAGAGCCTCGCCATAGGCGCTGAGGAGCTCCTCGCCGAAGCGGCGCAGGGAGAATGCCTTGGCTCGCTCACGGCCCGCCGCGGCCGCGCGATCACGCGCCGCCGGTTCGTTCAATAGCCGGCCCAGTTGCGCCGCGAGGGCCTCCGAGTCGCCCGGCGGGAAGAGCGCGGCCGCGCCGGCAGTGACCTCCGGGATGGCCGCGCTGGCGCACGCGACCACAGGCACTCCGGCCGCCATGGCCCGCAGTGCAGGGAACCCGAAGCCCTCGTGGCGGCCGGGGTAGGCGAAACAGACGGCGTGCCGGATCACGTCCTCCACCGCTCCGTCGGAGGGCAGGTATCCGATTCGACGGACGAGGTCGGAGATCCCCAATCCATTGCTTAGGCGCAACAAGCCAGCCTCGAAGTCGCCGGCTGGCCCGGCCACGACGAGCGACACGCCGCCGGGCCACTCCCCGGCCTCTCGCAGGAGGGCCACCCCGTGCAGCAGCACATCCAAGTCCTTGCGCCGATTGGTCGCCCCCACGAAGGCGACGTAAGCGCCACGGCAGGCAGGAACCGCGACAGGTTCCGTAGGGATGAGGGCAGGATAGACAACGCGCGCGCGCCCGGCGTGCTCCGGGAATGCGTGGACCAGGTCGTCCAGCGCGGCCTGCGATACCGCAAGCACAACATCCGCCCGGCCGAGCGCCCGGCCGAACACGACGCGGGCGCGTTCCAGGTCCGCCCCACCCGCCGGAACGACTCCCCGCAGGGCCCCCATGTCGTGCACAGTCGCCACCACCGCCGTTGCGGCGACTGGCCGCAGCGCCGTTTCCGTGGCATGAAACACATCGCAGGGACGATCCGGGTGATAGCGGGCGCGGTCTTCCAGCGCCCTCCTCCTGTGGAGGAGTTCCCTCGGCCAGGCGGCCCAACGGGACGGGACCCCACGGTGTTCGAAGACGGCCTGGGGCCGACGCAGCGAGAATTGGCGCAGCGCCGCCACCGACACCCCGTCGCCTCCGGCCAGGGCCACGGCGCGCGCGGCCGCCAGCGAGTAATAGCCGACACCCGTCGTGTGTCGCCCTATGCCAGTGAGATCTAGGACAACGCGCAGGGGAGGACCTCGACGGGAAGGTGGCGCGTTAGGCGGCGCGATGGCGGATCACCCGGCCCAGCCAACGCATGCTGGCAGACAGCCGTATGCCTTCCCGCATCCGGAGGTATTGCAGTCTCCGCCCGCCCGTCAAGTGCGCCCCGAGGGAAATCCCGGCCACAAGGAGGGCGCCCTTAACGATGCGAACGGCGAAAACGAGCAGCGCCGTCCGGCCGAACCACTTCGCAAGGTAGCGGGCCTCCGAATCGAAGACCCAGTACAGCCGCTGGTCCGATGCCGACCACGATGCGCCTCCCTCGTGGTCGCAGGGCTCCGTCGCGACCGCGACACACCGTCCGCCCGCGGCCACGGCGCGCCGGCACCAGTCGTAGTCCTCGTTGTACATGAAGAAGCGCGGGTCGAAGCCGCCGATAGCGCGGTGCCATCGTACACTGACCACCGCGACCTCCATCGTCACGGCGACCCCGGCCGGGTGAAACAGCATGCCGGTCGCGGGCCAGCCGACGACTTCGGCGAGCAGAATGGCCCAGATGTTGTACAGGGGAACCACGTTCCCGCGGCGCTGGCGGATCGTGGGCACGCTAACGGAAACTGCCGCATCTTCCATGAGTCGCCGGACGCAGGCCTGAACCGCTCCCGGCGCTGCCGTCACATCGGGATTCAGCAGAAGTGCCGCAGGCGACTCGACAAGAGCGAGGGCCCGGTTGACCGCCTGACCCCACCCGAGATTACCACCCTCCGTCCGCACCTCGACCTGCGGGGGCAGGGCCGCAGACACGAGGGTGGAGCACTCTGGGGAATTGTCCCATACAATGATGCGCCGGAGGCCCGGCAAAGTCGCGACCAAATGCCGTACCAAACGCGTGGTGCGGTCGCACCCGTTTCCGAAATGGACGATCACCGCATCGAACGCGCACCCAGCGAAGTCGGCCACCCCCCCGCGGGCACTAGCCCGAACAGCGCCATGCTCGTCTCCGCCCGGGTGGGCTCCATGCCGACACACCGGGATCGTTATCGGAGCCGTTCTCCCTGCCGCGGATCGCGGAAGGAGCGAAGCTGCAACGGCGCGGGCCCGGCCCGACCGACAAAGGGCCCTGGCCCGGAAATAGCGCGGGCGAAGCGAGCCCCGATGCCGAACCCCACCATCCGCGAACCCACCACCCGGGCCGATGGGTCTGGAGCAACGTGCCTGGCGGCAATTCGGTCCCGAGGTCGCCATTCCTAGCTAGCGCAGGGCCGTGCAGGCAGGCGACTGCGTGCAACAATTCCACGAACGCCTGTACCAAGTGCGCCGTCCCGGAAGCGCGACGTGTTCCGACGGCCTTCGGACGTGGGCAGGCGGCCGGTGCCCACCGACGCAGCGGCCTCCACGCAACGCGACGAGCGCGGCCGCACGGCCAATCCCAAAGGGGCCCCGTCGCACGGACGTCGTGCGGACGACGGCGCCGCAAGGGACTGCCCGGCGCCCCTCGCGAACCCCACAGTTTCCGGTGGCAGCCTCACCACGAAAGTCCTGGCCGCGGGGCATCTCGTTCTCAGAGCGCGTCGAGCGGCCGTTACGGGTCCTTGGCTGCGGAACCCGCGGCGGCGCGCAGCGCGTGCTCAAGAAGCTACGGGCTGCGCGTGCGCAGCCGTCACCGCGTTTGGCCTTGCCACCGGAGCGGGTCCGCGCGATGATGGCGGGCGCAGGCACGCAACGGAGGGACCGACGCCGATGCCGCCCCTGATCTCCACCGTCGTCATTACGCGCAACCGGTCCTTGGAGATAAACAGATGCATCGCGTCGGTGATGGCTCAGGATACCACGACCGCGCTCATCGTCGTGGACAACGCGTCGGACGAGCCGTTGCGCATCCCAAGCCAGACTGGGATGACCGTCTTCAGGTTGAATGCACGCCATGGCGTGGCTTCCGCGAGAAACGCCGCGTTGCGAGGTGTGAAGACCCCGTTCGTTCTTCTCCTCGATGACGACCCGGAGTTACCCGGTACGACCGCGATCTCCTCAATCCTTCTCGTGCTGCAAGCCGACGAGCGCATCGCGGCGCTGGCCCTGAACTGCATCGCGACCAACCTCCCCCCGGGGTCCGAGCGCCGACAGATGGTGCTTGCCAAGGCTGTCTCCTCCAATCCTGTCCTGGTGACGACAGCCGGCGTCCCAACGACCGCCGCCGCCGAGTTCATCGGGGCCGGTTGCGCCTTTCGCACGGAAGCCCTTCGCGATGTTGGCCTCTTCTGTGAGGACTTCCTGTACGGATACGAGGAATTGCATTTGGCGTGGAGGATGATCGACCGAGGCTGGGTCGTCCGATACGCGCCCACGATCGAGGTATTCCACCACCACTCGTCGGCTTGGCGTCTCTCGGACGAGACGCGCGCGACCTCGGAACTCTCCAATAAATGGCACATCGCGGCCGAACTGCTCCCGCTCCGCGGGGTACCGCGCTCCATCGCACCGTACACACTCAAGAGTCTATGGCGAATGCGGCGCAACGGAATTCCGCCAGGTCCGGCGCTGCGGGCGGCGGCGGCGGCCTTTCGGCGAGGCTGGCGCTCCCGGAGGCCCCTTTCCAACGACACCTTGACGAAGATTCTGAGCATTCGGGGCCGCCTCTAGTCTAGTAGCAAGAGCTCTGCGGCGTTCGGTGACGAGCGAACCAGCGGTGCAGCGTTCCCGGCCGCGGCGTCCTCGTTGGCCGTTCTTGGGGCAGCGCACCCCCCTCGTACGGTGCCGAGGCCGCCCCAGTTCACTCCTGCGCAAGATCGCGCGCAACGGCCGCCGGACCATCGGGAGCACGCTGCGCCTTGGGCGGCAGAAGGCGAGCGGGGTTGCCCACGGCCGTCCAGCGGGCGGGCACGTCATTGAGCACCACGGCCGCTGCGCCTATCTTCGCGTCGTCGCCCACCGTGATCGGTCCCAGGAGCACGGCGTGGGCGCCGACCTCCACACGGTGCCCGAGACGGGGGTGCCTCCGACCGTCCGGAAGGACGACTCCGTGCTTCCGTCCAAGCGTCACGCCATGGAGCAACTCGCAGTCGTCGCCGATCTCGGCGCTGGCGCCGATGACAAGGCCCACACCGTGCCCGATCTCCAACCGCCGACCGATGGTGGCACCTGGGTGGATGTCGACGCCCGTGAGCACGCGAGCCCACGCCGCCACGAGCAACGCGGCGAGGCGATGGTTCCGGAGCCAGAGTCGGTGAGCTCGGCGGTGCGCGGCGACGGCCCAGACCGGAGGATTGGCTAGGTACTCCAGCAGACGTCGCATGCGAGCGCCCCCTGCCGGCGACGGCGCTGACCAGCCCCGTCGCCTACGCGGACGGCCGGCAACTGGAACCTGGGATGCGAGCTCACTCAGGTTCGCCGAGAGCAAGCTGCCTGCACTTCGGACGCCGTGCTCATCCGCATGAGGCTGCGGAAGAGCGCCGCCCCTCGCTGGGCCGGACCCCCGCCGGGGAAGGCGCACCCGGAGCCCTCCGATCCACCCCGCCAGAGCCCCGAGCCCGTCGACGACATGCACCGATGCCCCCTCTCGGATCGCCTAGCGCAGCAGCCGGCCGGCGCCCCGTCGGCAGGCCGCGCCATTGAGGCCCAAAGGCCCTCGGGGCGCGGCGGCGACCCACACCGGCCCAGCGCGGAAAAGCCCATTCGTACCTTGTCCAGATTGCTCCAGCCCGATGACGCCCGTGTGACGGCATGCCTAGCGCCGCCGCGTCCCGTGGTTCGGGCGCCTTGGAACGACTGAGGCCAGATATGGGTCACTCTGCCTCGCCAGACATGGACGGGAGGGCGACCGTGCGGGGGCTGATCGGGACACTGACCAAGGGTGGCGCGCGGAGACCCCGCCCGCGATCCGCCCTGAGGCGGTTCGGTGGACCCGACCGCTCGGCGGCGTCACGCTTGGAGTCATCGCTAACAGGTGCGCCGCGGCTGCAGCCGTTCTTCGCCCGGCGCATGGGCAAATGAGCGGCTTCAGGTCGATGTCTGCCCTCCTGCCACCCCGCCTCTCCCCTCCCGTACCCCATCGCGAGCGCCTTCGGCGCCTGGCAGCGCCACGCATCGACGATCAGGTCCCGCAGTTCGCCGACCCCGACGGCGGGGAGGCGCACCAGCACGGCCGGGAACCCCTTGTGGTGGGGTTCGGTGAAGCACTTGTCCGGGTCCAAGTCCCAAAGGGCAGCCTTCTCGGTCCGATCCGCGACGCGCACGGCGATGACGTCGGCCCGCGGCACCTTGGGCTTCTTCGGCTGGACGCGCACGTTCCAAGCCCAGACGAAGCCCTTCTGCCTGCTGTCGCTGAGGACGGAGCACGCGAAGCGGTCCGGCGCCCCGGTCGTCTCCGGCAGGGACAGGGCTATCCGCCGCACGTCGTCCTGTGTCGCCAAACTCCGTCCCACCCCCGCGCGTTGGTGTCGAGCGGGTCGCTGGCCCGGGAACGGTCCATCCCTCGATGGGCCTGTGCGGCCGTGACGCCACCATCCCGCCCGGCCGAGAGCCGGGGAGCCGGCCCATGTCGCCGCGGCCGCCCCAGGGGCTTGCAGGGCGCCAAGCGGCCAGCGGCGTTCGCGAGGCACCCCACGCGCGCGGCCATCAGCGCGCACCATCCGCCACGGGCCACCGCCGGGTTCGGCGGCGCCGCCCGCCTCCGTCACGACCGCCCATACACCGGCACCGCCGCACCGCTGATGACCGCGGCCGCATCCGAACAGAGGAAGAGGCACACGCCGGCGATGGCCTCCGGCGCCACCCAGGAACCCGGCTCGGCGCCCGGCATGGCACGCCGGTTGGACGGGGTGTCGATCGTGCCGGGCAGCACGCAGTTGACCGTCACGCCGCGCCCCAGGCCCTCCGCTGCGGCCGACTCGGTGAGGCGGAGGAGGCCCCCCTTGGAGGCGCTGTAGGCGGCGCTGCCCTCGCCGCCCTGGAGGGAGGCCCGGGAGCCCACCGTCACGATCCGGCCCCAACCGGCCGCCATCATCGGAGGCAGCGCCGCCCGCACCACGAGGAAGGCGGCGGTGAGGTTGTCCTCGATCATGCGCCGCCATTGGGCCAGCGACGTTTCCGCGAGGGGCGCGCCCGCGTAGCCGCCCGCGCAGTGGACCACGATCTCCGGGGGTCCGCCGAGGCTCTGGACGAGCATGGCGAAGCACGCCCCGACGGCCGCCTCGTCGGTGAGGTCCGCCGACGCCCCGGTGATGTCGCGCGGCACCCGGCCGGAGCCCGGCCGCACGATGCCGCCGACGCGGGCGCCCGCGTCCCGCAGCTGTGCCGCGACGGCCGAACCCAGCGCCCCCGCGGCGCCGGTCACCACAGCCCGGCGGCCGTGGATGCCCGGCAGGCGCAACCCGCGGTCGGCGGTACCGGCGGCGACCGGCCCGGTCGGCCCGGCGCGGGTCGCGTCCGGTCCTGCCGGCGCGCTCATGCCCGAATCGCCTCACACGCCGCGGAATCCAGCCGGCGAAGGACGGCGAGGAGGAGCCGCACGGCGCCCAGGAGGTCCTCGCGATGGATGACCGCCGCGGCGCTGTGGATGTAGCGGGTGGCGAAGCCGATCACCAGCGACGGTACGCCGTCTCCCGCGAATTGCATGCGCCCGGCGTCCGTGCCCCCGCCCGCGATCATCTCCCACTGGAAGGGGATGCCCTCCGCGGCGGCCGCGTCGGCGACGAAGTCGCGCAGCCGGGGATTGGGTAGGAGCGACGAGTCATAGGCCAGGACCAGCGGGCCCGCGCCGAGCTCCGCGCGGGCGTCGTTCTTGCTGATGCCCGGCGTGTCCCCGGCGATCCCCACGTCCAGGGCGATGGCGATGTCCGGGCGCCAGCGGCGGGCCGCGACGTCGGCCCCGCGGAGGCCCACCTCCTCCTGGACGGTGGCGGCCCCGAGGACCGTGTTCGGGTGGCCCCCCGCCGCGGTCAGGCGGCGCATGACCTCGACGAGCACGGCGCAGCCCGCGCGGTCGTCCAGCGCCTTGCCCATCCACATGGCCGGGTTGGCCATGACCGTGAAGGGACACACAGGCGCGATCATGTCGCCTGGGCGGACGCCCCACGCCTCGGCGTCCGAGCGGCCCTCGGCCCCGATGTCGATGAACATGTCCTTGAACTCGACGGGCTTCCTCCGGTCGTCCGCGGGGAGGATGTGGGGCGGCTTGCTGCCGATGACCCCGGCCAGGGGGCGGTGGCGCGTGTGCACGGTGACGCGCTGGGCAAGCATGACCTGCTGCCACCAGCCCCCCACGGTCTGGAACCGGAGGAAGCCCTCCTCCGTGATGTCCCGGACCACGAAGCCCACCTCGTCCATGTGGGCGGCCAGCATGACGCGGGGGGCTTCCGCCGTTCCCGGGCGGATGCAGCACAGGCTGCCCAGGCCATCGCGCTCCAGCAGCCCGAGCCCCTCAAGGCGCCGCGCCATCACCTCCCGGACGGCGTGTTCCTGCCCGGGGATCCCGTCGGTCTCCGTGAGCTCGCGAAGGGTCTCCAGCAGGGCCGCGGATTCGTCCGGTGGCATCGGCAGGCCTGTCCCCTTTCGCGCCTGGTGCGGCGCCGGGCGGACGGCGGCGCGCCCGGCCCCTCCGCATGCCCCGGGCCGACACGTCCGCGTGCCGCCCACGCGCCGCGCGACCGCCCATCCTTCGGGTCAGGCGCCGGCCCGCGGGGCCAGCCCCGGGGCGAGGATCGGTTCTGCTCCCGCGCCCCGCCGCCTGCCGGCCGCCGCCACGGCACGCGGGGCCGACCTCGACGGGCTCGCCCCGTGGGCACATCGGTGCGCGGGGCCAAACATGGCAACGGCCAACCGCCCTGGCCGTATCGGGGCGGCACCTCGGGCTGGGGCCGATCTGGCCGCGTGGGATCGTCGGCCGCGACCCGGTGACCGCGCGCGGCGACACCCTCACCGCCCTCGCCGGGCGGACCTCCACCTCCCGCCCCGACCGAGCCTTCGACGCCACCCACGCGGCGCGTCTGGATGAGCCCTCGCCGGTCGCCGCGGATGCGGATGCCGACGTCGCGCCCCACCAGCCTGCCCCTCCCGGATGGCCTTCTGGACCCGCGGCGCCGGCCGCGGGCCCTGCACCGAACCCGCGGGGGTCCATCACCCGGGCCCGGACGCGGCGCTGCCCATCGGCGACGACGGCACGCTGCGCGTCGCGCCGGCCTCGCCGGCCGGGCGGGAGGCCTCCCCCACCGTGCGTGTCGAGGGCGGGGCGACGATGGCCGTCCAGGTGGCGGACGGCAAGGTCGTGGCCGGGGGGCCAACCCGGGCCGTCGCCGGCCGCGCCCACCGGCTGGAGAGGGCGCCGACCCCGACCGCCGCCCGCGCTCCAGCCGCGGACCGGCGGGCCCAGGACCACCGCGAGCCGGCCGGGCCGGGCGGCGATCGGCCTGCCCGCGCCCGGGGCAGGATGAGCCAGGCGAGGGTCCGACGCTCGGGCCGCGGAGCCCGGCGCCGCGGCCCGAGCCTCAGAGCGCCAGCCAGCCCGTCCTCGACCGCCAGTGGCCCCCGGCCTTCAGGTGGGCAACCAGCGCCCGCTCCAGCGTCGTGCGCTGCGGCAGCTCGTCCAGCGACGCCGGCGCCTCGCGACGGTGGAAGACGAAGTTCAGGACGCTGCGGTCGGCGTCGTGCGTCCGCGCAAACAGCGTGAAGCGCCGCTGGAACTGGACGATGTTCGAGGTCGGCGGAAGGCAGCCGGCCAGCTGGTCGTCGAGAAGCCACGAGCCGCAGACCGCCACGCGGCACGGACCCCAGGGCTGCGGGCGCCCGAAGAAGGCGCGGGCCCGGGCCAGGGAGGCGTCGACCGCCGCCGGGGGCATCGGCCCCGACTCCGGGATGTGGATCCCCACCGCCGGCTCGTCGGGGAGAATCCGAGGGGCGACGCGCGGGACCTCCGCGGGGTCCACCCACTGGGCAACGCGCGCCTCGCTCAGGCGCAGCGGCGTGTATTGGAGGCGGCCCAGGGCGTAGAGGCAGGCCCGGAAGGGCAGGGTCATCCACGCGTGCTCGAAGAGCCCGCCCTCGCCGTGGATCTGGCGCCGGAGGCGCATGTCCAGGGCCAGGGCCGACAGCGTCTCGCGCGACGTGGCGGCATCGACCCCGTGCGCAGCGTGCCAGGACTCCACGTCGTCCAGCACGGCCAGGAAGACGTGGACCAGGAAGAATCGGCCGGGGGCGCCCATGGACACGGGCAGGCGCGGCCACGACAGGTCTGCCTCGACGTCGCCCATGCGGCGGCGCATGCGGTCGACGGAGCGCTCCAAGAGCCAAAGGAGCGCCGGGTCGGAGGCCGGCCTCGGCAGCGACCCGACGGCCTCCTCGACGTCGGGCGGGTCCACGCCGAGGAGCCGCAGGCGGGCCGCGGCCTCCCGCGGGGCGGGCAGCCGGAGGGGCGCGACCGGGAACGCGGCGGCGAGGTCCTCGAGCCATCCGAGGTAGGTGTCGTCGAGGCCGAGGGCGGAGCGCACATCCGGCAGGGACGGGTCGTCGGCTGCGGGCGTGTGTCTCGCCTCCTTGGGGATGGGCACCGGCCATCGCAGACGTCGCGGCGCGCGGCCCTTCGGCGCCGGCGGGCGGCCGGCCTGCCGCCGGGTCGCGCGCGGCGTGCCCGACCCGGTATGTCGCCGACCGGATGAGGTATCCTGCTCTGGGCGGAGACGGCGGACCGACGGGGCAGGCACCAGTGCGCCCCCGCGACGGGCCGGGGGCGACGGGGGGAACGGGCATGGGGGACGAAGGGCCGCCGCAGGCGGAGCGCGGACCGACCCGGGAGGCGGTGCCCGCGCCGCCGCGGGGGCCGGACCCCCAACCGCCGACCCAGGAACTGCCCCACACGGAGGCCGGGCGGGAGTGGTACCGGCGCCGGCCGGGGGCGGCGCCCGCCTCCGCGCACGCCGCCCTGCACGCGACGCTCGAAGAACGGGGCTTCCCGGGCGTGGACCAGTGGAAGATGACACCCGTCCACCACCTGCCGGTGGACCGGCGCAAGGGCTGGGACGAGGTGGCCCAGGGCTACCTGACGGACGAGGAGGCGCGGGCCGAGGCGGCCCGTTGCATCCTCTGCGAGCACCCGACCTGCATCTCGGGGTGTCCCAACCACAACCCGATCCCGACCTGGATGGCCTTCATCGTGGAGGGCCGGATCCTCGACGCGGCGGTGTCGGACTATGAGAAGAACACGCTGGGGGCGTGCACCGGCCGCGTCTGCAACTGGGAGGAGCAGTGCGAGGGCTGGTGCGTCCTGAACGCCAACGGCGAGGGCGTGCGCATCGGCGCCATCGAGCGCTACATCGCCGACTACGCCTACCGCCACCGCGAGGACTTCGACCGGCTCCGCAAGCAGCGGGCGGACGAGGAGCGGGCCCAGGGGTTCTCCTCGTACACCCGGCCGGAGGTCTCCCCGTACGCGGCGGCGATCGAGGCCTACGGCGGGGCGGCGGTCCCGGGCTACTCCTCGGACATCGACGCCTCGCGGCTGCTCGGGGCGGCGCTCGTCCCCGGGTATGAGCCCGAGGACGTGATGCCCGAGGACACCTCGCTCCAGGGGTCCCGCGTGGCCGTCGTCGGGGCGGGCCCGGCGGGCCTCGCCTGCGCGGACATGCTCAGCCGCCGCGGCGCGGAGGTCGTGGTCTTCGAGGCCCAGTCGTACCCGGGCGGCCTGCTCGCCGACGGCATCCCCGAGTTCGTCCTCCCCCAGCGGGTCGTGGATGCCGAGGTCGACCGCATCGCCTCCCAGGGCGTGACGTTCCGCTACGGTCAATGCCTCGGCAAGGACCTGCAGCTCGACGGGCTGCGCAGGGACTTCACCGCGGTGTTCGTCGGCGTCGGGGCCGAGGTGGCCCGCCGCCTGGACGTGCCGGGCGAGGACGCCGAGGGCATCCAGACGGCCCAGACCTTCCTCCGCCAGGCGAAGCGGTCCCTTGCGCCGGGCTCCGGCGTGCCGCGGCCCTCGGCGGGGCGCCACGTCCTGGTGGTGGGCGCGGGGAACACCTCCATGGACGCGGCGCGCACGGCCCTGCGGCTCGGCGCGGAGGACGTCCGGATCGTCTACCGGCGGACCAGGGCCCAGAGCACCTCCCGCGACATCGAGATCGATCTCGCGACGGAGGAGGGCGTCCACTTCGACTACCTGGTCAACCCGGTCGAGTTCCTGAAGGACGAGCACGGGCATGTCCGGGCCGCGCGGCTGATCCGGATGCGGCTGGTGCGCCCGGAGGGCGGGGGCCGGGCACGGCCCGAGCCCGTGCCGGGCACCGAGCACGAGGTGCCGTGCGACACGGTGCTGCTCGCCGTGGGCTACTCGGTCCACGGCATCGACCTCGGACACCCCGAGATCCTGCGCAAGGACGGGACGGTCCGCACCCACGGCGAGGCGGGGGCCACGGACCTCCCGGGGGTGTATGTGGGTGGGGACCTCGTGCGCGGCGCATACACCGTCGTCCACGCGGTCTGGGACGGCCGGCTGGCGGCAGATGCCATCGGCGAGTACCTGTTGCGGCAGAAGGAGGCCGCCGGCAAGCCGGGAGGCGGATGAGCCGGGCGGCGGGCTACCGGCAACCGGCGCTCCGCGGCGCCTTCCGGCCCCGGCGACTCGACTTCCGTCGGGGATGGCACAGAGCCCCTGGAGTTCGCGTCGAGCATCCGATGGACGTCCGCTCGCGCCGGTCGAAGACCTTGACGCGGTGGTCCTTGACGCGCTGCGGTTCTTCGCTCGACAGCGCCCTGCCGCGCTGGTGCTCCCCACCCGCATCCGCGCCCCAGGCCGAGAGGGAGGGCGCGCGAGGCACGTGCCGCGTCGTGTGGCCGTGCCCGGGCATGGTCCCGTCCATCCCTGGGGTCCGTGCCCGGCCCCTCGCTCCGCCTGCGATCGCCGCCGCATGGGCTCGCCGCACCACCCAGGGAGGCGGGGCCGCGCACGAAGGGGACGCGGCCTGCCGGGTGCTGGACTCCCGTCACCAGACCGTTTCGATCGGGAAGGCTACAAATGCCTCGCCCCGGGAGACCAGGTGCACCCCTTCCACGTGCGGATGCGGTCGCACGGGTCGCGGTGCGGGGAAGGGAACCTCCCGGCGGCAAGCGCGTGCTCGACGGAGATCCCCAGCGCTCCCGCCCGAAGGTTGCGCACCTGGTCGCTGAAGGACGCGAACAGGGCCTGCGCCTCCAGCAGGCGGCCCAGGCGATGCTTCGGGGAGATCTCCCATGCCGAGGGGCTGGACCCGAGGAGCCGGCTTACTCCGTTCAGCAGCAGAGCGCGGGCCCGTGCGGACCGCCTGTTCGGAGAAGAGACGGCCCATAGCGAGGAATGCGGGTCGAGAAGCCAGGTCATGGCCCCGAGCACCGCCATCCCTCTCCGGGCAGCGGCTCCCGGAACTCCGGCGGGATGCGCATCGGGAGCAACCCGAGCGGGCGCGGGGCTTGCCGCCCTTCGCCACGATCATCTCCTCGCCCGCGCGGACCTCCTCCGGCAGGCGGGAGAGGTGGGTATTGGCCCGTGGACGTTCACGAGCCTGGCCACCTGGAATCGCCCCCGCGCAGCGCGGTGCCCTGAAGTCCCGTGGATCAAGTGGACACGCCGCGCACCGCAGTGGGTGCGTGGCACCGGCCCGCGCGCACCTTTCTTCGCGGGCGTCCTCGCTGCAGGCAAGCGCCGGCTGTCCGGTATGGGCATTCGGCCGGACCCGCGCCGGCCCGTCCGCCGTCCCCGAGGGCCTGGCTGTCGGTGCCGATCGTCGCCGCGCGGCACGGGGCGCCCGCGCGGCGGTCGCGCCGCCGGTGCGACGACGCTGCCCGGCGGCTCATCCCGCGGCGCATCGGCAAGCCAAGTCCGCCGGCGTGTCGGACCCGGGACGCGGGCTGCGCCGCACGCCCGCCGACGGGCCACGGTGCGTCCGCGGCCGGGGACGACCACAGAACGCGGTCGACGAGCGAACGCAACGCACCTCGGGCCTGCCCCTCGCGCGACCGGCCTGGTCCGTCAGTACGTCGCGCAGCCCGACACGCACGTCAGCTCGTATTGGTCGATGTTCAGATACACCCCGTCGGAGGCCTCCAGCTGCACCGTGTTGAGGCCGGCGTCCAGGGTCACGTCGGTGCTCACGGTGGTCCACGAGCCCCACCCCGACGTGGAGGGGAAGGACACCGTCCCGTCCGCCGCCCCGTTGACGCTGAGGTTGCGGCTCGCGGTGCCCGCGGCCGCCGAGTAGCGGAACGTCAGTTGGTACGTGCCGCCGCTGTGGAGGTATGGGGCGACCTCGTCGTACTGCCCCGTCCCGTTCCAGCCGCCCACGAAGCCCCAGCCGCTGTATCCGGCGGCGTTCTGGTAGACGCCCGAGAAGTTCAGCAGGCCGTCCTCCCCCTCATACACCGACTCCCCACTGCCCACGAACTGGCTCACATTCTCCACGTAGACGCCGCTGAGGTCCGTCGACAGGTCCAGGGGCTGGTAACTGGAGGCGTTGCCGGAGGAGCCGGTCCAGTCGGGTCCGTAGAGGTTGCCGGACTGCGCGTTGGTGTATGCGTCGGAGGCGTTCGTCTGCAGCCAGTTGTACAGGGTGGTGTGCGTCCCGTCGAGCTGCAGCAGCTGCTCGGCGTAGCGGATGAGGATGCCGTTGAACAGGCCGCAGTCGCCCTGGCCGCCGCCCGTCCCGTATCCGCAGCCGCCGTTGGCCCCGCCCTTCGGCAGCGGCCCCGTCCACTCGGAGAGCACGTAGGACAGGACCTGGTTGGCGGCGGTCAGGTACGGCACGCCGTCGTAGCCCCGTTGCGCCTTGAACTCCGCGAGGTAGAGCGCCGCGCCCGCCCCGATCGCCACGCCCTGATCGTAGGTCCAGCCGCCCGAGGTGCTGGACACGCCGCTCACGGTCCCGTTGGAGTTGAAGGTGACCGTGTCCTGGACCTCGCCGCTGCCCTGCACCAGATACTGCTCCTCGAAGGCCATGAGCGCCTCGGCGTCGTTGAGGTAGCCCACCGTGCCCGTCCGGATGTAGAGCTCGGCCCCGAGGATCGCCGCCGTGGCGTTGGCCGCGGTGTTCTTGCCGCACGGACTGTTCCGGTTCCACGGCACCCCGGGTGAGGAGCAGCCACCCCACGACGACCAGATCTGCTGGAAGAGATCCTCTGCGTCGGTCAGGTAGGCCGACGTGCCGGTGAAATCCCAGAGGCGGAGCACGGCGAGGCCCATCCAGGCCATGTCGTCGTTGTAGCAGCGGTAGAGGGCGTTGGCGGAGTTGCAGCCCGTGCCGGCGTTGGTGTCGGAGATGCCCTGCACCAGTTGCTCCGCGTCCTGGATGTCCGTAGAGGTCGGCTCGTCCTCGAGGCCGGAGAGCTCCGCGTCGTCCAGGATGGCCATGAGGCCGTTCGCCTCCCACCAGTAGTTCCAGCTGGTGTCGGCGTTGGTGCACGCGTAGTTCCCGGAGAGCGTGCACGGGTAGTCGTTGACGAGGAGCAGGTCCGAATGGCCGCCGCTCGTGAAGGTGTGCGCGTAGTCAGCCATCAGGGTGCTGAAGGCGCTGGATCCGTTGCTGGCGGCCGCGGGCGCCGGGACCGCGAGCGGCATGAGGAGGGCGGCGGCCAGGGCCAGGGACGTGGACACGGCGCCCACGGGCCGGAGGCCGGGGCGTGCGCGGGGCGGTCCGAGGCGACGGTGAGGCCACGACACGCGGGCTCCCCCTCTCGTTCGGGCGGGGCCGTGGCGGAAGCCGGGCGACGCGGCGGGCCGGGGCGCGGCCCAGGATAGGGGACATGGGTCCGCGCGCGTGGAGCCCCGCGGCCCAAGGCGGCGCTGTCCGGGGGACGCCCGGACGGTACAGGGGGCCCAGGGAGCCCATCCCAGCCGCCACGCCCCGCTCGGGCTGCCCCTCGCTCCGGAGGGGAGGTCATCGGCGCCCAGGCGAGAGCCGAAGCCGGTCGAGGTGCGCTCGGGAAGAAGCCACTACGGGGCACCGATGCCATGGTGCCTCATCGCCCGGGGGCTTCCGTGCCGGGCCATGTCGAGGCCGCCCGGCGAGAGTCGACAGGAAACAGCGCCCGTGCCGGGGCCCCGAGGGGGGCGGCCGGCCCAGCAGACCTCCGGGCGCCGCCCAACACCAACCGCGGAGCCGCCTTCCCTTGGCCGGCCGCCGGGCCCGCCTCGTCCCCGGCCCGGACCGGCCTCCCGCCACTGCCCCACAGAGCCGGCAGGGCACGGGGGGGCAGCGCGGAGGAGAGCCGCACCCGCGGACGCGCCTGGACCTTCTCCGCCAGCGCCACGGCGGGGCGGCGAAGGCTCGGGCTCGACCCGTACTCGTCCACGGAGGAGGCGGCGATCGAGTGCGGGGCCGACGCCACGATGCCGGAGGCCGGCTCGACGCGGCCGGCCGCCGTCGCATCGCCCACGCACGGCCGCGCGGCGGCGGAGCCGCCCGTCCGGGGCGGATCGCCGTGCAGGACGGCGGCGCCAACCCCGGGCCCGCCATCGCCGCGCGCGCGGGCCCCGCTCGCCGATCCGGTGGGCGCGGACGCAGAGACCGCGGCCGCGGGACGCTGCCCGGGCGGACGGCACGTCGTGGGAGTGGGCCAGTTCGTGGGCAGGCACGAGCGATGGCGCTCGGCCGGCCCGGGCGTCGAGGTCCGCC
>JAJYVV010000048.1 GCA_021791815.1 Bacillota bacterium | reverse complement strand
TGCGTTCCAGGTCGTAGTTGCGCCCGAACGACCAGTGGTGATACATGCCGGGAACGTGCATCGCGGCCACGGCGTAGAGTTCGTCGGCCGGGACCTCGACGAACTCCACCTCGCGCACGCGCAGGCCGGCCTGGGCCGCGGCGCGCCCCAGGTCGGGCAGGCGGTCACGCCACATCGCTGCTCACCCCGAACACGGCGCGCAACCACCGGGTGACCTCGGCGTCGTGGCGGATGCCGGCCGCCCGGAACCGCGGCAGCCGCGCCGCCAGGCCGCGCAGCGGGCGGAGCAGCCCGGTGTCGCGCAGGTGCTCCTCCACCTCGCCGTAGCCGATGAGCTGGCACCCGTCGTGCAGGCGCTCCAGCGCCGCCGCGACGGCGGCGTCGTCCCCGGGAAAGTTCTCGCCGTCCGAGAAGAACACGACGTAGCGGTTCCACTGGCCGGCCGGGAAACGGGCCTCGAGCAGCTCCTCCGCGAGGACGAGCCCGGAGGAGATCACCGTGCCGCCCATGCGGCCCACGCGAAAGAAGACGTGTTCGTCGACCTCTTCGGCCGCCGAGTCATGGACCACGAACCGGCACTCCACGTCCGGGTAGCGGTGGCGCAGCCAGCGGAGGGTCCAGAAGGCGGCCACGCGCACGCGGAAGCGCTTCTCGTCGTCCATGCTGCCGGAGGCGTCGCGGATGAAGACCACGACGGCCCGGGCGACGTCGCGGGGGCGCGTGGCGATGTCGCGGTAGCGGAAGTCCTCCGGGCGCCAGAGCCCGTCGCCCTTCAGGTGTTCCCGCAGCGTGCGGCGCTTGTCGAGGCGGGCGAGCGGCCCCTGGCGCGCCACGCCCTCCACCCGGACCTCCGGCTCGGCGTCCCCGACCTTGGGCACCAGCTGGGGCAGGCGCAGTTCGTCGAACAGCATGCGGCTGAGCTCGTCGATGGTCAGGTCGACCTCCACGGTCTCCTCGGGGTCGAGGTGGCCGATGCCCGGCAGGCCGGGCGGGCCGGCCCCGGCGCCCGCCCCGGCGGGGCGGGCGGGGCGGAAGCGGGGTTCGTCGAGGAGGCGCACCGGGACGCGCAGGCGGCGGCCGCTCGGCGCCAGCACGATGTCCTGCTCGGCCACGACCTCGGGCAGCTTGGCGCGCAGGGCCTCGCGGAGGCGCTCGCGGTGGCGCTGGATGTCCCGCTCGATGACGTGCATGGCGCATCCCTCCCACCGAGGTCGGGGAGCGCCGGGGCGCTCCCCGGGGCTCGCTCTGGAGACCCGGCGGCGGAGCGCGACGTCGTCCGGGGCGCGGGCCCGGGCCGGCACGCCATTCCTACGCTCGACCCGGGCGCCGCAACCGCCAAGGGAGACGACCCGGGGCGGCGGGTACGGCCCGGTGGACGGCTGCGCCCGGCTCATCGCCCGATGAACCGGAAGGGCGCCGCGACGTGGCGACCATGCGCATTCGGCGTTTCGAGCCGCGTTGGCAGGCGACCGACCCGGACCGGAGACGCGCGCGGGCCGGCATGCGGACCAGGTCGGGTGCGCGGTGGGCCGGCCGGCGGCTGCCGCCCCCGACCGCGACCTTCCTTCCGGGTCCGGGGAGCTGGACGCGGGCCGGGCCCGGGTGGAACCCGCCGCGCCGCGCAGGGGACGGGACGGCGGGCCCCGCAGGGGCCCTCGGCCCAAGGGTAGACCCACGGGCGCCGGGCGCGCAAGCGGAGGGAGGGAGGCGCGAGGGGCCCGACGGGAGCCGGCGGGCGGCCGCAGGGCGCCGTGCTCTGCGCTGCGCCGCCGGCCGCATCCCTGCCGCGGACAGGCCGCGGCGCCCAGGGCGGGGCGGGCGGCCGGGGGCAGGCCATCCGCGCCGGCCCCCGACCCGCGCTACCGCCGCGCGATCCCCGCGTCGCGCTCCCGCGGCAGCCCAAACCACACCTCGTCGCAGGCCTCCCGCTCCTCGGCGTCCAGCGCCAGCTCGGCGCCGCCCAGACTGTCGCGCAGTTGCTCCGCCCGGCTCGCCCCGACGATCGCGGCGGTGATCCCGGGCTGCGCCAGCACCCACGCCAGCGCGACGTGCGTCAGGTGCTTGCCCCGCGCCTCCACGAACCGCCCCAGCCGGTCGACCGCCGCCATCACGGCCTCGTTCCAGTACCGCCGCCGATACATCTCGCCGCTGCCGCGCAGGGTGAAACGGGTGCCGGGCTCGGGCGCGGCCGCGCCGCGGTAGCGGCCGGTCAGCATGCCGCCCGCCAGCGGGTTGTAGGCGATGACCCCGAGCCCGTGGGCCCGGCAGAGCGGGAGGATCTCATCCTCGATCATGCGGAACAGCAGGTTGTAGCGCGGCTGCGCGCAGTCGAACCGCGCGAGGCCCCGGACGTCGCTCGCCCACAGCGCCCCGGCCAACTGCCACGCCGGGAAGTTGGAGCAGCCCGCGTGGCGCACCTTGCCCGCGCGCACGAGGTCGTCGAGCGCGCGCATCGTCTCCTCGATGGGCGTCTCCGGATCGGGGCCATGCACCTGATACAGGTCGATGTAGTCGGTCTGCAGCCGCCGGAGGCTCGCGTCGCAGGCCGCGAGGATGTGCTTGCGGCCGAGCCCCTCGTCGTTGGCGCCGGGCCCCATCGCGCCGCGGCACTTCGTCGCGAGGACGATGTCCTCACGGGCGCCGCGGTCGCGCATCCAGCGGCCGACGATCTCCTCCGTCGCGCCGCGCGTGCCGGCGTCGCCGCCCAGCGGGTACACGTCCGCCGTGTCGAAGAAGCGCACGCCGCCCTCCATGGCCGCGTCCATGATGCGGAACGACTCCGCGGCGTCGCACTGGTTGCCGAACGTCATGGTCCCCAGGCACACCCGGGTCACCCGCAGGCCCGTGCGCCCCATCCGGACCACCTGCATCGTGCCATCCCCCTCCGCCCGGCCGGCGCCTGGGCGCGCGCCGCGCGGCCCCGGTGCGGGGCCCGCTTCCCCGCCGCCGCGATCCTCCCTGCTCCGCCGGGTGCGCGGCGGGGCCTTCCCGGCGCTGCCTTTCACGATTTCTGTACAGCGCCCGCGTAGCATGGGGCCCAGGGACGCCGGCCGCCGCAGTGCCCGCGGCTCGTCCGGCGGCTTCCAGGTTCGGAGGCGGGTGGCGTTGGTGGCATATTTCGTGGCGGCGAGCGGTCTCTTCTGGATTCTGATCCTGGTCGGCGCGGGCTTTCTGGTCTATGCGCTCCTGCGGGGACTGGGCGCGGGCGCCGCGGCAACCATGGGATCCGCCGGACCGACCGAGGATCCGGCCGCGCTGGCGGCGGCTCGATACGCGCGCGGCGAGATCGGCCGTGACGAATACCTGCAGATCCGGCAGGACCTGGCCGGGCCGCCGGCGGGCGTCGCCCCGGCCCCCGGAAGCGGTGAGCGGCCGTGAGCGCGCCGCGGGCCGCCCGCATCGGACTCGGGCTGCTCCTCATCGGATTCCTGGGGCTGGTCGCCGTGCACGTGGCCGAGCCGTTCGTCGCCCTGGCGATCGCGCGCGGGCACGCGGCCGGGCCGCTGCGGCCCGGCGCGGTCGGCCGGTTTCCGCCGTCGGGGCGGCTGTTCCGCGGCGTCTGACGGGGCCTGGCACCCGTGCCATTTTTCTTGACGATCGCGTGGTAGGGTTCGCCGGGGTCCAAAAAGACAGCAATGGAGGTGTGTGACATGCGTGGGATTTTCGGCCAGAACCCGGACGGCGACGACATCGAGGCGGAGCGGGCCGGCCCGTCGGAGGACGTTCCCTCGCCGGTCCCTCACCCGGCGGAAGGGACGGCGGAACCCGGAGCGCCGGGCGGACCGGAGGCGGAAGGGGAGCCGGCGGGAGGGGCGGACGCCGCCGGCTCCTTTGAAGGCGGGGAGGGCGTCGAGCCGGCGGGCGGGGCGGTCTGGCCGTCCGCGCCCGGCCCGCGGACGGTGCGCCGCCGTGGCCTGCGGCGCCTCGGCCGGGTGGGCGCGGTCGCCCTGGGCGGGGCGGTCGTCGGGGCCGTCGCGGTCGCGCTGGCGCTGCCGGCCGTGCGGGGCGCGTTCGCCGGCTCGCCGTCCATCACCACCGTGAACGTGCCCGTGGCCCAGATGACCTCGGACTCGCCCGGGGCCGCGGCCTACAAGACGCTCGCGCCGTCGGTGGTCATGGTCACCAACCAGCAGGCCAGCCAACAGACGATCTTCGGATCCACGAGCGCCGCCACGGCCTGGGGCAGCGGCGTGATCTTCTCCAGCGACGGCTACATCGTCACCAACGACCACGTCGTCCAGGGCGCCACCTCGATCACGGTCACGCTCTCGGACGGCACCACGTACCCGGCCACGCTGGTCGGCGGCGACCCCTCGACCGATCTGGCCGTGATCCGCATCCACCCGACCAGCCCGTTGCCCGCGGCCACCTTTGCCAACTCGAACGACGTCGTGCCCGGGGAGGCCGTCGTGGCCATCGGCAACCCGCTGGGCCCCCAGGACGCGTTCTCCGTCAGCCAGGGCATCGTCAGCGCGGTGCGCCCGATGCTCTATGGGCTGAACCAGAGCCAGCCCCGCGTCACGTCCATGCTCCAGACCGACGCCGCGATCAACCCCGGCAACTCCGGGGGCCCGCTCGCCAACATGGCCGGCCAGGTCATCGGCATCGTGAGCATCAAGACCGTCTCGACGGGCGAGGCCGGGGTGTCCGCGAGCGGCCTCGGCTTCGCGATCCCGTCCAACGTCGTCGCCCAGGTGGCCAACGAACTGATCCAATACGGTTACTACAAGTGGCCGTACCTGGGCATCACGTTCCCGTCCAACGTCGGCAACGTGCTGCCGTCGCAGCAGGAGACGCTGACGATCAGCGGCGTGGACGCCGGCGGCCCGTCCGCCGGCAAGCTGGAGGCGGGCGACGTCGTCAGCACCTGGAACGGCAAGCCCGTCCTCAACTACTACCAGTTGGTGGGCGACGTCTCCGGGGCGCAGCCCGGCCAGACGGTGACGATCGGGGTCCTGCGCGGGGGCCAGCTGAAGGACGTCCGGATCACGCTGGGCACGGAGACGAAGGCGATGGCGCTCGGCGCGGCCCCGGCGACGTCGCCCCAGCAGCCCGTGACGCCGGTGCCGGGCGGCAGCGGGACGTCTCCCTTCCCGTTCCCCCTCCCCTTCCCGTTCGGCAACGGCAACAACGGCTGACCTTCCGGTGGCTGCAGCGCGGCGAAGACGCGGGGAGGGGCCGCACCAAGCGTAGGGTGCGGCCCCTACCCGCGCCCCGGACCCGGAAAGGCCTCGCGGTCAGGCGTGCGGCCAGGTGCAGTGGGGCCCCGACCACGCATCCTCGTAGGGCACCGGCTCGGAGTGGCCGGACGCGGACGAGCGCTCGGCCAGTTCGAGCACCGCGATCACCCGCCGGGCCGACTCGGGCGTGACCGGCACGGGGCCGCCCGCCGTGAGGCAGGCGTGGATGCGGGCGTAATAGGTCATGGGCTCGCCGTCCCGGTACGGCACCTGGAACTCCGCGGGATAGCCGTGGACGCGCACACGCACGGCCAGGGCCCCGCGCTCGCCGCCGCGGGCGCGGGCCCGGTCGCCGCGGTCCAGGATGGCGCCCTCCGTGCCCAGGATGCGCCAGCGGGGCTTGGGCCCGAGCGAGATGTTGGACTGCTGCACGTCCGCGCCCTGGCCGCCCGCGAAGCGGATGACCGCCTGGACCTGGTCCTCGTTGGTCACGTCGTGCCACACCCGCTTGTGGAAGAAGCCCGTCACGGCGACCATCCGGTCCTCGACCAGCCCCAGCGTCCAGTCGACGATGTGCGCGCCCCAGTCGTAGAAGGCGCCGCCGGAGACGGCCTTGTCGGCGCGCCACCCCCCGCCCGGCAGGCCAAAGCCGCCGCCGTAGTACTCGACGTGGAAGACGTCGCCCACCACCCCGTCGCGTATGAGCCCGCGGATCGTGGAGAAGTCCCCGTCGCAGCGCCGGTTGTGATAGACGCTCAGCATGAGCCGGCGCGCCTTCGCCTCCTCGATCAGCGTCGTGCATTCCTCGATGGTCAGGGCCATCGGCTTCTCGATGACCACGTGCAGCCCGCCGCGCAGGCAGGCGAGCGCGGCCGGGGCGTGAAAGCGGTGCGGAACGACGATCGCCGCGAGGTCCGCCGCCCGGTCGGCCACCATCCGCCCCATGTCCGTGTAGCCGGCCACGCCGGGGAAGTCCGCCTTCGCCGCCTCGATCCGCGCGGGGTCCAGGTCGCAGATCGCGGTGAGCCGCAGACCCGGCGTCTCCTGGATCTGACGGGCGTGGCTGCGACCTTGGTTGAACGCCGCGCCGTAACCGACGACCGCGCAACGGACCTCGTCCACCCGGCACTCCCCCTCGGGCATCCGACTCCGGCCCACGGTGGCGCGTCCGCCACCCTGCCGCACCGTGTCGCTTCCACGGTAGGGGGGCCCGGGCGGCCCGTCTTGGCGGAATCGCCGGAGGTGGGCGCCCGGACGGAGATACGATCCGGAGGCTGTGCCGGTGGCCGGCCTGGTACAAAAGCGCATGCGGCGGCCTGCGGGTGCGCCGCGGACGCCGGGCGGGCATGCCCCGCGCCCCGAGCGGGTTCGGCCGCGCATCTGCCGAGCCGGCGCAGCCCGTCCGGGCCCCACGGCGTCCCCGCCTTCCGCGACCGCGGCACGGGGAGGTCCGACCAGGGGCCGGAATGCGAGGCGGGCGGCGCCGACATCCCGCGTCAGCGATCGGCCTCGGGTTCGACCTCCCCGTCGTCCTGGGGCGGAGCGGCCTCGACAGGCTCGGCGCTGCCGCCCGGGTCGGGGGTGCCTGGGGTCGCCCCGAGGTGTTCGCCAATGGTGTCCAACATCGAGCGCACGTCGGGATGGATCTCCTCGGGCCGCATGGCCGCCGCGATCAGGTAGTAATCCGGTTTGGACAGCTCTATGCCGGCCTCGGCGAGCAACTGGGGGAGGATGTCCCGGCTGGCCTTGACGCCGGCCAGCACCCCCGGGCTGCCCAGGGGGTCGGCGACCGCGGCGGGCGGAAAGAGGCGGGCGACGGCCCTCCGCATCGACAGCGCAAAGATGCTCCCGCCGCTGTCGCCCCCTGGGGTGGCGAACCACTCGGCGGCGAAGCGTTCCAGCGCCGCCGGCACCAGGAGGTAGTTCTCGATCTCGTAGCGGCCCCAGCGGCGGACCGCGAGGCCGCCCGCCTCCACCTCGTGCGGGGCCACGTCCCGGTTGTCGCGATCGAGGAGCAGCACGCCCCGGACGTGCGGCCGGACGGCCTGCAGCGCGAAGAAGTGCCGGCGCGCCTCCGCCGGACGGTGGCCGGCGAGGGGATGCACCAGCCCGGAGTCCAGGACGTCCCGGGCGGGGTGGTGGAGCACGTTGGCCCAGGATCGGAGGATGCTGCGGTCCCCGTCCGACTCCACGTAGAGGACGCCCCTGCCCTGGTCGGCGAGGAGCAGGTCCACGGTGGTCAGGGAGCGCAGGGCCTCCCGTGCCTGGTCGCGTTCCTCGACCGTCGCCAGGCGGTGGGGCCGCGCACCGACGAACGACAGGACCCGGCTGGGCTCGGTGCCGTCGATGAGGACCTCGGCGTGGGTCGCCACGATCAGTTGGCTGCCGCGCGTGGCGGCCACCTGCTTGAGCCTCTCGTAGACCGTGCGCTGGAGCAACAGGTGCAGGTGGGCGTCCGGCTCGTCCAGCAGGAGGACGCTTGCCGGACGAGCGTAGAAGAAGGCGAAGAGGGTGAGCACTTGATGGAACCCGCTGCCGGCGCTGGCGATGTCCAGCCGCACGCGGCGACCCGCAAGGACCGTGTCGTATTCGCAGACGATATGGGGGCGGTCGGGCGTGTATTCCGGCTTCCTCAGCTCGCACTGGAAGAGGTCCCAGGCGGTGGCCACGAGGTCCGGCCATCCCGGGCCGCGGGAGGTCTCCAGAAGCAGGTTCCGAAGGATGTCACCCGCCTTGCCCTGGCCGATGAAGTGCTCCTGCGCTCCGGGATCGTAGCGGAATTCCTCGGGTCCGATGCCCGAGAAGGGCGGCACGTGGACGACGGACAGTTCCCCCGCCTGTGCCGGCACCCGGAATCCCTCCTGCCGTGCCCCGACCGGCAGGACATACAGTTGCTCCGAGTTGGCGTACCGGAACTCCATGCCCAGCGCCCACGGCCCCGACCCGGGGGTCCCGTCCGCCTCCACCGTGATGCGCAACGGCTTCAGTCGGGGAGTCTTGGGGCGTTCCTCCCCTGGAAGCTCGGCTGGCGCGAAGGCGGTGCGCCGCTCCGTCCAGAGCAGCGACAGGTCGCGGACAGGCACGGCGCTGAACTCCTGCCGCGTCAGAGGCACGCCCACCCGGAGCCGACCGCGGGAAGTGCCGTCGGGCCGTGCGCGCATCCAGGCGCGGAGGGCTGACCGCCAGGCCGCCAGGGCCTGGAGCAGGGACGACTTTCCCGTATTGTTCGGCCCGGCGAGCAGGGTGACCGGGTCCAGGTCGAATCGCTGGTGGTCGAAGCGCTTGAAGTGCTCGATGTCGACCCGACGGATCACACGTCTCGCCTCCCCGCCGGTCTTCCCCGGGTCCTCACGAGCTGGGAGCGAAGTCCCGTCTTGCCGGATATCCGGCCGGGGACGGGCCGGCTCCAATCACGTCATCCGGTGGCACCGTACCGCAGGCCGCATGTCCACGGTAACCCGCGACCCCTCCGCTGTGCACGCCCGTGGCCCCCGGGGACGAGGTCCTACCCGCGCGCAGCGACCGCCTGTGGATTCCGGAATCCCTACCAACCGCGGTCATGGGGTGCCCGCCGCCGGCGCCTCCGCCCCCGATTCCACCAGCACCACCTCATGGTCGACGATGCCGGGGACCGTCACGGCCAGGCCGCCGCCGTCCGCGGCCCTGGCCTCCGCCGCCCCGCCGGCCACCAGGAGCCGGGCGCGGCCGGCCTGCGCGTCCCGGAGCCAGACGGTCTGCGGACCGATGGGCACCAGTTCTTCGCAGGGCGGCTGCCACAGCCCCGGGTTGGTCAGGTTCACGAGGTGGACGACGTGGGCGCCTTCGGCGGTCCGGTAGGCGTGGACGTCGACGAGGCCCGGGCCGGCGACCCGCACGGGCGGCGGGGCATCGCCCAGAACCCAAGCCACGGCGCCGGCGAGGAGGTCGGCGTGGTCCGGCAGGCGGTGCCGGGCGCACAGGCGGTCGACGTCGGCGGGAAGGTAGGCCACGCGGCCGGGGGCCCGGGGTGCGGCGCGGCCCGCGTCGCCGTCGGGGGGAGACCCGAAGTAGGCGCCGGGGACATCGCTCTGGGAGACCCGCATCCAGGCGTCCTCGGGCGGGTACGCGGGGAACGACGGCAGCACGGTGAGTGCCGGGCGCCTCCCGTCCCGCGGCCGCGTGGGAACGAGATGGCCCCCGAAGGGCAGGAGCGGGGCCCCGGCCAGCCCCCGCGGCGCGTGCGGGGCCACGCGCAGGTAGCTGTGGGGGCCGCCGGCCGGCCCGGGTTCCCCGCCCGTCCACGACGCGCCGAAAAGGTCCCCGAGGGCGAAGTCGGCCCGGCGGCGGCCGTCGGTGTCCCACAGGGACGTCTCGAAGGTGGCCACGAGGCCGCCGCCCCGGGCCACGAAGGCGCGCACGGCGGCGCAGGCCTCGTCGCCGAGAGCGGCCAGGTTGGGAAGGATCAGGGCGCGGAGCCCCTGGAAGGACGACGCGAGCGACTCCGGCGCCGCGTCGAGCGCCACCAGGCGGTAGGGCAGCCGCGCCCGCACGAGCGCGTGGCCGAAGCCCCGGTGAAAGGCGGCGCAGCGGCCCGGGAAGTCGCCCTGCGCGTAGGCGTCGGCGTGGCGCTGCGACCAGCCGACCCCCACGTCGGCCACGGGCTGGCGCGGGCCGCACAGCCATCGCTCCGATGCCGCATGCCACCGCCAGAACGGTGCGGCGCTCGCAAATTGGCGCGCATCCTCCTGGATGCCGCCCACGTGGTGCCACCACGGGCGGATGCCGCCCGCCACCGCCTCGGCCGCCCACAGGCGGATCTCCGCGGCCGGGCGGGCGGTGAGGCGGAAGGTCGGCCCCCCCGCCTGGTACATGGCGATCGACTCCAGCACGGGGCGGTCGCCGAGCACGGAGCGGATTTGCTTGCCCAACTCGCCGTTGGTCCACAGGGGCTCGCCCGCACCGCGGGCCTGATGGTCGAGGACCAGCACGTCGGCCTGCGCGGCCAGCGCCGCCCAGTCGCGGAAGGCGGAGTTCTGGCCCCAGAGGTCGCCCCCGTTGTTGCCGATCCAGACGCAATCGCGGCCGCCGGCGCCCCGCGTCACCCCGTTGTAGAAGGACCAGAGGGCCGTCCGGCAGCCGTAGCTCCAGCGCACCCAGTCGAGGTCGTCGGGCGCGGACGGAAGCGGGCGGCCGTAACGGCGCCGGCACTCGGGGCACCAGCAGACACCCCGCCCGCGCGACAGGCCGCTCCACGAGTTGTCGAAGAAGGCGTCGGGGCGGTAGCGGGCGATCACCTCGCGGGCAGCGGCCGCCATCACCTCGCGGTGCCAGCCCCCGTTGACGCACGCCGTATACAGGCCGCCGGCCTCCCGGTACGGGGCGCCGGCCGCGTCCACGCAGAACCACTCGGGATGCGCCGCCCAGGCGTCGGCGTGGCCCCGGCTCGAGTCGAGGCGGGCGATGACGGCGAGCCCCTCGGCCCGCGCGGCGGCCACGAGCTCGCCGAACAGGTCGCGGGAGCCCGCGCGGCGGTGGAACGGGACCTCGGTCGGGTAGTAGGCGACGATGCCGCCCGCATTCACCACGACGCCCTGCACGGCGGTTCGGCGCCAGTGCTCCCGCCACCAGTCCACGTCGTAGCCGTCCACGTCCGCCTCGCGGATGTTCGTCTGCCCCCAGCGGTGGCAGCGGCGGTACCAGGGAGCCGCCATGGGGATCCCTCCCGGGGCGAGGGGGCCGACCCGCGGCCTCACCCGCCCGGATGGACAAACCGGTCGTGGAGCCATCCCTGGTCCCAGCGCCGCGCCGCGTCGTCCGAGAGGCGCGCGTTGGCGTCGGCTTCCTCCCGCCGGCGCATCCCGACGAGGGCCACCGAGACCTGGGGCGCGGAGAGCACGAAGTTGATCGCCAACTCCGCCAGGCTGCAGCGCGCCTCGAAGGCCGCGGCGCCCTCGGCCGAGGCCGCGCGCAGGAGCTTGGGCAGGAGGCCGCTCGTGGCCGAGCGCATGACCACGATGCCGAGCCCGGCGCGGGCCGCCTCGGGCAGGATGTTGTCGTACGCGCCTTGGTGGAGCACGTTGAAACGGATCTGGACGATGTCGAAGGCGCCCGTGGCGATCAACGGGCGCAGCGTAACCGGTTCCTCCGCGGTCACGCCGAGGAATCGCGCCTTGCCAGAGTCCCGGAGGCGGGTCAGCCCCTCCAGCGGCCCGCCGTGGACGATGTGCTCGGCGTCCGCGGCGGTGAAATCGCCCCCGTGCAGTTGTAGGACGTCGACGCAGTCGGTCTCGAGGCGGCGCAGGCTCTCCTCCGCCGAACGCACGACGTCGGCGGCCGCACCCCGCCAGCCGCACTTCGTGGCGAGCACCCATCCGGACCGCCGGCCCCGCAGCGCACGGCCGACGATCTCCTCCCCGCGCCCGGACCCGTAGCCGGGTGCGGTGTCGATGTAGTTGTATCCGAGCGATTCGGCGTGGGCGACCAGATCGGCGACCTGCGACGCGCTGGACGGGGCGTGGGGGTCCCAAGCCTCCACGTAGTTGGGGATCCCGATCGGAGCGCCGCCGATGCCGACCTCGGAGACGCGGAGCCCCGTGCGCCCCAGCGTGCGATACCGCATGGGGCGCTGTTGGCCGGAGGAGGCCGGCGGACCTTCCGGCGGGCGGCACCCGGCGCTCGACCGGGCACCTGGACCGCCCTGCCTGGGCGCGTCTCACGCGCCGCCCCGCCGCGACGGCCGGATCGCCATCGCCCGGGCTCCGCGTTCGCCGTCGCCACCGCCGCCGGCCTCGACATCACGAGGGCGCCCGCGACCGCCTTCCTCGGCGTGCTCCCCCTCGCGCCCTACCCGGCCGACGTCCACGGGGCGGCGACACCTCGCCGTCGACGCCGCTCGTGCCGCGGGCCTTGAGCCAGATCATCGTTGCCGCGACAGGCCTCGCGCCGAAAGGGCCGGGGCGCCCGCATGCAGAATCTGTCACGGGGTCGCCGGACCGGCCCGAGGAATGTGCCGGGCGCAGGAACCGGCACGTCCGGCTTCCGAGAAGGGAGGGATGGCGCGCCGCGATACCCGCGCGTCCGGCGTCCCGAGAGGAGTAATCCATCATGATTCCCATGCGCATGCGTCGCGCGTCGGCGAGCGGAGGCGCCGTGCTCCTGTGCGGAGCACTGCTCTGCGCCTGCGGTTCCGCCGGCGGGGCCGCGAAGGCGGCCGGCCCATCCAGCACGGGGACCTCGACGGTGGCCTGCGTCGCCGGTCCGGCCGCCACGGGCACCTCCGTGACCGCGGTGCAGGAGCCCGACGCCGGGGTCAACAAGCCGAACGGCCCGTGCTGGGCCAAGATCGCGCCCACCACCTGGAGCAACGCCGTGATCGGCACCACGCCGGCCGGCACGAGCACCGAGTTCAAGGTGGCCTGGTCGCCGACCTACCTCTACGTCTGGAGCCAGGTCAAGCTGGGGCGCGCGCCGATCTGCACGGACCCGAGCGCGTCGTGGAACGACGACAGCATCGAAGTCTACGTGAGTGCGACCAACGACCAGAGCGACACGTCCGGCCTGACCGCGCCGGGCACGGGTCAGTTTGTGGTGAACGCGTGCGGCGAGAACAACCAGGGTGCCCAGGGTGCCGCGCTCGGCACCGACCATACGGCCGTCAACATCACATCCAAGAGCAACGAGATCGAAACCCAGACCTCGACCGGCTACACCACGCTGCTCGAACTGGCCTGGTCGGACCTCACCGCCACGCCCAAGTCGGGGATGGTCTTGGGCTTCTCGATCGGTTGCGACTTCTCCGACCCGTCGACCGCCAACACGCGCCTAGCCCAGACGATGTGGGCCGGCAACAACTACAACTACGAAAACGACACGGACTGGGGCACGCTCAAGCTGCAGTGACGCCCGCCGGGCGAGGGGGGTGCCCTGGCGAGCAGGAGCCTCCCCCTCGCCCACCTGCCGCAGTGCCATGAGGGGCCCGCGGGAAGCCACGCTTTCAGGCTCCCCCGAAAACACGGAACTCTGCAGTATGGGCCTATACGAAGTGGCCTCCAAGGTATGGTGAACACCGGGGGGATGGGCAGGCTGGGGGGGCGAGGCGACGCTCGTGTGGTCGTCCGTGCGGTGAGCACTGGTCGTGGACAGCGACCATGGAGCGTCAGGCGCGCGGGCTCCGCACCGGATGGTCAGCTCGGGCCTGCTTCGATGTGGACTTTGTAACCCAAGGCGTCCACTCGCGCCAAGGCGCGCGTGATCTCCCTGGCGAAGGGATACGACACGTGGCTCGACAGCGCCGTGTCGCGCCATCGAGGTGCCGACCTTGGAAGGCCCCCGCGCTCCGTGCGCCCATTCCGTCCCCGACGGCGTCTTCATGCTCCGTGGCGCCCGGCACCGGCATGGGGAACGGTGGGGCAAGCCCCTGCGGAGCTCCGCGGCGTCGCTCCGGCTGCCCCCGTCCGCGCCGGTGCTGTTCGGCGTGGCCGGATCCCCGGCCGCGGCCGGCGCCGAATCGCGGGTCCCCCGGCGGTGACAGACTCGCTGGCGGGGGTGGGGCGACGCGGCGCGTGCCCGCCGCCGAGGACGTCGACGTCGCCCGGGCGCCTCGGTGGGCGGCTGGAGCGGGTGGCCCTGTTCGGTTCCGGGGCGCACGGGATGGCGTGGGCGGGATCGGGCTGTGACGTCTTCCTGCGGGTCGACCGGGAGGACCCGGCCACGCGGCGCGTGATGTACGACGTCGCGTACACGTACTTCCCGGTCGACTTCAACCTCCACATCTCCACCCACGCATCCCGCTCCATGGCTTCGGCCGCCGGCTCCACCGTACTCCGGGACGTGGCGCGCGAGGGGTACTCGATAGGCCGCGCTGCCCGGCGCTCAGGGCACGAAGGGATGGCCGCCGGATGCTCTGTCGGGGCACGACGTCGCGGGTGGAGACCGCGGCGGACCCCGCCTCGCCGCGCGGGGTCCGGCAGGTCCCGGCGGCCGCCGGGCGAAGCGCCCCGCCGCCGGCGGCCGCCGTCGCGGCCCGGCGACGAAGGACGGTGCCGCCCATGGCGTCGATGATCCCGCACGGCCGGATCGAGGGCGTCGGCAAGCCCGTCTCGCGGCTGGTGCTCGGCTGTGGCTCCTTCCGCCCCGACGACATGACCCGGGCCGAGGCGGTGCTCGACGCGTTCCTCGCCGCGGGCGGGACCGCCCTCGACACGGCCCACATCTATGGCCGCAACGGGGCGAGCGAACGCGCGGTCGGACAGTGGATCGCCTCGCGCGGGTGCCGCGACCGCATCGTGCTCATCACCAAGGGCGCGCACCACGACGCGGAGTGGCGTCCGCGCGTGCGGCCCGAGGTGATCGACGCTGAACTCGGCGAAAGCCTCGAGCGGCTGGCGACCGACCAGATCGACCTCTACCTGCTGCACCGGGACGACCCCGCCGCGCCCGTCGGCCCGATCCTCGAGTGCCTGAACGGGCACGTGGCCGCCGGCCGGATGCGGGCGTTCGGCGGCTCCAACTGGAGCCCGCGCCGCCTCGACGAAGCGAACGCCCACGCGGCCGCGCACGGACTGCAGGGCATGGCGGCGAGCAGCCCGCACCTGGCCCTCGCCGTGGCCCGGGACGCGGCGCACATGGCGCACTCCATCGTCTCCAACGACGCGGAAGCCCTCGCCTGGTATGGCCGCACCCGGATGCCTCTGCTGGCCTGGACCTCGCAGGCCCAGGGGTTCTTCTCGGATCGCGCGCGGCCCGGCGACCCGGAGTCGGCGCGGCGCTTTCGTCGCTATGACGCCGAGGACAACTGGGAACGGCGGCGGCGGTCCGGGGACGTGGCCGCCCGGCTCGGGGTGACGCCGACCCAGGTCGCCCTGGCCTGGGTCCTCGGACAGCCGGGCGAGATCTTCCCGATCATCGGCCCCGGCAGCGTGGACCACCTGCACGAGGCCATCGGCGCCCTGGACGTCCGGCTGTCGCCCGAAGAGCGCGCCTGGCTGAACCTGGAGTCCTGAGGTCGGCCGTCGCGGCTCGGCGGCCGGAACCCCGCCGGCGCCCCTGGCGTCGAACGGGTCATGCCGGCGCACCGCGACCTCCGCGCCCCGACCGCGGCCCTCCTCCTCGCGCTTGCTGCCGCGCTGAGCGGATGCGCATCGCAGGCCCCTGCGCCCGGTTCCCGCGTTCGCGCAGGGGCGGCCGCCGCGCCGGGCGGAGGGTCGGCTCCGTCGGTCCCCGCGACCTCGCCCCCACCCGCGGAGGCCGCGCCCGTCGAGGTCCCCCCGGCTCCGTCGCCCGAGGCGGAGTGGGCCGCCCTCCTCCGCTCCGCGCTGCAGTCGCCGCTCGCGCGGCAGGTCCGGGTCGCGCCGGCCGGAGCGGCCACGACCATCGGCGGAAACGCCACTTCCGCCCCCGCGGGCTCGTGCGCGCTCGCCCCTGCGCCCGCCCCTGCCGCCACGCCCGCAGCCATGCCGTCCGCCATGCCCCTCCCCGCCGGCGGGGACCGGTGGGTGGCGGCCACGAACGGCCGGCTGCTCGTGGGCGACGCGGGAGCGGTCGTGCGGCGACTGCCCGATCCGGGGGGCACTCTGGCCGGCGTGTCGGCGGACGGGGCATGGGCGGTGCTTGCGGCGCAGGGCGGACCGGCTCCGGCCGTCTCCGGCGTCTTCCTCGTTCCCCTGGGCGGCGGCACGCCGCTGTGGCTGCCCGGTGGGGGCGGCACGGCATGGGCGCCCTCCGGCGATCGCCTCCTGGCCGTCACCGCCACCGCCTGCGCCTTCGTGTTCGATCCGCGCGCCGGGCGCACCGTCGCGGCGCTCGCCAACCCCGCGCCGCGCGCGGGGCTCTGGCTGCTGGCCAAGGGCTGGTTCGGGGGCGACCCCGTCCTCGCCGACCGCGCGGCGACGCACGAATCCCCCTACCTCCTCTGGCGGCCTGCGGCGGGGACGGTCGAGGCCATCGGGCCTTGGGACACGGGGGCCACGGTCGACCCGGCGCACGGCATCCTGGACGACTTCCCGGGGCCCTGCGTGACGGCCGCCGACCCGGCGACGGGCCGCGCGACGGCGCTGCCCTGCGTCGGCGACCGGCCCGTCGCCGTCTACTCCGCCCCGCCGGCCTTCTCGCCCTCGCTGGGATGGTTCACGGTGCCCTTCCTGCCGCCGCTCCCCGCCGGGCCCGCCTCGCCGGGGAACCGGCAGGCGGTGACCGAAACGTGGCTGGAGCCGGCATCCGGCACGCAGGGCTGGGTGCTCAGCCGCACGCCGGTCACGGCGTGGTCGCCCGGCGGGCACCGCCTGGCCCTGCTGTCGCTCGGCGCAGGGAGCGGGGCCGGGAGCGCCGGTCCGGCCGTGGTGTCCGTTCTCTCCTGCTCCGCCGCCGCATGCACGGCGCCCGGCACGGTCGCCCGACTGCCCGGACCGGCGGGCGCCCCGGTGCAATCCCTCGACTGGACGCCGGACGGGAGGACCCTGGTGGCGGCCATCGGCGGGTCGCAGGGAGGCGTCTGGACCCTGCCGGCATCCGGCGGCCCCCCCGCCGAGGCCCTCTCCCTGCCCCTGGGCTCCACCGCGGGCCTGCTGCGGCTGCAGACCGTTGGCGTCCTCGCGTCCTGGCAAGGGCCGGGAGGGGCGCTCCAGACCGCCTTCCTGCCGGACGGGGCGGGCGCGCCGGCATCCGCCCCTCCCGGCTGACGGGCCCGCGGCGGCATCACCGCCCGTCCGGTCCCGGTGGTCCCGGGACCGGATAGATCGACCGTGGGTCGCGGACCACCTCCACCTCCCCCATCGGGAATCGGCCCTGGAACACCCGGGGCGCCTCGGAGCCCTCGGGCGCGAGCAGGCGCCGCGGCGGCAGGCGGTCGGAGGGGGCCACCCGGTTGTCGACGTCGACCACGAGGAAGTGCAGGTACGGAAAGAGCCAGGAGGCATAGTCGCCCGGGGTCTCCTCGACGAGGCCGTCGAACGCGAACCCCGGGTCCCGCCGCGCGATGGCCCCCTGGAGCGCGACGGCGTCGAGCGGCTCCGCGCCGAGGCGCGCCACCGCGTCCACCTGGCCGTCGGCGAAGACCCACCGCCCGCGATCCGGCAGGAACGCCTCGGCCACGGCGTGCGCCGCGCCGGCCGGGCTCGTCTCCGCGTCGGCGGTGAGCAGGTGCGTCTTCCGCGCGGGAATCCCGAGGGCCGTCAGGCAGCCCGCGATCACCACCGCATACTCCACGCAGCGGAAGCGCCGCCCCGCCGCCGCCTCGCGCAGGATCGACGCGGGGTCCCCGCGCTCGGCCTCGGTGTTCCCGTCGTGGGCCAGGCGCGTGTGCGTCCAGTGGCAGATGCGCACGACCCGCGCGTAGTCGTCCCGAGCGCCGGCCACGACCTCGTCCAGCCGGTGCTCTCGCCGCAGGGCGGCCAGGTAGGGGTCCGCGGGCGGGCTCCAGCGCCAGCCCGGGTCGGACGGCGCGGCTCCCGACTCCGGGAAGCGCAAGGGGACGGCGGGGCGGGCGACGCCGTCGGTGAACTCCAGCATGAAGCGGACGGTCTCCCCCGCCGCGACCACGGCGGACCAGGCGACCAGGCGGTCGCCGGCCAGGACGTGGTCGGGCGCGGGGCCCGCGGCGAGGCTGCGGCAGCCGGCCGGCAGCTGCACCGCCCACCGGTAGAGGACCTCGGCGGGCGCGAACGCGGCGTCCAGGGGGCGCTCGGCCCAGTCGAGCCTCCAGTGGTCGCCCCTGGGGCGGACGGCCAGCCGATCCGGCGTCGCGCAGACGATGCGCAGGGCCTCGCCGGGCCGCCAGGCCCGGTGCAGGCCGAAGCGCAGGCCCCACCGCCCGTCGTCCAGACGCCACCGCCGCCGCTCGGGCAGCCGGCGGCCCCCGGCATCATACGGCACCATCGCATCCGGGTCGCCGCCGGTGTTCACGCCCCACTCGTCCAGGGACTCCGCCCCGCCGTTCACCGACGTCTGCAGGAAATAGCGGGTGCCTGCGCCGTCGGCCGCCCGCATGTCGAAGCCGGCCACGACCACGGTGCGCCCCACCTCGGCCTCCACCCCGTCGGTGAGGCGCGCGAGCGCCGCCGCCTCTTCGCGGCAGCGGGCGCAGGCGGCCAGGTGGCGCTCCACCGCAAGGCCGACATCCTCCCGCCCGAGGCCGAATCCGACGCGGAGCAGGCGGTCGCGCACCGCGGCGCATTCCATCAGAAGCCCCTCCCTCCGCAGATGGGCCGCCACCGCGGCGCGCAGCCGGCGCAGGCCGTAGTGGGCCCGCGTGTGGGCCGTGGCCTCCGGAATGCCAAGCCGGCGCGCGATGTCCGCGAACGACAGGTCGTCCCAGAGGCGCAGCAGCAGGACGTGGCGCTGGCCCGGCGGCAGCGCGGCGAGGCCGGCGCGGATGGCCGCCCGGAGGCCCGGCTCGATGGGGGTGGCCGTGCCTCCGAGCGTTGGCGGGGAGCCGGGAACCGTGACGGAACGGAGCACCGCCGACCCCGCGGCGAGGTCGGCCGTGGGCACGGGGGCGCGCGCGGCCTCGCGGTAGTGGTCGCGGAGCACGTTGTGCGCGATCGTGTAGAGCCAGGCGCGCCGGGCCTCGGGGCGGCGCAGGTCCGCCCAGCGGGCCAGGGCGCGCACGAAGGTCTCCTGCGCCAGGTCGTCCGCGTCGTCCGGGTCGCGGACGCGCCGGCCGAAGAAGCCCCGCAGGTCGTCGGCCCAGCCCTCCAGGTCGGCGCCGCCGGGCGGGGCCTCCTCCGCGCCTCCCACCTCGTCCCCTCCTCCCCTTCCCATGCGGCGGACGCGGGAGGGCGCGCGGATCTTCACGGCCGGGTGCCGGGGACCCGTCCGGTGCCGCGGCGCCGGGGGCCCGGCGCGCACGGAACCGGTCGAACCGGCTGGAAGCCGCCCCGGCGGAAGGGGGATGGAGCCCGCGCTGCCGTATCCGGGGATGCTTCTCGACCTCGACGACACCGTCCTGGCGTTCGACGCCGTCGCCGAGGGCGCTTGGGCGGAGGTCTGCGCGCGGCATGCCGCGGCCGTGGGCTGCGGCGTGGGAGACCTGCGCGCCGCCGCCCGCCGGTACTGGAGCGACGCGGAACGCCACCGGGTGGGGCGGTTGGACCTGACTGCCGCGCGGCGGCGCATCGTCGGCACGGCGCTGGCCGAGCTTGGGGCGGACCGGGCGGGGACCGGGCGGGAGGTCGACGGGATCGTGGCCGACTCCGCCCTCGCGCGGCAGCGGGCCATCCACCCGCTGCCCGGGGCCGTGGAGGCGCTGGAGGGCTGGCGCCGGGAGGGCCGGCGCCTCGCCCTCGTCACCAACGGCGCGGCGGCCGACCAGCGGCGGAAGATCGAACGCTTCGAACTCGAGCGCCGCTTCGACGCCATCCTCATCGAGGGCGAATGCGGCTTCGGCAAGCCGGACTGCCGCATCTTCCGCCTGGCCTGCGAGCGGCTGGGGCTCTCCCCCGGCCTGGTCTGCATGGTGGGCGACAGCCTGGAGTTCGATATCGCCGGCGCCCGGGATGCCGGGATCCACGCCGTGTGGGTCGACGCGGCGGGCCGGGGGGTGCCCCCCGGCATCGCTGCCGCGCCGGATCGCACGGTCCCCTCCCTGGCGGCCCTCGCGGCGCAGGGCGGCCCATAGCGACGAGACGCCGGGACGTCCGGCTCAGGTCGGGCCGGCCAGCCGGAGGTACCAGGGGGTGGCGGCGAGGCCGCCCCATCCGCCCGGATCGTGGTTGGCCTCGAAGACGAGACGCAGGCGCGCGTCGTATGGGACGAGGGCCGTCCACAGGCACCCGGGACGGTCCGCCCAACGCGGGTCGGGCTCGCCGCCGTCGATCCGGCGGAAGCGCGCCCCCGCCACCTGGCCGTTCCACATGAAGTCGCGGTTCGTGGCGAGCAGCCGGGCGAGGTCGTCCTCCCCGATGGCGAGACCGTGGTCGCGCGCGGCGACGAGGCCCTCGGCGTCGAGGGCGTAGTAGCCGCCGTTGGGATGCACCCCGACCCAGTGCCGGGGCGACCCGTCCGCCCGGAGGTCCCACGGACCCGCGGGATCCCAATAGTTCCACACCCAGTAGCGGCCGCCGTCCCGGAGCCGCATCCGCGCCCGCATGGTGCAAAACCAGGCCTGGGCGCGCTCCCGGTACCGCGGCTCCCCCGTCGCCGCATGCAGGTCGAGCATCCAGAGCGCGACCTGATTCTGCTTGTTGGCCGGCAGGGAGAAGCCGCCCTGGGCGCGGCGCGCGTACCCATCCGTCCAGCCGCCCGTCGCCCGGTCGAGGCCGAACGGCGGCACGACCCAGACCCCGCCGTCGCCCGCCGGGCGCCAGCAGCCGCGCGACTCCCACTTCTCGGCCACGTGCCGGTTCAGGTCGAGCCAGGCGCGCGCCGCGGGCCGGCGCTCCGGCGGCGCCGCGCCGGCCAGGAGCGCCGTCGCCATCAGGGCCAGGGGCCGCATCGCCATGGCCTCGCCGAGCATGTTGTCGGTGAACAGCTCGGGCACCGCGGCCGTGCTGGCGCCGGCCTCCTTCGGCCAGCCCAGGTAGCCGTCGGGCTCCCGCACGGCGCGGCGGAGCCAGGAGCCGGCCCAGTCCTCGAAGAGGTCAAGCCATCGTTCCTCGCCCGTGAGGATATAGGCGTGGTGGAAGCCCATCAGGAAAGGGCTCACCAGCCAGCCGAGCTCCTCTCCGGTCTCGCGATCGCAGTAGCGGCGCTCTGCCGCACGGAGGATGCCGTCCTCCCAGGCCGCGAACCATGCCGCCCGCCGCGAGGGCTCCACGCCGGGTCCCTCCCTTCTGGTTGCGCGGCCCTCGGTCAGCCCCCCGCAGGCCCGCGGTCGCGCCACGTGAGCCGTCCCCCGGACCACTCCAGGCTCCCCCGCCGGAACCGGGTCTCGAGGGCGAGCCCCGCCGGCCCCGCCGGCTCCGCGGCCGCCTCGGGCAGCCCGGCGGCGAGTCCCGCGCGGATGAGCGCGACGAGGCTCCACGACGCGACGGGGTGGAGCGGCTCGACCTGCAGGGCCTCCGTCGTGTAGGCGCGGGGGCGGCCGGTGCGGTCGACGTAGCGGGTGCGGCGCCGGACCTCCGCCAGGACGACGCCGTCCCGATCCTCCAGAAGGGGCAGGGTGAGTTCGGCGGCCGCCTCGCCGACGCGCCAGCGCCAACCCGGGACGGCCCGGCGCCCGGGCGCGCCGTCCGCGGGCGGAAGCGGCTCGGCCGCCGCCGCGGGATGCGCGCACCATGCCAGGCGGCGGGGCTCGGCGGCCGACACGACGTCGGCGACGACCAGGACGCCCTCCGCGAAGAAGGCGAAGTGCCGCACGTAGTCCTGCAAGCGCCCCCCGTGGGCCGGCGCGAGGCGGACGGAGCACAGCGCCATGCCCGTCTCCGGGTGCAGATCGACCTGGTGGAACCGGCATTCGGCCGACGGCAGCGCGTCCTGGCCGGCGCCGTCCACCAGGAGGGCGTTGTGGCCGGCGGTCGTGTTGGGCTCGTAGTGCCAGCGCGACCCACCCGGCCCCGTGCGGAAATAATCCAGGGTGTATGCCCACGAGCCGGCGTCGGCGAGCAGGCGCTCGCCGCCCGCCACCACCGTGAAGGTGCCGAGGTCGAGGTGCGCGTGGTTGACGGTGTTCGAACCCGCGTGCAGCCCCGCGAAGAAGGCGCCGGGCGACCAGTCCGAGCGGAGCATCGCGTTCTGCGTCCCCGGAAAGAACGCCATCGGCGCGGGCCTGGGGGGCGGGGCCGCGGAGGGGGCCGCCGCGGGCGCGAGCAGCGCGACCTGGCGCAGCGCCGGCCCTCCGGCCGCGGTGCCGAGGGTGGCCGCGCCCACCGCCGCGAGGTCGTCGCGGCCCGTCCTCCGCCCGAGCACCGCGAGCATCCAGCCGGCGGCCCAGCGCGGCGCTCCGTCCTCGACGGCGAAGCATCCGCCCTCCGGCGTGCCGACGTGGAGGCCGTACCCCCCGGTCTTCGCCAGGCAGGGCAG
>JAJYVV010000047.1:12416-22399 GCA_021791815.1 Bacillota bacterium | reverse complement strand
GCGCCGGCGGAGGATGTGGCGCCCGCCCGCAACGCCTGGTTGCGGCGCCTCGTGGCGCCGTTCGCCCGGCGCGGGCAGGGTTGAGGCAGGGCGGGGGCTGCCGCGGGCAGCCCGGCCGCGGACGCCCCCCGGGGCGTCAGGGCCGGCGCCACGAGCGACCCGAGCGCGCCAGCAACCGGGCCGCGGCGGGCGGTCCCCACGACCCGGCGCGGTAGGGCACGGGCCCATCCTGGCCCTTGCCGCCAGCCGGGTCGGACCGCCATCCTTCGCGGATCGCGTCCACGACGGCCCAGGCCGCCTCGGCTTCGTCCGCGCGGGTGAACAGCGTGGCGTCGCCCCGCAGCGCGTCGAGCAGCAGGCGCCCGTAGCCGTCCAGGCCCCCGTCCGGGAAGCGGCTGCGGTAGGTGAAATCCATCTCCACCGGCTCGACGTCGATCGCCGCGCCGGGGGTCTTCACGCCGAAGCGCAGGAAGACGCCCTCCTCGGGCTGCAGCCGCAGCACCAGGACGTTGGGCTGCAGCCCGGCGCGCGCCGCGTCCGTGTCGCGGAAGAGCGTCTGCGGCGGCCGGCGGAACTGCACCGCGATCTCGGCCACGCGGCGCCGCATCCGCTTGCCGGTCCGAAGGTAGAACGGGACCCCCGCCCAGCGCCAGCTGTCCACCAGGAGCTGCGCGGCGACGAAGGTCTCGGTCTGGGAGCCCGGGGCGACCCCGGCCTCGTCCCGGTAGGCCGCGACCGCCTCCCCCCGCGCCGCGGGCTCGGCCGCCCCCTCGGCGGGCACGCGTCCCGCCGCATACTGCCCGCGGACGACCGTCGCGGCCACGCGGTCGGGGGCGGGCGGGTGGATGGAGCGCAGCACGTCGACCTTGCGGTCGCGGACGTCGTCGGCGGAGAAGGCCACGGGCGGCTCCATCGCCACGAGCGAGAGCAGCTGGAGCAGGTGGTTCTGCACCATGTCCCGCAGGGCGCCCGCGCCCTCGTAATAGGCGCCGCGGCCCTCGACCCCGAGGGTTTCGGCCACGGTGATCTGCACGTGGTCGACGTACGTCCGGTTCCAGACCGGCTCGAACAGGCCGTTGGCGAAGCGCAGCACCAGGATGTTCTGGACGGTCTCCTTGCCCAGATAGTGGTCGATCCGGAAGATCTGCTCCTCACGGAACATCCGGTGCAGCCGCCGGTTCAGCGCTTGGGCGGAAGCCCGGTCGGTGCCGAACGGCTTCTCCACGACGAGCCGGACCGGGGCGTCGGCCGCCGCCGGGCCGGGCCGGGTGAGGCCGGCTCGGCCGAGGTGGTCCACGATCACCGGGTAGAGCGGGGGCGGGGTGGCGAGGTAAAAGAGGCGGTGGGCCGGCGCCGCGGCGTCCGCCAACCGCTCCCCGAGGGCGGCGTATGCGGCGGCGTCGCCGAAGTCGGCGCCCTGGTAGTCGAAGGCCGCGGCGAAGGCGGCCCGCGCGGCGGCGTCCCCCGCGCCCGGCAGGCCGGCCGCCGCGACCGCCGTGTCGACCACGTGCCGGTACGCGTCGCGATCGTAGGGGTCGTGCGCCACCCCGAGCACCCGCCAGCCCGGCGCCAGGGCGCCCGCGCGCCAGAGCTGCCACAGCGCCGGGATGAGCTTGCGCCGCGCGAGGTCGCCGCTGGCGCCGAAGAGGATGAGGGTCGCGGCGGGCGCCGCCGCCGGAGGCGAAGGCCCGGCGGCCGCGCCCGCCGGATGCGCCCGCCCCACGCGGCGGCTCGACGTGCCACGGGATCGCGGGTCGGGCCCGAGGGCCGCCACCGGCCGTCACCCCTCCGCGGCCGGCGGCGCGGCCCGGAGCCGGCCCCGCGGCGTGCCGCCCGCCTTGGGGCGTGCTTCCTGGCGCTCCTGCCCGTTCCTGCTTCCGGGCGCGACGCGGCCGCGGGGCCGCTGGTCCGGGCGGTCATCCCGCGCCGCGGTCCGGCATACATGTCCCCGCGAAGGCCCCACGGGGGAGGGCGGTCCGCGCCATGGGTTCGGTCAAGGACCTCGCGCACGGCCTGCTGGAGGCCGAGATGCCGCTGGGCGCCGCATACAGGGAGCTGCGCGGCGCCGCCGCGACCAGGGCGGAGCAGGCGCTGACGGCGGCGGTCGCCGAAGCGCAGCGCCAGCAGACGTCCATGCTGCAGTTCCTCTGCGAGGAACTCCCCGGGCAGTTCATCGCGGTCGGGGCGATCAGCTCGGACGCCGTGAAGCTTCGGCAGGGACCGGGCGGCACGCATCCGCAGATCGCCGAACTGCGCGCGGGCACGCCCGCGATCATCGTCGAGTGGAGCGGGTACTGGGCGTCGGTGCAGGTGCCCGGCGGCAAGCGGGGATACGTCTTTCGCGACTACGTCCGGATGGAGGGCGGCGGCGAGGGCCGGCCCTGGACGGGGGGCGGGCGCGCGGGGCCGGGCGAAGCGCCGGGCCGCACCAGCTGAGCCGCGCCCCGGGGGCCGGACGGCCCCGCGCGCTTGCGGGGCGCGCCCCCCTTGTGCCAAAGTGGCAGGCGTGGCCATCTGCGTGCTCGCGCTGGACATCGGGACGTCCTCGGTCCGGGCCGGCCTCTACGCGACGGATGGCACGCCCGTCCCCGGCGCGGCGGCGCGGGTGCCGCACCAGGTGGACTACCGCCTCGACGGCGGCGTCGAAACCGACGCCGATGCCTTGGTCGCGCGGGTAGAGCAGGCGATCGACCAGTGCGTCGCCGCCGCCGGGGACGCGCTGCCCGAGGTCGCGGCCATCGGCACGTCGTGCTTTTGGCACAGCCTCCTCGGCCTGGACGGCGCCCTGCATCCCTGCACCCCGCTGCTGATCTGGGCCGACACGCGCAGCGCGGCCATGGTCTCCGTGCTCGAGGGTCGCCTCGACGCCGGGGCGGTCCGGGCACGGACGGGCTGCCGTCCCCATTCGAGCTACCCGCCGGCCAAGCTGCTGTGGATCCGCCGCGAGCGGCCCGAGTGGTGGGCGCAGGCGCGGCACTGGGTCTCGTTCGGCGAGTACCTCACGCTGCGGCTGTGCGGGGTGCTCGCGGCCAGCGTGTCCATGGCGTCGGCCTCCGGGCTGTATGACCAGACGCGGGGCCGCTGGGACGAGGAGGTGGCCGCCGCAGCCGAGGTCCCGCTCGGCGCCCTGCCGGAACTGGCCGACCTCGCCGAACTGCCCGACCTGCGCCTGACGCGCCGGGACCGGTGGCCGGGGCTGGCCGCCGCCCGCGTGCTGCTGCCCGCCGGAGACGGGGCGTGCAACAACGTCGGCAGCGGCTGCATGGACCCCGAGGCGGGCCTCCCGCGGACCGTCCCGGGAGCCCAGGGCGGCCGGCCGCGGGTCGAGGGCGCGCATCCCCTGCCCGCGCTCGCCGCGGGCTCGGGGCTCCTCGCCCTGATGATCGGCACCTCCGGCGCGGTGCGCCGGTGCAGCCCGGGCGGGCCGTGGACGGTGGCGCCGTCGCTGTGGCAATATCGTTTGGACCGTCGGCGCGGCCTCGTGGGCGGCGCCCTGAGCAACGGCGGAAACCTCCACCAGTGGCTCTCCGCGACGCTCCGGCTGCCGGAGGGGGATCTCGACGCGGCCATCGGCGCCATGCCTCCGGCCGAGCACGGCTTGGTGTTTCTGCCGCTCCTCGCCGGGGAGCGGAGTCCGGGATGGGCCCCGGGCGCGACCGGCGCCATCGTCGGCCTCCGCGAGGCGACCAGCCCGCTGGAGCTTCTGCGGGCGGGGCTGGAGGCCGTCGCTCTGCGCTTCGCGGCGTTGGTGGCGGACATGGGCGGCGCCGGCCAGATCGTCGGCAGCGGCGGCGGTCTGTTCCACTCGCCGGCGTGGGCGCAGATCGTCGCCGACGCCGTCGGTCAGGACGTGTGGCGATCCGCGGAGCCGGAACCGTCGAGCCGGGGCGCGGCCCTCCTCGCCCTGGAGGCGGCCGGGATCCTTCCGGACGCGGCGGACCTTCCCCCGCGGCTCGACGGCGTGGTGCGCGCCGACGCCGCCCGCCACGAGCGGTATGTGCGCGCCGGGGCGCGGCAGAGGCGGCTCTATGCGCTGCTGGCGGCGGACGCGGAGATCGGCTGGGCCCCGGCGGCGGGCGGCGCCTGAGGCGCGCCCGGCCCGGGAGGCCGGGGCCGCGCCCTCCCGGGCACGGTGGATCACGGAAACCGGGGAGTGATGGAAACGGCGACCGCGACGGAGACCCCGCAGCAGCTCGACGCCCTCTGCATCAACACCATCCGCACGCTGTCCATCGACGCGGTGGAACGGGCGACGTGCGGGCACCCGGGGCTGCCGATGGGCGCCGCCGCGGCCGCCTACGTCCTGTGGACGCGCTACCTGCGGCACAACCCCGCGCATCCGGCCTGGCCCGGCCGCGACCGGTTCGTCCTGTCGGCCGGCCACGGCAGCATGCTCCTGTACAGCCTGTTGCACCTGACCGGCTACGATCTGCCGCTGGAGGAGATCCGGAACTTCCGCCAGTGGGGCAGCCGGACGCCGGGCCACCCCGAGCACGGCCTGACGCCCGGCGTGGAGGCCACCACGGGCCCGCTGGGCCAGGGCTTCGGGATGGGCGTGGGCATGGCCATCGCGGCGGAACACCTCGCGGCGCGGTTCAACCGCCCGGGCTTCGACCTCGTGCCCGCCCGCATCTTCGCGCTCGTCAGCGACGGCGACCTCATGGAGGGCGTGGCGGCGGAGGCCGCGTCCCTGGCCGGCCACCTGCGCCTGGGACGGCTCGTCTACCTGTATGACGACAACCACGTCTCCCTCGACGGGCCGACCGACCTGTCCTACAGTGACGACGCCATCGCGCGCTTCCAGGGCTACGGTTGGCACACGCAGTCCGTGGCGGACGGCAACGACCTGGGGGCGGTGGCGCGGGCCATCGAGGCCGCGATCGCGGATCCGCGGCCGTCCCTGATCGCCATGCGCACGCACATCGGCTTCGGCAGCCCGAACCGCCAGGACAGCAGCGAGGCGCACGGCAAGGCGCTGGGCAAGGAGGAGACGATCCTCACCAAGCGCGCCTACGGGTGGCCCGAGGCGCCCGACTTCCTCGTGCCGCCGGAGGCCCTGGCCCGCTTCCGGCAGGCCCTGGACCGCGGGCGGGCCTATGAGGCGGAGTGGGACGCGCAACTGCGCCGCTACACCGAGGCGCACCCGGATGCGGCGCGGGAGTTCCGCGCGGCTTTGGAGGGCGCCCTGCCGGCGGGATGGGAGCGCGCCCTTCCGTCGTTCGGCCCGGGCGACGCCATGGCGACGCGGGCCGCCTTCGGTCGCGCGATGAACGCCGTCGCGCCGAGGCTGCCCACGCTCCTGGGCGGCTCGGCCGACCTGTCCGGCAGCAACGACACGACGATCAAGGGGAGCCCCGCGTTCTCAGCCGAGCGGCGCGACGGGCGCAACCTGTATTACGGGGTCCGCGAACACGCGATGGGCGCGGCGATGAACGGCATCGCCCTCTTCGGCGGCGCCCGGCCGTTCGGGGGCACCTTCCTGACCTTCTCCGACTACATGCGCGGCAGCGTCCGCCTGGCCGCCCTGCAGGAGCTGCCCGTCCTCTACATCTGGACGCACGACAGCATCGGGCTCGGCGAGGACGGCCCGACCCACCAGCCGGTCGAGCACCTCAGCGCCCTGCGCGCCATGCCCGGGCTGCACGTGCTGCGCCCCGCCGACCCGAACGAGACGGCGGCCGCGTTCGCGGCGGCCCTGCGCCGGGCCGACGGCCCGTCGGCGCTGATCCTGTCCCGGCAGAAGGTGCCGGTGCTCACCACCGCGGAGCAGGCGGCGGCCGGCGTCCCGCGGGGCGCCTACGTGCTGCTGGAGGCGCCGGGCGGCCGCCCCGACGCGATCCTGATCGGGACCGGCTCCGAGCTGCAGTTGGCCCTGGAGGCCGGGCGCCGCCTGCAGGCGGAGGGCCGGGCCGCGCGCGTGGTCAGCATGCCGTGCATGGAACTGTTCAAGGCCCAGCCCGAGGAGTATCGTGAGGCCGTCCTGCCCGGCGCCTGCCGGCGCCGGATCGCGGTCGAGGCCGGGGCCGGCCAGTCCTGGTGGCAGTTCGTGGGGCTCGACGGCGACGTCGTCTCCCTCGAGCGGTTCGGGGCCTCGGCGCCGGCCGAGCAGCTGTTTGCGCGGTTCGGCTTCTCGCCGGAAGCCGTGCTGGAGCGGGCCCGGGCGCTGTTCCGCTGAATCCGGCGCGCGGGCGGGCCCAGGAATCCGGGGCGGAGGGGGAGATGGCGGTGGCGAATCCGCTGCAGCGCCTGGCCGACTTCGGTCAGAGCGTCTGGTACGACAACATCAGCCGGACCGTGCTCGGCGACGGCACCCTCGCCGGCCTGATCCGGGCGGGCGAGGTCCGCGGGGTGACGAGCAACCCCGCGATCTTCGAGAAGGCCATCGGCGGCAGCCCCGCCTACGACGCGGACATCCGCCGCCTGAAGGCGGAGGGGCGCAGCCCCGAGGCGATCTACGACGCCCTGGCCCAGGACGACATCCGGGCGGGGGCCGACCTGCTGCGGCCCGTCTGGGAACAGAGCGGCGGCGCCGACGGCTTCATCAGCCTCGAGGTGTCCCCGGCCCTGGCGGACGACGCCGAGGCGACGGTGGCGGATGCGCTCCGCCTGCACGCGGCCCTGCGGCGCCCGAACGTGATGATCAAGATCCCGGCCACGCGCGCCGGGTGGAAGGCCATCGAGGAATGCACCGCCCGCGGGCTGTGCATCAATGTCACCATGATGTTCGCCCTGCGGCACTACGACGGGGTCGCCGAGGCGTACATGCGCGGGCTGGAGCGGCGGGTCCGGGAGGGCCAGGACGTGCGCGCCGTCCATTCCGTGGCCTCGGTGTTCGTCAGCCGCTTCGACACCCACGTCGACCGGCTGCTGGAGGAGCGCGCCGCGGCGGCCGACAGCGAGGAGAAGCGGGCGGCCCTGCGCGGCCTGCTGGGCACCGCCGCGATCGCCAACGCGCGCCTGACCTATGCGCGCTTCCAGGAGACCTTCTCCGGCCCCCGCTGGGAGGCGCTGGCCGCGCGCGGGGCGAACGTGCAGCGCCCGCTCTGGGCGAGCACCAGCACGAAGAACCCGGCGTACCGCGACGTGCTGTATGCGGAACAGCTGATCGGTCCGCACACCGTGGACACGATGCCGCCCCAGACCATCGCGGCGTTCCGCGACCACGGCGAGGTGGCCCGCACGGTCGACACCGGCGTGCCCGAGGCCCGCGACGCCGTGGCGGCGCTCGCGGCCGAGGGCATCGACCTGGAGGAGGTCGGCGAGCGGCTGCAGCGCGACGGCATCGCGGCCTTCGCGGACGCCTTCGGCAAGATGTTGCAGGAGTTGGCGGCCAAAGCCGAGGTCCTGACCGTCTAACGGGTCGCGCGCCGTCCCCGCCCGCGCGACCCGGGGATTGCCCCGGTTCCCGACCCGAGTCCGCCTCTCGCTTGCCTGCCCCCGCACGGGGGCAAATCCGAAGCCGAAAGGGGCGAAGCCCTGGTCGGGCGGACGATGCGGCACCAGGCCCCGGAAGGCCGTCCGCATGGTTCTGACCAGGACGCAGCTTGGCGGTCGTAATGGCGCAGTCGGCGGTCGCAGGAGCCGAGGGCCCGGGCCCCGCGGAGCGGCGGCCCGCCCCATTCCTGCTGGTGGTCTTCGGCGCGAGCGGCGACCTCACCCGCCGCAAGCTCGTGCCCGCCCTGTACAGCCTGGACCGGAAGGGGCTGCTGCCCGAGCGCTTCGCGCTGGTCGGCGTGGCGCGCCGGCCGCTCGGCGACGAGGCCTTCCGCAGCGGCCTGCAGGAGGGCCTGCGCCAGTTCGGGGGCGGGGAGGACTGGACCTGGGACCGGCTTCGCGACCAGGTCTTCTACTTCCAGAGCAACTACTCGGACCCGGCCTCCTTCCGGGACCTGAAGGCCCTCCTGGATCGGCTGGCCAAGGAACGCGGCGTGGGCGGCAACCGCCTGTATTACCTGGCGACGCCGCCGGAGGCCTACGCGGGCATCACCGAGCTGCTCGGCGCCGTGGGCCTCGGCGGGGACTGGGGGGCCGGCTATTCCCGCATCGTCGTGGAGAAGCCGTTCGGCCGCGACCTCGACACGGCGCGTGAACTGAACCACAAGATGCACTCGGTCTTTCGCGAGGAGCAGATCTTCCGGATCGACCACTACCTCGGCAAGGAGACCGTGCAGAACATCCTCGTGTTCCGCCTGGCCAACGGCATCTTCGAGCCGATCTGGAACCGCCAGTACGTGGACCACGTGCAGATCAGCATCGCGGAGGGCATCGGCCTGGAGGGCCGCGGCCTCTACTACGAGGAGTCCGGGGCGCTGCGGGACATGATGCAGAATCACCTTCTTCAACTCCTCAGCCTGGTGGCGATGGAACCGCCCGCCTCGTTCGACGCGGCCGCGGTCCGCGACGAGAAGGTCAAGCTGCTCCACGCCATCCGCCCGTTCGACGCCCACTCGGCCCTGGAGAACGTGGTCCGCGGCCAGTACACGGCGGGGCGGGTCGACGGCAAACCGGTGCCCGGGTACCGGGAGGAGTCGGGGGTCGCGCCCGACTCCCAGACCGAGACCTTCGCCGCGTGCAAGCTGCTCATCGACAACTGGCGCTGGGCGGGCGTGCCGTTCTACGTGCGCACGGGCAAGCGCCTGGCGCGCCGGGCGACCGAGGTGGCCGTCGTCTTCCGCCCGGCGCCGCATTCGGCCTTCCGGAACACGGGCACGCCGGCGCTGGACCCGAACGAGCTCGTCCTGCGCATCCAACCCGACGAGGGCATCGGCCTGCGCTTCGGAGCGAAGGTGCCCGGCGCCGCGATCCGCATCCAGGACGTCGACATGGACTTCTCGTACGGCAAGTTCGGCGACGAACGGCCCGAGGCGTACGAGCGGCTCCTGCTGGAGGCGGCCCTGGGCGACTCCACGCTCTTCACCCGCCGGGACGAGGTCGAGGCCGCGTGGGCCCTCATGACGCCTGTCCTGCAGGCCTGGGGCCGGGTCGATACGCCGGAGGGCATGTCGGGCGGGTCCGTGGGCAACCGGCAGGTGGCCCTCAGCCCGTATCCGGCCGGGTCCTGGGGGCCGTCCCAGGCGGACGAACTGATCGCCCGCGACGGACGGGCGTGGCGCAAGCCGTGAAGCCAGCACCGGCAGTGACCGTGGTGGCCGACGCCGAGGCGCTGGCGAGGGCCACGGCCGAGCGCTTCGCCGCGGCCGCCCGGGAGGCGGTCGCCCGCCAGGGGGCGTTCCGGGTCGCGCTCGCCGGGGGCAGCACCCCGGCGCGGGCCTTCGCCTTGCTCGCGGAATGGCCCCGGGACCAGGTGCCCTGGCGCGCCGTGCACGTCTTTTGGGGGGACGAGCGGCCGGTGCCGCCCGATCATCCGGACAGCAACTACCGGCTGGCCGAACAGACCCTCCTGGCGCGTGTTCCCGTGCCCGCCGCGCAGATCCACCGCATGCACGGGGAGGCGCAGGACCTGGACGCGGCCGCGGCGGACTACGCGGTGGATCTCGCCGACGCATTCGGCATTCCGACCGCGGAAGAGCCGCCGCGCTTTGACCTCATCCTGTTGGGCATGGGACCCGAGGGGCACACGGCCTCGCTGTTCCCGGACTCGCCGGTCCTCGGCTCCCGGGCCTGGGTGGCGGCGCCGTTCGTGCCCGCGCTGGGCATGCGCCGCCTGACGCTGACGCCGTGGGTGATCAACGCGGCGCGCCGGGTCCTGTTCAGCGTGGGCGGCGTGAACAAGGCCGCGGCCCTGGGCGCCGTGCTCACGGGCCAGCCGCACCCGGAGCGCTTCCCGGCGCAGGCCATCGCACCCGCGCCGGGAAGCGCGGAGTGGCTGGTCGAAGCGGCGCTGGCCGCCGCGGCCGGGATCGGCTAGGGCGGGCGGCCCATCGCCACCGGGGTGTCTCGGAGACAGGGGCCCCCGCCGCAGGCGGGGGCCCCTGCGCATCCCCGGGCGGCCCGCGAACGCCCAGTCCGGCGGCTCTCGCCCC
>JAJYVV010000047.1:0-12406 GCA_021791815.1 Bacillota bacterium | reverse complement strand
GCGCGATCCGGCACCGATGCAAGGGGGAAGGCCCCGCGGCGCCGCCGCGGGGCCTTCCCCCTCGAGACCGCATGCCGCCCGCGGGGCGCATGGCCTAGCCCTTCTGGAGGCTGAGTGCCATGACCTCGGGCTCGTAGTTCGACGAGCTGCCCGGGTCGTTGGAGAGCGCGATGCTCTTGAGCGTCTTGCTGCTGCCCGGGATCGGGATCGGATAGACGAACACACCGCACGCGGGGCCCGTCTGCGCGCCGTTCTGGTAGCGGTCGGCGGGCATGAAGCCGGGCTGGCCGGTCGGCGAGCTGGAGCACCAGTCCTCCAGGTAGACGGTCGTCTTGTCCGGGGAGCCGCTGGAGTAGTTGAACTGGATGTCGACCTGGTTCGGCGGGTTCGATCCGCCGTTACCGGCCGAGCCCAGGATCGCCATCTGCTTGTAACTGCCCGCGGGCACGTTGATGGTCGCCGGGCCGCCGTTCGGACCGAGGTCGAGCGAGTTCTTCACCGACGTGGTCGCGCAGCCCGTCGGCGGGAACCAGAAGGGCACGCTGCTCGCCGTGGTCTGCACGCCGGTGGTCGCGCACTGGGTCTTGCTCTCCTTGGGCCACGCCGGGTCCGTGGGATCGAGGTCGTAGCCGCCCCCGTCGAAGCCGGGCGCGACGGCGGTGCCGGTGATCCCGAACACCATCTGGTTATACGGCAGGCAGAGCTCCACCCAGCCGCTCACGGTGCCGAGCGCCGACCCCGCGGTGCACTTGGACGCATTGCCCGACCCCGCCGATGTGGTGGTCGTCGTCGTGGTCGCGGCGGCCCCGGCCGAACTCGAGTTGCCGGTGGTGCCGGACGTGCCGGTCCCGCCGGTGCTCGCCTTCGACCCGCAGGCCGCCAGGACCAGCGTGCCGGCGACCCCTATGGAACACAGCACACCAAGGGACACGTTCCGCATCTGCTCAACCTCCTCGTATAAGTGCCGCGCGCATCCCCCGATGCAAGAGGATGCCGCACCGAGGGGTGTGGATTCGGGGCCGCAGCCGCAACTCCTTCATCCATGTCCGGTGACGTCGGGCCCATGCGCCCGATCGGCCACGCCAAGGTTGGAAGAAACAGACGAAGTGGGGGAAGCAGCAGTTCAGGCCCTGGCCTTCGCGCCCCAGGAACGCCGAACCCTGGAAGGCACGAAGAGGCGGAGCCCACGGCAAAAGATGGCGGAGCGGCGGAGGCCGGAGACATGGCCGGTTCCCGGCCGGAAAGTGGGTTTGGGCGCGGGGTGCCGTGGCTGGCGGGAATTTGCGGTCGGCGGCCCACGTCGCGGACCGCAAGCGGCCGTCCGGGCACCGGCGGGGCGGTTCGCGTCGGACCATCCGCGCAGAGGCCCGGCGGAGGCCGGATGGGCGCCCGCGCGATTACGCGGGCGCCCATCCGGCGCCGCGGCCTTCTACTTCTTGAAGAAGTCGCGGTTCTTCTCCAGGTAGGACTTCCACTGGTCGGGCAGCTCATCCTCATCGAAGATGGCGTTGACCGGGCACACGGTGGCGCAGGCGCTGCAGCCGATGCACTCGTCCGGATCGATGTAGTACTGGTCCTCGCCCTCATGGATGCAGTTCACGGGGCACACCTCGACGCACGAGGCGTCCTTGGTTCCGATGCACGGCTCCGTGATGACGAAGATCATCCGCGCGCCCACCCTCCAACGCCGCTGGCCCACCCGGCAGCCGCACGGGCGGACGGCTGCGCCGCCCTGCCGGCCGGATTCGGCCCATGCTAGCACGGGCCCCGGCGCGAGTTCAACCGAATTCCACGGGCCCGCGTCCACCCGCCGACCCTGTGTCGCGGGCCGCCGGGCACGGCGAGGCCGGCCCCGGGGTGGCGCCGCCGGGGCGCGACGGGATACGCTGCCTGACGCCGGGGACCCACCGCGGACGGCAGAGCAGGCGCGGCGCCCCCCGCGGCGAACTCTGCGCGGCGAAGCGGGGCGGGCCCGTACGTTGGCCCGGTCAGGGAGGAGCGGTGCGGCATGGCGAGCCGGGAGGCGCCCTCGCAGCCCGGGGCCGGCGGGCAGGGCGGCCCCGTTCGCTCTCGGCGCGTGGACTGGCGGCGCTGGCGCGTTCCGGCCGCGATCGTGTGCATCTGCGGTGGTCTGGCGGGCCTCGGCATGCCGGTGTGGTCCGGGTGGTGGTACGCGCACGTGCAGAGCCAGCAGCGGCGGACCTTCCAGGCGCAGGTGCGGGCGCTGGGCGCGGGTGCCGGCGGTTCGGCGGCCGCTTCCGCCGGCGCGGCCGGGTCCTCGGGCTCCTCGGACGCCGTCTCCGTCCCGACCCTGCCCGCGCTGCCCCCGCCCCCGGCGCCCGGCGCGTCGTCGCTGCTGCCCGGTGCCGCAGCCCTCGGTGCGGCCGTGCCCGTCCGCGTGGCGGTGGACGTCGGTTCCGGCGATCCCCTCGCCGAGGTGGACATCCCCGCCATCGGGGTCGACAGCACCGTCCTGGAGGGCCTGACGTACGATCCGTCGGTCTGGAGCGCGCTCCTCCGCGACGGCCCGGCGCACGTGCAGGGCAGCCCGCTGCCCGGCCAGCCGGGGCGCATGGTGATCTTCGGACACCTCAACATCTGGGGCGCCGTCTTCCTCCACCTGTCGCAACTCCGGCCGGGCGACCAGATCGACTTCGTGACGGCGTACGGCAACTTCGAATACCGGGTCACCGGCAGCCAGGTCATCGCCCCGACCGACCTCGCGGCGGTCGCTCCGACCCACAGCGGGCCGGCGACGGTGGACCTCGTGACCTGCAATGGGCTCTTCGACCAGCAGCGCCTGGTCGTGGAAGGGACGCTCGTGGGCCAGCCGCTGGGTGGATCCGCCTGATCCGCCGGGACGGGCCGACGGCGGCGGTTGTCGGGTTGGCGGTGGCGGTGGCGCTGGGCGGGTGCGGCCGGGCGCCCGGCCAGCGCGCAGGACATCCGTCGGCCGCCGTGCCGACGGCGGCCGGGACGTCGTCGGCCCAGGCGGCGCCGGCCATCACCGCGGTTCAGGCGTACGACGCCGTCCGCTCGTACCTGGAGCTCGCGTCCCAGGGCGACCTTGCCGACGCGTACGACCTGTGGGCGCCCGCGTGGCGGGCGCAGCACCCGTACCCCGCCTGGGCCGCCGCGGCGCCGGTCCCCGCCGGCGCCTCGTACGAGGTGGGGGCGTCCGTCGCGGCGGGCGGCGGCGAATGGTCGGTGCCCTTCCGTATCGGGATCGGCACCGCAGCCGGGGTGCGCTGGGCCGACGGCACCTACACCGTCGCGGGCGCGGACGGCGGGGCGCGGCTCGAGGCCGGGGGACCGGCCCCGCCCGCGCCGCCCCTGGACCTGCAGGCGCTCGGCGTCCCGGCCGGGGGAGGGGGGGGCGTCTCGGGGGACGCGGACTGCGCCGGGTACAGCGTCGCGTGGAGCGCCACCCCGGGCCCCGGGCCCGCCGCGGGCTGGACCAGCCACCTCAGCATCACCGCCCCGGACGGCAAGCCGGTCCCGGCCCCGGCGCTCGCGCCCTTCTCGTTCGGATCCACCCCGACGGCGTGCGGCGACTTCTTCGGGGACGGCGGCGAGGAGATCGTGATCACGAGCGCCACCACGACGAGCGGGGCGTACCGCCAGGCCTTCGTCTACCGGCTCGCCGGGACGTCGCCGCCCGTGCTCCTCGGGCAGATCTCGTCCGTGGGCGATCCGGCCGACCCCCGGCCCGTGTCCCCGGACGGCCTCTATCCCTACCTGATGGTGGCGAGCGCGGAGATCGACACCGTGGCGGGCGCGCCCATCCTCGCCCCGGTCTACTGGGCCTACGACGGCGTCCTGTACCGGAACGCGACCTCCGAGCTGCCCGGCATCCTGCGCGCGGACCTGCAGGCGAACCTGGCGGCGCTGGCCGGAGGCGCGGCGGCGTGCCATCCGCTGCCGTCGTGCGCCGCCCCGGACCTGCTCGGCGCCTACTACGACCAGGAGGAACTGGGGGAGAAGGGCAGCGGCCTGCCGGCGCTGCAGGCCCTGCTGCCGGCCGGGGACCGGTCGTGGCTCGCCGGGCAGGCCGCGATCGTCGACTATGTCGTCCGCTCGCCGTGACGCAGCCCCGTTCCTACCCCAAGTCTTCTCCCGCCCGTCGCACGGGCATCGCCGCGCGGATGGGGCCCTTGCCGCATGATCCCACGGGGCCGACACAGCCTGGCGGAGGGACGGAAGAGGATGGCTAGGACGACCGGCGGGCTTGCCTCGCAGCGCGGGACCCGGCGGCAGATGCTGAGGTGGAGTGCCGGGGCGGCGGCCGCGGGGGGCGCGGCCGCATGGGGCGGCCGGGGGAGCGGCGCGGGCCGCGTCCTGGCGGCCGCGTCCCCCGCGACGCAGGCCGGGGTCACGCGGCTCGTCTTCCAGCCCAACTATCAGGGCATCAGCTACAACAAGACGTTCATCGGCATCTGCCAGGAGTACCTCGACGGCACCTTCAACGCGCAGAACAAGGGCCTGCGCGCCACACTCTATCCCGGCGGGTGGGGCAACCCGAGCGGCGTCATTGTCGAGTCCATCGCGGGCTCCGGCTACCCCGACGTGGTCGACTCCTGCTGCGACGACTTCGCCACGTACATGGCCGGCGACTGGCTGCTGCCCCTCGACTCCTATCTCAGCCAGGACAACATCCCGATCTCGTCGTGGAGCGTCCCCCACGTCCAGGCCCTGTCCGCGGGCGGCAAGCATTACGGCCTGCCCAGCTATGACGGGCCCGGCATCGTCGCCTACCGCCAGGACGTCCTCGACGGCCTGGGCATCGCCTACCCCGACGCGACCTGGACGTACACCGAGGCCGCCGCCATCTGGGAGCAGTGCGCCCAGAGCACGTACGCCCCCGGCAAGAAGCGCTATGGCATCTCCTTCCTGTCGTTGGACGACGGACACATCAACTGGTGGATGCACGCCTGGAACGGGGTGGAGATGGACGCCACCCAGACGCACTGCCTCGTCGACAGCCCGCAGGGCGTCGGCGCCCTTTCGTGGCTCTCCGGCCTCCAGACGTCCCGCGTCGGCATCTCGGACTCCGGAGAGGTCGGGCGGCTCGCCGGCGCCTGCACCGCGGCGTTCGCCATGGTCGGCGGCTGGAACGTGTTCGACCTCGCGACGGAGCTGGGCAACAAGTACAAGTGGGACCTGCTGCCCGTACCGGCGTTCCCCGGTGGGCGCGCCACATACGACAACATCGACTTCTATGCCATCAACAAGGCCACCGCGCATCCCGACGAGGCCTGGATGCTGCTGAAGTACCTCACCTACGAGCCCGGGTGGCAGGTGTTCCAAATGACGACGACCCTGATCGAGCCCTGCCTCGTGTCGCTCTGGAGCCAGTGGCAGACGATCGTGGAGCAGGCGGCGCCGCCGCTGAAGGGCAAGCAGTTGCACTGGTTCCAGGACGCCGCCCAGGGCGGCTACGCCTGGCCGACCATCTTCTTCGCGTACAACGCCATCCAGGCGGGATCGATCATCGCCGCGGGCCTGTCCAGGATCGGTTCCGGAGCGATCTCGCCCGCGGCCGGCCTGTCGCAGATGGCGACCCAGGTCGACGCCGTCGTGGCCGCCGGTGGCCGGGAGCAGGCGGAGGCCGCCACGATGGCATCCCGCTTCCCGACCAAGGGGCCGGCCATCGCCAGCGTGGTCGCGGGCATCTGAGGCGGCTGCCCCGAAGCCGGGGATCCGGCCCCCCTGGACCGGCCTGCGCGGGGCCCGCCCGACGGCGGGCCCCGCCTTCCAGGCCCGCGCACCATATGGTATAAACGGGCGTCGGTGCTCAGGGTGTGCCGGGCGGGATGGGACGGCGGCCCCGGAATCCGTCCGTCGGGCCGTGCAGGAAGGTCACGGCCTCTTCATCGATACGCCAGCACAGCAGCACGGCCTGCCCCTCGACCTCGGCCGGGAAGTCGCAGAGCCCGGTGGCCAGGTCCTTCACCTGGCAGCCGCGTTCCGCGATGTCGGCCAGAACGCGCTCCAGGCGCTCCCGGGCCTGTGCGCCGCGCCGCGCCGCGGCCCGGTGGTCGGCGGCCAGGATGAGGGTGCCATCGGCCGCGGCTCCGACGGCCTCCAGGCCCAGCATCTCCTCCCGGCAGCGGCGCAGATCGGCGAGGTGCCCGCGGGCGTCGCCGAGGGCCGCGCGGAGGTAGGGCAGGAGCCGGTTGGCCTCGGCCACGGTGAAGAGCCGCGGCGTCGCGCCGGCGGGCGGTCCTGAAGGCGGAGCCGGTTGGGCATCCTCGGGAGCGGACGCGGCGTCCACGGATGCGGGGCCTCCTTGCGGAATCGAAGACGGCGCGGCGGCGGGGCCGCGGCGGGCCCTGCCGCCGGCCCGTGGCCACACCATTCGGTCTCCCGCCCGCCATGCCTGCCGCCGCGGGGCGGCGAGGGCTCGGGCCGGTGTCCGGGTCCCTCGGCGTCGCGCGCGCCGGCCGGTAGGGATGGAGAGGGAGTCGGTCCTTGGCAGACTCGGGGGTCCGGCGGTTCGTGATCATTGGCAACGGAGCGGCGGGCACGACCTGCGCGGAGGTCCTGCGGAAGCAGGATCCGGCGTGCCGGGTGACGCTGCTGACGGATGAGGCCTACCCGCTGTATAACCGGGTGGCGCTGCCGCGGATGCTGAAGCTGGAGGTCCCCGAGTCCAAGGTCTTTCTCCGCACGCCCGACGCGTTCGAACAGGCCGGCATCGAATTCCTTCCCGAGACCCGGGTCGCGGCCATCGACGCGGCCGGCCGGATCGCCCACACCGCGTCGGGCCGGGAACTGCCCTACGACGCCCTGCTCGTCGCCACCGGCGGCCGGCCCCATCCCCTGCCGGCGCCGGGGGCCGACGCCCCCAACTGTCTCAACTTTCAAACCTTTGACGACACCCTGGCCCTGAGCCGGCGGATCGACGGCGCCCGCCGGGCGGTGGCCGTGGGCGGCTCGTTCATCTCCTATGAGCTGGCGGAGGGGTTTCGCGCCCGTGGCCTCGAGGTGGTCTGGATGATCCGCGGGCCCCGGTGGCTCCGCCGCATCCTCGACGACGAGGGCGGGGCGCTGGTCGACCGCATCGCCGCGGCCCATGGGGTGGAGGTGCTGCACGGCCAGGAGGTTGCCCGCGTGCCGGTCCGCGACGGAGTGGCCACCGGGGTCGTGACCACCGGCGGCGAGACCCTGGACTGCCAGCTCGTGGGCTCCGGCCTGGGGCTGCGCCTGAACACCGACCTGCTCGAGGCCACGGGCGTCCGCCTGGCCACGGGGGTGGTCACCGACGACTGCCTGCGCACCAGCGACCCGGCGATCTTCGCCGCGGGCGACATCGCCGAGTATGCGGATCAGGTGACCGGCTCCCACCACCTGATGGGCACGTGGGACAACGCGCTGGCCCACGGCCGCGTCGCGGCGATGAACATGCTGGGGGGGAACGTGCCCTACGTGGACGTGCCGACCTACCAGAGCGGCCTGTTCGACACCATCATCTCGGTGCTGGGCGTGACGCCGGAGACCGCTCCGGACGCGGAGTCGGTGGTGCGCTGCGACCCGGAGGCCCGCTCGTACCGCAAGCTCTTCTTCGTCCAGAACCGCTTGGTGGGCGCGGTCATGATCGGCTCCATCAAGGGCAAGCGGAAGCTGATGGACCTGATCCGCCAGCGGGCGGAGTTCGCGGGGCAGACGGAGCGCCGCGCGCTCCTGCAGGGCTGACCCGCGTCCCGGCCGGCCCCGTCCCTTCCCCGCCGGGCGGCGGCCCGCGCGGCAGGAATCGCGCCTGGCCCGTCGCATCCCTTCAGGCCTGCGCCTCCCTGCGGCGTTCGACGCGGCGGCGCCCCGCCGGGCGTGCATCGGCGGCCCGGGAGCCGTCGCGGGGCGCTGGACAAGGACGAGCCGCGTCGCGGAGACGCCGCGGGCTGGTTTGGCGTTGCCCGCGCGCGGTCCGCCCAGATGGAAGGAGGCCCCATGCGCCGGATCGCCGTGATGACGAGCGGGGGAGACGCTCCGGGGATGAACGCGGCGGTGCGGGCGGTGGTGCGCAGCGCCGTCCACCGGGGCGTCGAGGTCGTCGGCATCCGCCGCGGGTACTTCGGCCTGCTGGGCGGCGAGATGGAGCCCCTGGGTCCCGAGTCGGTGCACGACATCATCCACCGCGGCGGCACCATGCTGCTCACCGCGCGCTGCGCGGCCTTCACGGAGCCCGAGGGCGAGCGCGCGGGCGCCGCGCGGCTCCGGGCCGCCGGCGTCGAGGGGTTGGTGTGCGTCGGCGGCGATGGGAGCCTGCGGGGCTGCCTCGCCCTGGAGGGGCTGGGCATCCCGTCGGTCGGCATTCCCGCGACCATCGACAACGACCTGGCGGGCACCGAGCAGACCATCGGGTTCGATACGGCCGTGAACACCGCGGTGCAGGCCGTGGACCGGGTTCGCGACACCGCCGCGGCGCACGAGCGGACCTTCGTCGTGGAGGTCATGGGCCGTCGTTCCGGGTTCCTGGCCCTCGCGGTCGGCATGGCCTGCGGAGCCGAGACCATCCTGATCCCCGAGGTGGCATGGAGCCCCGAGACCGTCTGCCGCCGCCTGCGGCGGGGCCTGTCGCGGGGCCTGCGCCAGAACCTGATCGTGCTGGCCGAGGGGGCGGGGCGCGCGACCGAGCTGGGCGCCCAGATCGAGGCCTCGGCCGGCCTGGAGACGCGCGTGACCATCCTGGGCCACGTGCAGCGCGGGGGATCGCCGACCGCCGCCGACCGCAACCTGTCGAGCCGCCTGGGCGCCGCGGCGGTCGACTTCCTGGTGGACGGGCACCACGGGCTGATGGCGGGCCTGCAGGCGGGCGTCATCGTCGGGGTGCCCCTGGGCGCGGCGGTCGCCGGGCGGCGCACGTTGGACCTGCGGCTCCACGAATTGGCGAGTCGCCTGTCGGCCTGACGGCGGGCCGGCCGGCCCGCGTTGCCGTGCCCGCGGTCGCGGCGGAGGAGACGGCGCTCCGAGGGGAATGGTCGCCCGTGCGGCGGACGAAGATCGTGGCCACCATCGGTCCGGCGAGCGAGGGCGCCGAGACGCTCGCCGCGCTGGCGGACGCCGGCATGGACGTCGCGCGGCTCAACCTGTCGCACGGGGGTCCCGCGGACTTCGATCGCCGGCTGGCGAGCCTCCTCGACCTGCGCGCGCGCCATCCGGAGCGCCCGCTCGGCATCCTCGTCGACACCCGGGGCGCGGAGATCCGCATCGCGGCCTTTGCGGAGGGGTCGGTCCGGCTGACGGCGGGCGACCCGTTCAGCCTGTATCCGGACGGGCGCCCGGGCGATGCCCGCGGGGTCGGCACGAACTATGCCCGCCTCCACGTCGACGTGCGGCCTGGCCAGATCGTCCTGCTGGACGACGGCAACCTCAGCCTGCGCTGCGTCGGCGTGCGGGACACCGAGGTGCGCTGCGAGGTCGAGGTCGGCGGGGAGCTGCTCAGCGGCAAGAAGGTCAACCTGCCCGGCATGGATCTGGACCTGCCGGTGCTGCAGCCGGCGGACGTCACCGACCTCCGGCGGGCGGCCCAGGTCGGCGCGGACTTCGTGGCGGCGTCCTTCGTGCACCGCGCCGAGGACGTGTTCCGGGTCCGCCGCGTCCTGGAGGAGTCCGGCGGCGGCGGCATGCAGATCATCAGCAAGATCGAGTCGCAGCAGGGCGTGGCGCGGGCGGAGGAGATCCTGCGGGCCTCCGACGGCCTGATGGTCGCGCGTGGGGACCTCGGGGTGGAGCTGCCGGCCGAAGAGGTGCCACTCGTCCAGAAGGAACTGATCCGCAAGTGCCTGGAGGCCGGCAAGCCGGTCATCACCGCGACCCAGATGCTGGAGTCGATGGTCACCCACAACCGGCCCACCCGGGCCGAGGCCTCCGACGTGGCCAACGCGATCTTCGACGGGTCGGACGCCGTCATGCTCAGCGCCGAGACGGCCATCGGCCACCACGCGGTCGAGGCCGTGCGCACGATGGCCCGCATCGCGCAGCGGACGGAGCAGGCGCTGCCGTTCCGCGAGATGCTCCAGCGGCGCGCCGCCGGGGCGGGGACCACCGTACCCGACGCCATCAGCTACGCGACGGCCCTGGCCGCCCAGAACCTGGGCGCGGCGGCGATCCTGACGGTGACGCAGACGGGCCTGACGGCGCGCGGGGTGGCGAAATACCGGCCGCGCAACCCCATCCTGGCCATGGTCGTGCACCCGCAGGTCGGCCAGCAGCTCAGCGTGGTCTGGGGCGTGCGCCCGATCCCCTGCCTGCGGGGGCCGACGATCGAGGAGACGCTGCAGGGCGCGGTGCGCACCGCCCTCGACCGGGGCGCGATCCAGACGGGCGACCTGGTCGTGATCACGGCCGGGTCGGGCGGCGGCCACGGCTCGACGAACACGCTGCAGGTGCAGACGATCGGCGAGGTGGCGCTGCGCGGCCAGGGCGTGGGCGGCCGCGCGGTGACCGGACGGGTCGTCGTGGTGGGCACGGACGGCGGGGACGCGGCGTTCCGGCCGGGCGACGTCGTCGTCGTGCCGGCCGGCGCGGCTCCGCCGGCCGCCGTGCTGGAGCGGTCCGGCGGCATCATCAGCGAGGAGGCGGGCCTGACCTGCCGGGCGGCGGAGCTCGGGCTCGCGCTGGACATCCCGGTGATCGTCGGGGCCGCCGGGGCGGCGCACGTCCTGCGGACGGGCGACACGGTGACGCTCGACAGCGCGCGCGGGCTGTGCTACCGGGGGCTGGCGCGGGTGCTCTGACCGCCCGGCGCACCGAAACGAAACGGGGCGCGGCTCACGCCGGGCCCCGTCGCCGCGCGCGCCTCGACCGGCCGCCCTTCAGTGGCCGCAGCTGCAGGCGCTGGCCGCGCCGCCCCCGTCCTTGCTCTTGAACGACTGGCCGCATCCGCACGTGGAGGCCGCGTTCGGATTCGTGATCGTGAAGCCGCCGCCCATCAGGGCCTCGGCGAAGTCGACCTCCGCGCCGTCCAGGTAGGGCGCGCTCATGGGGTCGACCAGGACCCGGACGCCCTCCTGCTCGAGCACGTGGTCGTCATCCGCCGGCGTGTCCCAGGCCATGCCGTAGGAAAAGCCCTTGCACCCGCCCGCCGAGACGTAGATGCGCAGTGCGAGATCGTCGCGCTTCTTCTGAGCCAGCAGGTCGCGCACCTTGAGCGCCGCCTTCGGCGTCAGCGTGACCGCCGGAGTGAGCACCGCCGCCATCGCAGGCACCCCCTGACGGGCCAGTATAGGAGCCGGAGGGAATCCTGGCAAGGCCGGGTGACGGGCCGGGCAGGTCGCGGCCCGGGCGGCGGCCGCGTGTCCGGGCGCCGTGCCGGCGGGAAGGACCGGGAGGAAGCCCACCCGTCCCCGCGGGACGCCGCGCTCGTCTCGGGTGACGAGCGTGAGGTCCTGCGTCCGGGCACGGGCGACCCGGATGGGAGCCGCCGGATCGTCGGGCAATGCGCCGGGCCGGCGGGCGTCCGCCACCGCGTCGCGCACCCCGGCGGGGGCGTCCGCGCCCATGCGGCTGCGGCCGCTGTTCTCCGGCGGCCCGGCTGGACGGCCGCGGCGAGCGGGGTGCCGATCCCGGCCGGGGTGTTTCACGTCCAGGCCCAGCTTGCGAGAGCCGTCGGGGCCGCGGGTCACCCGGAGCCCCGCGCGCAGCGCGTTCAGGGTCCTGGCGCCAACCCGGGCGCCCGCGCTCCAGGGGCGCCCGGTCGGGTGGACCCGTCCCGGCCGTCGGCCGGAGGTGTGCCGGGCCCGCAGCGACGGGATGCCATGCGCCTGCGCGGAGTCCGAGGCGCGGAGCGCGGGACGGGCGGCGTCCGGGTGGCGCGCCGTTGGGCCCACGCCCCTTCACCCCCGGATGGTTCGGCCGCCGGCGGTCGGCCCGGGCTCTGCGACGGACCGCCCGCTGGCCGCCAGGCCTCGCGCTCCGCGAGCAGCCGCCGGTATGCCTGGGGGTGGGTGCAGCGGCCGGTCTGCAGCTCCTCCAGGATGCAGCGGCACTCGGCCGGACAATCCTGCTGGTACGGACCCCGTGCGATGGCGCTCGCACCACTGGTGCGGTCCGCCGCCGGCCGCCAGGGTCTACCGGAAGATGAGCGACTCCAGCGAGCGGCGGTCGGCGAAGGCCGTCTCCGCGGGCGCGGTCCCGGACGAAACGGGTGCGGATGCCGCGGAGGCTCTTCGGGTCGAAGGCCACCACGCCGACCACTCTCTCGCTGCCGCACCGTCGAAGAAAAACCGCTCCTCCGCTACCGGCGGCAGGGCTCTGCGGGCACGGCAAGCGCCGACCTTGTCCTTCCCCGTGCGGGGCGCCGCTTCCCACCGTCGCTCTCGACAAGCGCCCTGCGGTTGCGCGGAACGTAGCGCCGCCGGTCCGCGGCGTCGAGCGTCCCGCGCGCGGCCCGCCGCGGGAGGCCCCC
>JAJYVV010000046.1 GCA_021791815.1 Bacillota bacterium | reverse complement strand
GCGGGAGGGCGGCGGGTGCCGCCCGAGTGCTGCGTCGAACGGCGCACCCGCGCGGGGGCGGCGGTGATCGCGAAGCCCTGCCGCGGCAAGGTGGTCACGCTCGTCGGCCGCCACGGCGTCTCGCGTCAGACCGCGCGCTCCGTCGTGACTCTGGCCGCCACAGCCCATGCCGGCCACGCGGCCAGGCAGGCCTGCGTATCGATGACCATGGTCAGCCGGCCCTCGCGGTGATCGAGGACCAGCAAGCCGCTGGCGAGCAACGAGGACGGGGCTGCCACGACCTGGAGCGTACGCCCGCTCGAACTCCAGGCGGCCTGGTCTGAATGACGACCTCCTGGTCAAGGACCGGGGCGCGGGAATGGCGGCGCGGTCGCCCAGGCCGGCGTCCTGCGGCCGGAGGGCTGCGGCAGCGACGTCTTTGCCTGCCTGGCGGTCGAACGGGGCCGGCGCCCACGGTGTTCCGCGCCGTGCCGGCTGGACCGATCGGAGACTTGCTGCTCGCCGAACGCCGCGGCAAGGTCGATCCCCCGGCCCGACCTGGATGCGCCGCTCCGCGCCGCTGCGGGCCGCGCCCGCATGGGGGATGCGGGCGAAGGCTGGAGAAGGCAATGCGGGGCCTGGCTCGGCCCCCCACGAAAGCGCGTTCGCGGGTCCGCGCCAGATGGGCCCTTTTGACTGCTCCTACGCCCCGCCGAGCCCCGAGGTCCGGGCCGCGGCCGCGGCGTTGAGCTGCCGCGTAGCCGCCGCGAGCGCGTCGGGGAGCGAGGCCGCACCGAGGGCGGCCTGCGTCAGGGCCTCGAAGACGATCCAGCACGCCTGCGTCGTGCCCTGCAGAAAGCCCCCGATGACCTCGGGGGCGAGACCGGTCGTGGGCCAGTCTGCCTGGACGACGGCGAGGTCCCGCCAGGCCACCGGCGGCCTGGCCGCGGTGCCGCCCCGCGTGGCCCAGTATGCATCCTGGACCTTCGCGTCGAGGACCAGGGGCGGCGGCATCCCCGGCAGCGTCGGGTCGGCGGAGGTCCGCTCGTACAGCCACCTGGCGAAGGCGACCGCAGCCTCCTTCGCCTGGAGGGGCACCTCGGCCGGCCGGAGCGGCGGCTGGACCTCGAACGGCAGCCTGCCGGCCGTCATGAGCTGGAGGACGCCCACGCCGAGCAGCGTGGCCGGCACCACGGGCCGGTCGGGCATCGCGGGGAACGGGATCCACCTCGTCGCGGCGGCTCCGCCGCCGAAATAGTAGTTTGGGCCTGCCCAGGGGTACCCGGCGAAGACCATCGCGGAGGGGAACGCGACGCCGGGCGCCACGCCCGGCGCCGCGTCGCCGTCCGGCATGGCTGACTGCGGCGCGCCATACTCGCGCGCGATGCCGAGCAGCCGGTTCAGGCCCTGGATCGCGCCGGCGTTGGTGAGATCGAACATCCCATTCCCGTCGACGATGGTCCCCCCATAGCCCAGGACGAACCCACCCCAGACCGTGGGGTCGAGCAGGCCCCCGTACCACGCGGACCTCCCGCGACCCGAAGTCCACGTCGTCGAGCCCACCAGCGGCGGGAACACGGAGCTGGCGGCCCGGACCTTGCCGGCGCGGATGGCGGCGCGCATCGCGAGACACAGGGCATCGAAGTCGGCCAGGGTCCAACCGGCGGCCGGCAGCGAAATCCCCGCCTCCTGGAAGGCCGACACGTTGCAGAACAGCCCGGTCGGCACCACGCCGATCGGGACCGCGTACGGCTTACCCGCGCTGCTGAACCCCCGCAGCGCCCCGGGCACCAGGGCCGTGGCGTCGAAGTTGGCCTGCTTCAGGGCCGGCGTGAGATCGGCGAACGACGGCGGCGGCGTGTACGGGGCCAGGGTGCTGACGGCCCACGCCGGCGGACCTCCCGGCGCGGGCGATGCGGCGCCCGTGCCCGGCGCCAGTTGCCGGATGGGCTGCAGCGCCGAGTACGCCGGGTTGGGGGCCCACCACTCCACGTGGGAATCGAGGGCCTCCAGCGCCCGCACCTCCGGCTGCGTCCAGACCGAAGGGGCCACGAGACCGAGGACGGCGACCGGGACGGCGGCCGTGCCCGCCGCGGCCAGAGATGCTCGGGAGGATGCGCCCCCCCGGGCCCAGGCAGGGCCGCACGCCGCGGCCGCGAGCCCGAGGCCCGCCGCGACCATGCGCCGTCGGGACACGGCCGAACGAATCTCCATGCCGGGAGCATACCGGGAACTAGCATGCAACGCAATATATCAGCCATCACTCTGCTTTCGAGGGCCGATGCTATGCCGTTTCCCACACGACCATCGCCGGGGTGAGAACATGAGATCCGGACGGCACACGGGAAATGCGCTATCCACCAAGCATAGACCCCTCATAGCGACAGTATGTACGCTCCGGCGTAACGAACATACGGGTGGGGAGGCCTGCACGCTGAAGAAGAAGCGCCACCTGGCCAGAACCGCAGCCGCCGCGCTCGGTGTCGTTCGTCCCTACCAGGACCGACTGGCCAAGCGAGGCCACCAGTTCCTCGCCGACGGCGGGTCCCTCGCCCCGCTGGGCCTCGGGCGGCTCGGACGCATCGTGGCGGCCGAGGCGCCCGAGGGACTCGTCGTCCACAGCCGCACGGTGGACAACCTGCCGCGGATGGAGGACGGGGCGCACGCAGCGGTTGAACACGTCTCCGCCGCGGCGGCGGCCGACCTGTCCACCTGCGTGGCCCGGCTGGCCGTGCACGTGGAACGCCCGCGCGGGCCGGTGCACCTCGCGATCCTATAGACTGGCGCCGTTCGGTCAGCGCCCGACGCGCTGGATGCCGGTGGCATCCTGTTGCGGTTGCACAACGTGTTCACGGAAACCCTGGACGGCGACGGGCTCCTCGACGCGTGCCGGCGGAAGCTTGCCGCGGGAGGGACTCTCGACCGGGATGACGCGATGGCGTTGACCTTCGTCGGCGTCATGGGCCACCGGAGGCGCCTGCCCGTGCACGCAGTCGCCGAGGCGCTCCGGTTCGCGGGCACCCTGGAGCGGGAATCCGACCGCGAAGGGTGCGCGGCGGCGGTCCTCCTGATGGGTCGAAAGCGCCTCACCGAGAGCGAAATGGCCTCGCTTGTGGAGGTGTTTGCGATGGCGGCGCCCAGCATGGCGCGAATCCTCGAGGAGCGCGGGCGGGCGGCGGGCCGGGCGGAGGGAAAGGCCGAGGGAAGGGCGGAGGGCGCCGCGGAAGGCATCCTGCGCGTCCTGCGGCTGCGGTGCGGCGAACCGGGTGAGGCGCTGGCCGCCAGGGTCCGCGCGCAGCGGGACCTCACGCGGTTGGAGCGGTGGATCGATCTGGCCACCACCTGCGCCACCGTGGCGGGGTTCGAAGCCGGGGCCTTCGGTACCGGCGGTGCGATAGACCCACAGGCACGCTGAGCCTGACGGGCACGTCGTGCGGTGCGGCCGCCGGGCGGGCCGCACCGCGCGGGGCCCCACCCTCACGCCAGGCCCGGCACCTCGCGACGCACCAAGGCGTGACCCAGGCGGCTGGCACGCCGCGGCGACGTTCGTTCGGCGTCCTGGGCCACCGCCGCCTCGTGCCCGTGCAGGCAGTCCCCGGGGCGCTCCGGTTCGCGGGCACCCCAGGTCCGCGAGCGCCTCGACGTCGCGGATCGGCACCACCGGCACCTTCCACGCATCCGGGTGGCGGATGTCGAGGAAGGCGACGGTGCCCTCGTCCCGGCAGACCGCGCTTGCCGGAGCGCCGCGCCGGCAGATGGCGCAGGAGATGCAGCGCGGCACTCGACCGACCTCCTGCCGTCGGCCAGGCCACCGCTCGGCCCAGGACGTGCCCGGGTGGCCGCGGCCCGGCGCCTTTGGGGGCGGCGGCATCCCCGCTCAGGGGTCCGCAACCCCGGCCGCCGGCCCGGACGTCGCCGCGCTCGCCCGGCTGCCCGCCTCCTCCTCCGTCCCGTATAGCCGCGCATACAGGCCCGAGGCCGCCAGCAGTTCGTCGTGCCGGCCCTGCTCCACGAGCTGCCCTCGATCGAGGACCAGGATGCGATCGGCGCGGGTCACGGTCGAGAGCCGGTGGGCGATGACCAGGACGGACATCAGTGCGTCCCGTTCGCGCAGCCCGTGCATGACCGCGCTCTCGCTCAGGTTGTCCTGGGCCGAGGTGGCCTCGTCGAGGATCAGCACACGCGGCCGCCGCAGGAGGGCCCGCGCGATGGCCACGCGCTGCCGCTGCCCGCCGGAGAGCCGGAGTCCGCCCTCCCCGATCACGGTGTCCGGCCCGTCGGGAAGGTCCCAGACGAAGTGGGCGTTGGCCGCGCGCAGCGCGGCGTCCACGTCGGCCGCGCCGGCCGCCTCCAGTCCGAAGGCCACGTTCTCCCGCACGCTGGCGCTGAAGAGATACACGTCCTGCAGGACGAGGGCCACCTGGCCTCGGAGCGAACGCAGGGTGAGGTCGCGCACGTCGTGGCCGTCCAGGCGGACAGCGCCCCCGTCGCAATCATAGAGGCGGAGGAGCAGGCTCGCCACGGTCGTCTTGCCCCCGCCGCTCGGGCCCACGAGGCCGACCATCTCGCCCGGCCGCATCTCGAAGGAAACCCCGCGCAGGGCCGGCGGCGGCTCGGGCGGGGCGCCGGCGGGCGCGGGGCGCACGCCCGGTCCCCCGCCGCGGTCGGCGAGGCCGTCCGGCCCACCCTGGACCGCCGCCCCGAAGGCCTCCGCGCCGGGCGCGCCGCGCACGAGGTCGCGCCCGAAGTCGCGGAGCCGGCCGAGTCCCCGCGGGGCGTCTCGCCGGGGCCCGGCGGCCACGGCCGCGGGGCCCGTGTCGTCGCGCGCGGGCGCCGGGTACCGGAAGAAGACGTCGTCGAACGTCACCGCTCCTCGGCCCGCCGTCACGGCGCGGGCACCGGGCCGGTCGCGCACGCTCGGCACCGTGTCCAGGTACTCGAAGATGCGGTCGGCGCCGGCGGCCGCCTGCTGGTAGCTGGCGGAGATGGTCGCGAAGGAGGTGAAGGGCAGGAAGAGGTTGCCGCGCAGGCCGTTGATGAGGAAGTAGGTCCCGAGGGAGATCTCCCGGTGGATCACCTGGAGCCCGCCCACGAGGAGGAAGAACGCCGCGGAACTGCCGGTGACGAGCCCCGTGCTGTTGGAGAAGGCCGCCTGGGTCCGCATCAGGGCGAGGTTGAGGTCGAAGAGGCGCACGTTCTCGCGGCCGAAGGCGCCGATGACATGGTCCTCCGCGGAGAAGGCCTTCACCGTGATGAAACCGGCGAGGGCGTCGTGCAGGGCGGCGGTCAGGCGCGCCATCTGGCGGCGGATGGCGCGGTTGACGCGGCGCAGCCGGTCCCCGAACAGCACGATGACCCCGGCGATCGGCGGCCCGAACAGGAGGAGCAGGAGCGTGAGCCGCGGGTCGTAGCGGATCAGGATGCCGAGGGTCACGGCGAACGTGAACACCTGGCTGAGCATCTGATTGACGTTGCTCGTCAGGAAGCTCTGCACCGTGTTGGTGTCGTTCATCACGCGGGACATGATCTGGCCCACGCCGCTCTGAATGTAGAAGTCGGCCGAGAGCCGCAGCACCTGCCCGTACACGTCGCGGCGCAGCGCGAAGGTCAGGCGCTGGCCCAGGATGCGGCTGGCGTAGCCGCGGACGAAGCCGATCCCCGAGGTCAGGAGGCGCAGGCCGAAGAGGCCCAGCGCCACGACCGCCAGGAGCCGGGTCGCCCCGTGCGGCACGGCGCGGTGGGCGGCGGCCGGGGTGAGGACGTGGTCGATGAGGTAGCGATTGGCGAGCTGGGGCACCTGCCCGAGGCCCGAGGTGACCAGGGTCAGGACGAGCACCAGCGCGAGCAGCGCCCACATGGGCCGGAGATACGCCAGCATGCGGCGCAGCGTCCCCGGGCGCGGCGGCCGTTCCGGGGCCGGCCGGTCGTCCCTCCCGGGCCGCCCGGTCCCCCGGCCGCCCAGCTCATGGCGAATCGCCCGCCGCCCCCTTCGACCCGGCGCGCGCGACGCCCCGGCCGGGCCGGTTCCCCCGCCCCCGCCGCGCGTGTTGTATTTCGCCTTTCGAAGGATCCGGGCGGGTTCCTGCCCGGGGGGCGCCGGACGCGGGCGGCCTCGGGGCCGCCCGATCGCGGGCGTGAACCGCCGCCAGCCGCGCCGGTCGTGCGCCGTTCCGACAGTGTTCGACGACAGCGATCGAGTAGACTCCGGCCATGTGGGCGGAGGGTCTCCCCTCGGGATCGGACGACGCTGGCGCGGACCGCATGGCGGCACGCGTCGTCCTCGACACCCTCGGCAGGGTCGCGTACGCCGACGACCTGGCCCTCCGGCTCACGGAAGGCGCCGCCGTGCCGGCAACGCCGTTCGAACGCCTGATGCCGGTCGCCTCCGTCCCGCCCATCGCCCTCCCCCCCGACGCCGAGCGCACGAGCCACTGCCGGGTCCTGCTGTCGCCAGGCGCGTCGCAGCCCTGGCTGGTCCACCTGGCCCGTGCGCGCGGCTGCACGGTGTGCCGCTTCGGGCCGCTCTGGTGGAACGTCGGGTTCGCCGACGACCTGCAGAGCGGCGTGTTCGTGACCGGAACGAGCGACCGCGTGGTGTATGCGAACCCGGCGCTGCGGCGACGGGCGCCGGACCCCGGCGACTCGGCGCGCGAGGGGCCGCTGGACGACGTCCTGGCGGTCCTGGGGGTGGACCAGCCCGGCGGCCGCCGCCTCCTGGAGGCGGCCCGGGCGGGCCTGGCTGTGAGCCAGGAGGTTGAGACGCGCGACGGGTCCTGCGTGCTGCAGGCGACGCCCCTGCGCTACTTCGGCGAGACCTGCGGAGCGCTCTGGTTCTGCCACGACGCGGCACAGTCGGCCCTGCACGACCGCGACGCGCTGGCCGCCCTGGCATACCGCCTCGCGGCGATGTACCAGCACGAGATGCGGAACCCGCTCCAGACGGCCCAGGCGGCGCTGGCGCTCCTCCGCGAGACGGAGCCGGGGGGCGCGGTCTCGGATCTGCTGCAGGTGATCGAGCACAACATCATCCTCCTCTCCGACATCGTCGCCGACCATCGACTCCCCCGGCGGCCCCCGTCGGCCGCCCAGCCGGTGCGGTTGTCCTCGTTGGTGGCGCGGGGCATGGCCGAAGCTTCCGCACGGCACGACGGCCGGCGGCTGCGGTTCGTGCACGTGACGATGCAGGGAGAACCATCCGTCGTCTGCCACGTGGGCGGCATGGCGCGGGTGTTCGCCAACCTGTTCCGCAACGCCGCGCAGATCCGCGCCGACGCCACGGTGACCGTGTCGTACGCCGTGGACCCGCACGGGGTCTCCTGCCGCGTCGATGACGACGGTCCCGGCTTCCCCCCGCAGATCCTGCAGCGCATCCTGAGCCCGCGGGATCCGACCAGCCACTTCGGCCTGGCTCTCGTCATCGCCACCGTCGAAGCCGCGGGAGGCACCGTCGCCTTCGGCGACCGGCCGGGAGGCGGGGCCCGGGTCACCATCTGGCTGCCGCGCGGCTCGTCGCTGGCCTGGGAGCGGGAACCGTCGCCGCCTTCGGCCGAGAAGGCGGCCGCGACCTCGGCGGTGTGAGGGGCGGCAGCGTGCGCGCCGCGGGCCCGGAGGTGGGCACGATGGTGGAGGCTCCTGCCGGCGGCCCGGTCATCGCCGCCGTCGACTGCTTCCACGTGCCCCTGCCGGCGAGGGCCACCTTCATGCTGGCCGGCGGCGCCTTCGCCCGGCCCGGCGAGCCGTCCCCGCGCGTCTTCGTGCGCGTCCGGGGTGCGGACGGCCGTGAGGGCTGGGGGGAGGCCACCCCCTGTCCGACCTGGACGTACGAGACGGCCGAGAGCATCGTCTCGGCCATCCGGCGCTACCTGGCGCCCGCCGTCACGGGCCGGTGTGCGTGGGACCTGCACGCGATCCACGCGGCCATGGATCGCGTCATCGCCCCCGGTTGGAGCCGGGGCCAGCCGCTGGCGAAGGCGGCCGTGGACGTCGCGATCCACGACCTGCTCGGGCGGACCCTCGGCGTGCCGCTGTACCGGCTCCTGGGCGGGCTGCGCGCGCCCGAGATCACCCTCGCGTACCTGGTCACGACCGACCGGCCCGAGGAGGCCGGCCTGCTGGCGCGCCGCGGCCTGGCGGCCGGCTACGAGGCCTTCAAGGTCAAGGTCGGCATCCACGGGCCGCGGGCCGACCTTTCCATGGTGACTGCGGTGCGGGAGGCGGTCGGCGAGGGGCGGTTCCTCTGGGTCGACGCCAATCAGGGCTACAGCCCCGACGAGGCGCTGCGCCAGGCCCGCGCCCTGGCGGACCTGGGCGTGGCCGTCTTCGAGCAGCCCGTCCCCGCCGACGCGATCAGCGGCCTGCAGCGCCTTGTGGCCGGCTCTCCGCTCCCCGTGGCGCTCGACGAGTCGGTGCGCGACCCGGCGGAGGTCTTCGAACTGGCGCGGCTCGGCGCGGTGGGCGGGGTGATCCTCAAGGTGCAACGGAGCGGAGGCCTCCATCCCGGGCGCGCCATGGCGGCGGTGGCGGACGCGGCGCGGCTGCCGCTGCTCGGCAGCGGCCTGTGCGAGACCGACGTCGGCTTGGCGGCCTCGCTCCACCTGTTCGGCGCCTGCGGCGTGCGCGTTCCGGTCGACCTCAACGGCCGGCAGTTCGTGGAAAGCCCGTTCGCGGCCGGACTGGAGATCGGCCCGGGGGGCCGCACCGCGGTTCCCTCCGCGCCCGGACTGGGCATCACCGTCGACGGCGCGTGGATCGAGGCCCACGCCACCGATCCATGATGGCCGCGGCGGCGGGCGCCGTCGGCCCGGAGGAGGTCCGCAAGCCCTTGGCCCACGACGCGCCGGAGGCCCGTGCCGTGCCGGGACGCCCGCCCGCCCGACGCCTCCAGACCACCGTCGTCGGCAGCTATCCGACCCCCGGGTGGCTGCCGCGCCCCGTCACCGTCGAGGCCCTGCGCGACGCGACCGCGGTGGTGCTGGGCGCGCAGGAACGCGCGGGCATCGACGTGGTGGCGGACGGCGAGCTGTACCGCTTCGACCCCAATCACCCGGAGACCAACGGGATGATCGACTACTTCGCGGCGCGCATGGGCGGGGTCGCGGCAGAGGCGACCGCCGAGGAGGCGGACGACTTCCGGCGGACGCGCGGCCTCGGCTACCGCGCCCGCCCCGGCGGCATCGTGCGCGACGACGTCGGCCCCGGGACGCTGGATCTCGCGGCCGAGTGCGCCCGCGCGCGGGCGCTGGTGTCGCCGGGGCACCGCCTGAAGTTCACGCTCACGGGGCCGCACATGCTGGCCCGCGTGTGGCTCGACCGGCGGTACGGCGTGCCGCGCCTCCTCGCGCTCGCCATCGCCGACGTGCTCGCCGCGCAGGTGGCGCGGCTGCGCTGCGACGTGCTGCAGGTGGACGAGGCGAACCTCCCCGGGCACCCGGAGGACGCGGAATGGGCGGCCGAGGCCATGGCCCGCGTCCTGCGCGCGGCCCCGACGGGCACCGAGCGGGCCGTCCACGTCTGCTTCGGCAACTACGGCGGCCAGCGCATCCAGCGGGGGACCTGGGACGCGCTCCTGCCGTACTTCAACGCCGTGCCCGCGGACCACCTGGTGCTGGAGGCCGCGCGTCCCGAGGGCGACCCCCTGGCGGCCTTCGCCCGCATCCGCGCCCAGACCGGCCTGGGCATCGGCGTGATCGACGTGAAGGACCTGGCCGTCGAGACGCCGGAGACCGTCGCCGAGCGCATCCGGCGGGCGGCGGACGCCGTCGGCCGGGACCGTCTGCGGTACGTCCACCCGGACTGCGGCCTCTGGATGCTGCCGCGCAGCGTGGCCGACGCCAAGCTGTCGGCGCTCTGCGCGGGGCGGGACCTGTTCGAGGGACGGGGCTGAGGGCGGGGCCGCCGCGCCCCAGGCCGGCCCCCCGGCCACGGCGTCGATGACCCGCACCTGGGCCACCGCACCGGCGGGCCCCGCGAGCGCCGGAGCAGCGCCGCACACCCGGGACCTCGGCCACCCGCTGGAACAGGACCAGGAGGCGCCCAGGACGCCGATGGGCACGCGCGCCGTCCCCTCTCCCCCGCGCCCGCGCGTCGCGCGCCGCCGGGGCATCCCCGGCCGGCTCCTGCGCGGACCACCGCGGCACCACCCCGGTTCCCGGTCCCAGGCAGCGGCCGAATGCGTGGCGAGGCGCGACCCGGGCGCCTGCCCGGCGCGGGGTGGCGATCCAGGGGGAGGCGGCGCGTCCCGTGCGGCCGGGCCGTCCGGCGCAGCGGCTGGTCCCGCTGGCGCGGTGACCGATTGGTCCCGCCGTTGCCCTGGAGCAACAGACGATCTCGGGCGAGCCCGTCCCCCGTGCCGCGCTGCTGCACCAGGGGGCGCGCGGGTACATCGCACTCTGGCGGCGGACCGACGCGGCGGCGTGGCCGCGGCGATTCCTCGACGCGCCGTCCCCCTGGTCGCCGCCGGCGAGCGCGACACCTACGTCTCGCAGAACACCTTCAACTGGCCGTGCCGCCGGGTGGACGCCCTGCGCCAGTTGCGGACCCTCTCTTTGTCGAGCTCGACTGCTACCGGGCGGGCCTGGAGCCGGCGGCGGCCTGGGAGCGGGTCCAGGGGCGCGCCCAGGCCGGGGAGATCCCGTGGGCCTCCGCGGTCCTGCAGGAGCCGGGAGGCCTCCCGGGCGCTGGCCGCCCAGCTCCGCACCGGCCCACCGTCCCAATGGCGTCCAGCCCGGCGGCACGGATCCCCCGCGCCGCCCGACCTGCGACCGTCCCCGGACCGCCCGCCGATCCACGGCATCCACTCCGCCGGCGATGCGCCGCAACGCCAGGCGACCGGCGGGGCATCCCTGACCCTCCGGCCACAGCCGCCGACCGCGTTCGACCCGACGTCGCTCCGCTCGTGTCCGCGCGACCCGGCACGTCCATTGTTCGGTGCCGTTTGCGGGAAAGTCGCTACGCAACTGGCGTATGGCGCCGCTGGCGGCGATGGGGCGACGGTGGGGAGACCTGCGGGCTGCGGCCGCTCTGCGAAACCGCGGGCAGGGGACGGGAGGCGGCGGCCGGCGCCGGGAGCCCCGCCCGTCACGCCGGCGGCGCGATGCCCACCTCCGCGCCGATGGCGCGAAGCGCCTGCAGGTGGTCCTCGCCCACCGGCACGCCCTCCGCCGCCCAGGCGCGCTCCCGGCGCCACTCCGGCTCCCCGGGGAGCATGGCCGAGTCCTGGCCCGGCATCGGCTCGAGCGCATGCACGCGGCGCACGTATTCGTCCATCTCCGCGCGGAAACGCTCCAGCGGCGCGAAGCGCTCGACGTCGACCGCCAGCAGGAAGGCGCCCTGGTTGGCGCCGGGATAGACCCGGCGGGCCCGCGCCGGATCGGCCGGCACCCCGGCCAGGAAGCCGCCGAGCGACTGGCAGATCGCCCCCAGCCCGACGCTGCGGAACACCAGCCCCGGCGCCAGGCGGAACAGCTCCGCGCCGTGCGGGTCCCCGTCGTAGAGGTCGTGCATGGCGCCGAAGTCGAGGACGAGCGGCGGCTCGAGGCCGGCGGGCACCGCGAAACTGTGGGGCGAGCCGCCCGCGGCATGCGTGAACCGCTCCCCGGGCGACAGGTGCAGCTGGTGGCCCGAGGTGGCGTAGCCGATCAGGCCCGCCTCGGCCAGCACCCGGGTATACAGGCCGGCGGCGCCGATGTGGCCGTGGTTGCGCGTGACGGCGACCGCGACGCCGGCTCCGCGCGCGCGGGCGGCGAGCGCGTGCGCCGCGAGGTGCGCGGCGAAGTAGCCGAGGCCGCCGTCGCCGTCGACGGCAAAGGTGGACGGCGTCTCGTCCTCCAGCCGGACCTCGGGGCGGGCATTGAGCCGGCCGGCCCGCAGGTCGCGGGCATAGGCGGCGACCTGGCGGGTCCCGTGGCTGAACACGCCCCGGAGGTCGTTGCCCGCCAGCAGGCCGGCGAGCAGGGCCGCGCGCGGCGCGTCCATGCCGCTTTGCTCCAGGACCGCCCGCGCGAAGCCGCGGAGCCGCTCGGCGGGAACGCGGAGCCCGTCGGCAGGTGGGGTGTTCATGGCGCGCTCCTTCGAGGGCGGGCGCGCCGCCGCCTGTGGGCCCGCCGCCGAACCTCTGGTCCCGTTGACGCGTGAATTAGGCCGGCCTAACATCTAGCCTATATATCCGATGTTAACGATCGGATTTGAGCGGCGGGTGGAGGGGGCGGGCACGTGCTGCCGACCCTGGTGATCTTTTTCCGGGAATCGTTGGAGGCCAGCCTGATCGTCGGCATCGTCCTGGCCTACCTGGCCCGGGTCGGCCGGCCCGCGCACGCCCGCGCGGTCTGGGCCGGGGTCGCCGCGGCCGTCGCCCTCGACCTGGCCGTCGGACTTGGCACGTACCACCTCATCCGGCAATACGACGGCTCCCGCGTGCAGTCGATGCTGGAGGGCGGCACCTACCTGGTCGCGACGGGCATGCTGACCTCGATGAGCTTCTGGATGAAGGAGCAGGGCCGCGACCTCCGGCGGTCGTTGGAGACGCGCGTCGAGGCGGCGGTTACGCGGGGGTCGCTCGCCGCGCTCGTGCTGCTGTCCGCCGTCACCGTGGGCCGCGAGGGCCTGGAGACCGTGTTCTTCACGCTGGCCGTCGCCTTTCACGCGACGCCGTGGGCCCTGGCCACCGGCGCCGCGTCGGGCCTGGCGGCCGGCGTGGCCGTCAGCTTCTGGGTCTACCGCCTGGGCCGCCGCGCGCCCCTCGGCCTGTTCTTCAACGTGCTCGGCGTCCTGCTGCTGCTCTTCGCGGCCGGCCTGCTGGCCGACGGCATCCAAGACTTCCAGTCTTTGGGTTGGCTCCCGTTCCTCGGGGCGGTCGTGTGGCACAGCGGCCGCTGGCTCAGCGACAGCAGCGCGCTGGGCGACATCCTGCACAGCTTCTTCGGGTACGCCGACGCGCCGTCCGTGCTGCAGCTGGGCGCGTACGCCGTGTTCCTCGCGGGCGCCGTCGCCGCGTACCTGCGCCTCGGCCGCCGGCCCGCGCGGTAGGCGTCGGGCCGGGTTCCCATGGTAGGCACAGGCCCGCACCGGCCGGCCCGCGGCGGGACGGCGAGGGGCCGGGAGCGGAGACGGACTGGCTCGTCAGTCGTGATCGAGCAGGGGCTCGCCGCGCCCACGGCCCTGGGCGGGTGGCGCGCCGCCCGGCGCCGCCGGCTCGGCGCGTGGGACTTCGGGCTCGTCGCCGTGCCGGACGGGGAGTTCGCGGACCGCGTCGCCCTGCTGCAGCAATCCATGGCGGCCGACGACGCCCGGTACGCCCACTTCTTCCTGGGCGACGCCCTGGTCGTCGCCTTCCGCGACGCGGCCGAAGGGGCCGCCGCCTTCTTCGGCCTGCGGTGAGCTCCGGCGAGCGGGGGGAAGAGCCATGGCGGCGCGGCCCCCGTGCGCCGGCCGGCCGAGCTCGCCTGGATCGCCTGGCGGCCTCGGCGCTCTGGTACCGGAGCTACCGCGTCGCGGCCGGCGTACCTCTTCGCGCCGCAGGGCGCCGCCATCCCCGCACATGGCTCTACCCGGCCGACCCCGACGGCCATGCGGCGCCGGGCGACCCGCAGGAACGCGGCCTGGTGTGGTCGCGCATCGACCTGCGGGCGCGGCGGCCGGAATCGGGCCCGAGGACCGGGCGCTCCGCCGCGTCCGGCTCCCGAGCCGGACCCTCGACCCGGCGCCGTGGCTCCGGGCGGAGATGCGTCAGCCGCGGCGTCTCGGCGCACAGGACGCGCCGCGCGGAGGCCGCCGCCCGCCCGTCCCTGCTCGCGCTGCTCGACGGCTGGGACTACGTCCACCTCATCCCGACCGCCGCCATCCTGGACGCCCCGGCCGCCGAGGGCCGGATCGCGCCGGTCGTGGCCGCGTTCGTGGACAGCCCGGTGCTCCTCGGCGAGCATGACTTCATGGGCGGCCGTGCGGGCCTTCCCGCCGCCGGGCTCGGCGCGCTCCTCGCCGCCGTGCTCCCCTGGGCGCGCCGCTTCCACGGGGCCACCGCGAATCCGCGGCGCACCGCGATCGGCGGCCTGAGCCTCGGCGGCTTCGCGGCGGCCGCCCTCGCGGTGGGCCGGCCCGACCGGCGCATCCTGAGCGTGGGCTCCAACGGCGCGGGCGAGCCCACGGTCGCCCGGCGCCTGGGCGGGCTCCTGGGCCTTCCCGTGATCCACCTGGATGCGTCCTTCCACCTCCGGCCTGGACGGATGGACCGCGCCGAGTGCGCGGCTGCAGCGGGAGGTCGCCGCCGGCGGCGGCTGGATCATCGACGGCAACCACCTCGGCACCTTCGAGGTCCGCGCCGCGGCGGCCGACGCGGTCGTCGTGCTGGACCTGCCGGGGTGGCTCTGGGTCTGGCGCACGGTGCGCTCGGGGCGGGCCGGGCCGCTCGGAGCGGCTGGGCGGCTTCTCCCTCCGGTTTCTCTGGCGCGCCTGGACGTTCCGCCGGCGGGTCCTTTCCCGGGTGAAGCGGTGCCTGGCCGCGCTGCGGGCGACGGCCCGGGTCCTCGGCCTGCGCTCGCCGCCCGAAGTCGACCGGTGGCGGCCGAGGTCGCGCCCGTGGTTCGGGCCCGCCTCGGCCGGCGGAGGCCCCTGAGGCGCCCGCAGGCGCCGCGGCCGCGCGCCGCGAAGCGCCCGGGCGCAGGGGAGGCGCCCCCATGGAGACGGAGCGGGCCCTCGACGCGTCCGTGGAAGCGACCCGCCCCGCGGAGGGCCGGCTCGTGCGCCGCCACCTCTTCGGCAAGTTCACGGAGCACCTGGGCCGCAACGTCTACGGGGGCGCGTGGGCCCAGATCGTACCCAATCCCGAGGTCGCGCCGCCTTCGGCCTGGCCCGATCCGGACGAGCTGCGGCGGCGCCTGGAGGCGGCCGAGCGGGCCTTCGAGCTCGAGGGCCTGGCACCGGCCGGCGCAGCCCCGTGGTGGGCTCCCGACGGCGGGCTCACCGTCGCGCGGGGGACGCACCTCGGCCGGCCGACCGTCGTGCTGGGGCAGCCACCCGAGGAGCGGACCCGGGGCGCCGCCCTGGTCACCCCCCTCCACCTGCCCACCCACCGGAGCCTCCGGTATCGCCTGCAGATCTGGCTCCGGGGTCCCGGGACGCTGCGGGCCGCCCTCCGGCGGCCGGGGGAGGGGGTGTGGGCCGAGGCCGCCCTGGAGGCCCCGCGCGGGTGGGTCATGGTCGAGACGGCCCTCGAGGGCCGCGCGGCCCCGCCAGCGGGATCTGCCCTGCACCTGGCGCTGGAACCGGGGGCCGCCATCGAGCTGCGGCGCTGCTTCCTCTGGCCGGAGGACCACCTCGACGGCTGGGATCCGGACGTGGTGCGCTTCATGCGGGAGGCCCACCTGCCCCTGCTGCGCTTCCCCGGTGGCAACTTCGCCTCCGGCTACCACTGGCGGGACGGCGTGGGGCCGCTGGACGGGCGGCCCGTGCTGCCCAATCCGGCCTGGCCCGAGGTCGAGTGGAACCACGTCGGCAGCGGCGAATGGCTGCGCCTCTGCGCGCTCGTCGGGTGCGAGCCGCTGGTGTGCGTGAACGCGGGCGACGGGACGCCCGGGGAGGCGGCGGACTGGGTCGAGTACTGCAACGGCGCGCCCGAGAGCCCGATGGGCGCGCTGCGAGCCTCGCACGGGCACCCGGAACCCCACGGCGTGCGGCTCTGGGAGGTCGGCAACGAACTCTACGGGTCGTGGCAGGTGGGGCACACGGACGCCGCCGGCTACGCGGCCCGCTACCGCCGCTTCGCGGAGGCGATGCTGGCGCGCGACCCCGGCATCCGGCTCATCGCCAACGGCGACACCCCGGCCTGGAACCGCGGCGTGGCGGCGGGCGGCGGACCCGAGGTGCGCACCCTGTCCCACCACTGCCTGTACGGGGGTTTCCCGGCCGACGCCGACCCGCGGCGGGTGTACCTGGAGCACATGGCCTTCACGCCCGCCTACGGGCGGCTCTGGACCGAACTCGCGCGCCCGATGCGCGATGCCGGACTCGTGCCCAGGCTGGCCATCACCGAGCAGCAGGTCTTCACGCGGCGGCCGGACCTGCCCAACAACGCGACCCTGACGGAGGCCGTGTGGACCGCGTCGATCCTCCACGAGGCGATCCGCGCCGGGGACCTGATCGAGCTCGTCACCCACAGCGCCCTGGTGAACCACGGCGGCGGCCTGCGCAAGGAGAGGGAGATCGTCTACGCGCAGCCGGTGTGGTGGGTCACGCACCTCTACGCGGGGGCGCCGGCCCCGCTGGTCGCGCTGGACGCCTCCGTCACGTCGCCGACGTTCGAAGCCGCGCCGTACCGGCTGGAGGTGGCGCCGCAGGCCGACTACCTCGATGCCGTGGTGCTCCGGGCGGAGGCCGGCGGAGGGAAGTTCGGCGGCGCGATCGTGCTCTTCCTTGTGAACCGCCACCCCGACCGGGCCCTCGCCGTCGCGTGCGCGCTGCCCGCGGGGACGGGCGAGGATGCGGAGATCGAGACGCTGGCCGGAGATTCATACATGGCCGTCAACAGCTGGCAGCGCCCGGACGCGGTGCGCCCGGCGGCGGAGCGCCGCCGCTGGCGCCATGGCGCGGAGCCGTTGCGCCTGCCGCCGTGCAGCGTGACGCGCGTCATCCTGCGATGAGGGGGCCCGGGCCAGGGTCGGCCCCGCGCCCTGTGCAGTGGTGCGAGTCTCCGCAGGTGGTGTAGAAGCGGCGACCCCACGGATAGAGGGCCCACGCTAGCCCGCCGGCTTGCGAAGCCCTGGCGGCTGAGAGGTCGCGGTCGGCGGCTGGCCGGCCAGGCGGCACGCCCACGTGGTGGCATATGCCGCTGGCCCCTGAAACGGCGGCGACGGGCGACGGAGGGACCTCCTCACCGGGTGAGCGCGCGACCTGAAGACGTCCATCCACTCAGCCCCGAGTGTAGCGAGGGTCCGTTATGAACAGGCGCCAGAGCCACACGAAGCCGGGGACGAGGATCGCGAGCCCCAGCACCGTGACCCAGAGGAGGTCCCGGAACATCGCCTGGTTGCTGAAGGCGGCCACGGTCGTCACCTGTGGGAACAGGATATACGGCGCGTGCGCCAAGCCGTAGCCGATGTCGGCGAGGCTGAACTGCAGGGCCGCCAGCAGAACCGCCAAACGCGGCCGACCCGGAGCGACCGGGCCCGCCGAATTGCGCCCGGGCCACCACCACACCGGGAGCGCGGCGCAGAAAGCAAGGAGCGAGCCCAGAAACCACGGCCATTCGGCCCGAAGCCGCGGCAGCAGCCAGGAGTCCGAGGGCCCCAGGAAGATGGCCGCCACGCCGGCCAGCATCATGACCGGCCCGAGCCAGAGGGCGTTGACGCGATAAACGCGATAGGCGGAATGGCTGCGCGCCGTCTTCGCATAGTCCGCCAGAAAGGTGGCGGAGAGGAAGAGCACCGCCGCGAGCGCAAAGCCCACATAAGCGTATTCGCGGGCGCTGTGGAGCAGAAGCCCGAAATCGAGCACGAGCCCGGCTCCCCCCGCGGAGGTAAAGCCCCCCTGGGACACGGTCAACATGCTGACCAGAAGCGCTGGCAGCAGGATCGCGGTCGCCCCCGAGACATAGGGCAGCACGTCGGCGAGGCCGCCACCGGCATAGGCGAAGCCCAGGGCCGCGCCTCGGATCGCGAGCAGAATCAGGGCGGCGGCCCCTGGCCACAAGAGCAGGGTACCCATCGCGAATGTGGCGCCTGGAAAGAAGCCCACCAGAACGACGCCGATCAGGACGAGAAAGACATTGGTGGCCTCCCAAAGTGGGGAGACGTAACGTTCCGCAACTCCAGCAGCCTCATGTTGGCCCTTGCGGAGATAGAACATGCGCCAGAACGTCGCGCCGAAGTCCACGGAACCGGCCACCGCATAGACGAAGACAAGAAACCAGAGCAGCCCGGCTGCGGTGTAAGGTCCACCCATGTTACCTCAGCCCTCCCTTCCGCCACCTCGGGCCCCAGCTACGCCGCCCTCCCGGAGGGACTCCGACAGGGGGTGGCGTCGGCGATGCACCGTAACGGCAAGGACTGAACCCGCGCCCAACAGGCCATAGAGCAGGGCGAAGGGCAGAAGCAGCAGGCCGGCGTGCGGATAGGTCGTCGCGGCTTGGGCTGTGGTCAGCACTCCCTCGATCGTCCAGGGCTGTCGGCCGAGCTCCGCAAAGATCCACCCGGTCTCGATGCCGACCATCGCCACGGGACCCATGGCCACCAGCCCGCCCAAGAGCTGGGGGGGCAGCCCGTACCCAGCGCGGGCTCGCCAGCGCACCCACCAGTAGCCCACGACCGCCAAGCCGGCCAGCACTCCGACCCCGACCATCGCGTCAAACAGGAGGTGGACGGCCGCAACCGGCGGCCATGAGGCCCGCGGGAAGGCCAGCAGACCCTTGACGGATCCACTCCAGCTACTCGTCGCCAGAATGCTGAGCAGATGAGGGATGGGGATGCCCCCGCGCACCGACGCGGTCGCGGCATCGGCATATCCGCCGATGACCAGGGTAGCGGGGGCAGAGGTGCGGAACAGGCCCTCCTGCGCCGCGAACTTGATCGGCTCGGCCTTGTCGAGGAACTTGCCCGCCCAGTCACCCGTCACAGCGGTCAGCACCCAGGCGGGCACCGCCAGCGCCATCGCCAGATCCAGCTCGCGTCGATGGTACGCCACCTCCACCGGGTCGCCGCCGCGAAGCAGCGCCCGGGCGGCAAAGGCCGCCATCACCAGCGCGACTGCCAGATAGGCCGTGACCAAGACGTGGGCGAGCTCCGACGGCATGGCTGGATTGAGCATGGCCTGGAACGGGTGGATGTCCACGAGCCGCCCCGCCTGGACCCGAAAGCCCGTGGGCGTATTCATGAAGGCGTTGACATCGGTGATCAGAAGGGCGGAGGCCGCCGCCGCGACCGCGACCAGCAGGGCGCTCGCAATGCGCAGGACCGGGGCGATTCGGTCGGCTGCATGCAGGTAGACGGCGGTGAAGACGGCTTCGATGAAGAAGGCGAAGACCTCGATGGCAAAGGGCAGAGCGATGACCTGGCCCGCCAGTCGCATGAAAGCCGGCCACAGGAGCTGGAGTTGAAAGGCGACAATGGTCCCCGTCACGACGCCGGTGGCGAGGAAGACGGCGAAGACGGCGGCCCAGCGGCGGGCCATCAGACGGTAGAGCGGGTCGGCCCGACGAAGGGCCAGTATTTCGGCCAGGGCAATGAACAAGGGCAGGCCGACGCCGAGGGTGGCATATACGATGTGGAAAGCCAGCGTCATCCCGAAGAGCGTCCGGACACCCGCATCGCCGCCCAAGCGGGATACCTCCAGTCGGTCTCATGCAGGTTACCCGAAGGTTGGATCGGCTTTCATCCAGCCTTCGCGATGGTTGCGGCTCGACTCGCCGAGGATGTCCGTCACCACCGACCAGAGCTTGATGTTCCCGCCCTCCAACACCTTGGCGATGCGGTTCGCCTCGGACGCCCGCCCAGCCACCAGCGTGCTCCGATAGCCGACCGACCCGCGCATCTCCCGCTGCGGCCGCGCGGGGATGGCAGCTGGCCTCGATCACGCCGTGGCCGTGCAGGTCGCAGATCCACTCCACGTCCGTGGTGTCGGTCCTCCGCCCGACCATCCTGTGGCTCGCGTTGGCCACGATCGGGCGCAGATCGGTGGCCTCCAGCGGGTTGTACACCGGCTTCCGGTAGGACCGTGTCGCCTCGACCTCGTCGATGGCCGGTCCCCGCAGCCAGTCCACCATCGTCAGCAGAGACGCCGCGTCGGTCGCGAATGCTGTCTGCGCCGCGAGACGCCCGCCGCCGCCAGGGGAGTGGATATCACCGATCATCGGGACGCCGTGCAGGCCAAGATCGACACACACTTCGGGAAAACGCTGGGCTTCCCGGACCAGTTCGACCGGAGGGACGAGCCGATCATCACCGCCCATCGCAGTCAGGCCAAGATCGAGGATGCCTGGCGCCAGATGAAGGACCCGCACTTCGTCTTCCGGCGCCCGCTCCTGGACTGGACCCGCCACAAGGTCCGCGTCCACGCCGCGCACGGCGCCTGCGCACTGCTGCTGAGCGCGCTGTTGCCGCGCGAGGTCGGGCGGGCCGAACGCGGAGCAAACCCCGCCCTTCGACACGCCGCGGGACCCCTGGCTCAGATCCAAGGGGGTCCTCGACCTGCCCCACGACGGGCAACACCGACGCACCGTCCCGGTCAGCATCCGACTCACCCGTCGTGACCCCGAACAGGAGCGTCGGTTCCGGCTCCGGGACGTCCAGCGCTTCCACCAGGCCGTGGCGCCGCCACCCCAAACAGGTGCTACGCCCCACCCGCCATGAAGCCCTTGCGCCCCAAGCCCTCGGCCACTGTCGCCCCGTCCGCGTTTGAACCGTCGCTGGTCCCCCATGCCGGCGCGGCCCGCCGGCGCCACGCGGCAGGAGATGCACGGCGCCGGGATGCAGGGCTCCGCCGGCTGCGCATCCCTCTTATCTCGGGGGCATTTCAGGCGAGGCGAAGGCCTCCTCCACCTCGTCCACGAGCGACCCGACGAAGGCCGCCGCCCGCCGGAGCGGCTCCTCCGTCGCCATGTCCACGCCGGCCTGCCGGGCCAGGTCGGGCGCGGTGCGCGTGGGACCCGCCCGCAACGCCTCCAGCCAGCGCTCGCGGGCGTCCGCGTCCCCGGCCGCCACCGCCGGCAGGACCGCCGTCGCCACCGTCAGCCCCACCGAGTACGTGTAGGAGTAAAGGCCGCTGTAGAAATGGGGCTGGCGCATCCACGTGAGGCGGGCCCCCTCGTCCGGCTCCAGGACGTCGCCCCAGTATCCTTCCAGGATCGCGCCCTGCTCGGCCTCCAGCCAGTCCGCCGTGATCGCCCCGCCCGCCTCCGCCCGCGCGTACATGCGCCTCTGGAGCTCCCCCTCGAGCAGGTGCCGGACGAAGTTGTGGTGGTAGGTCGCGAGCAGCTGCAGCGAGGCCCAGCGCCGCGTCCGGGCGTCGGCCGAGGTGCCCCGCAGGTGGGCCCAGAGCAGCACCTCGTTGCCCGTCGAGGGTGCCTCGACGAAGTGGATGAGGTTGTGGGGCGGGAGCACGGCGTCGATCGCGCCCTGGCGCTCCATCCACAGGACGGCGTGGCCGGCGTGCCCGAGCTCGTGGGCGAGGATGAAGGCGGAGCGCATCGTACCGGTCCACCCGGTGCACACGTACGGGTGGGCCCCGTAGACGGACGCGCAGAACCGCGAGTTGCCCTTGCCCGCGTTCGCCGCCCGGTCGATCCACCGCTCGCGGAGCGCGCGATCGAGGATCGCGCGGTATTCGCGGCCGAGCGGGGACACCGCGGCGAGGATCAGGTCCGCGACCTGGTCGTACGAGACCTCGGGCTCGAACCCGGGATCGAGCGGCGCCTCCAGGTCGCAGTAGAGGAGGCGGTCGAGGCCCAGCACCCGGCGGCGCAGGCTGGCCAGGCGGCGCAGGTGCGGCGCCACCGCGGACTGGAGGACGTCGAGCTGGCGGTGGTAGGGCTCGATGGGGACCTCCTGCGCGTGGAGCAACATGTGCGTCGCCGACGGGTGCCGGCGGAGGCGCGCCAGGGCCACCTGCCGGCCCACCTCGGCCGCCATCGTCGCCGCGAACGTATGGCGGTAGCCGCGCAGCCCCGCCACGAAGGAGGCGTAGGCGTTCCGCCGCGTCTCCGGCTCGGCCGCGCGCTCGAAGCGGTCCTCGTACAGGAGGTACGAGTTGGCCTGCTCCCTGCCGGCCGCGTCCCGGAAGGGGGCGTAGCGGACGTCCGAGGCCATCGCCCGCCGATACACCGTGGCGGGGGCGTGCAGCGCCTCGCCCAGGGCCTCCAGCGCCGCCTCGGTCTCGGCCCCCAGGCGGTGCGGCCGGGCCCGCTCCACCCGGCCCAGCGTCCCCCGGAAGGGGGCCAGGGCGGCCTCCGACCGCCAGGCCTCCAGGCGCTCCGCCGGCATGGCGGCCATCTCGGACTCGATGAACGAGAGGTTGGCGCCCCAGGCGGCGGCCAGCGCCGAGAACCGTCCGGCGGCCGCCTGGCGCTCCGGGTCGGTGGCGTCCTCCGCCAGGCGCAGGCTCGCGTACGCGCCGAGGCGGCGCAGGCGCACCAGGACCGCGCCGTAGGCGGTCAGGCACGCCGCGAGGGTCTCGGGTCCCAGGGCGAGGCGCCCGGCGAAGGCCGCCACGGCCTCCACCGCGGCCGGAACGGCCGCCAGTTCCGCCTCCCACGCCGCGGCATCCGGGAAGAGGGCGCCGAGGTCCCAGGTCTCGTGGGCGGGCACCTCGGAGCGGCGCAGCAATGCCGGCACGCGATCTCCTCCTCCCGGCCGGGTGCGGGCCGGCCTCCGGGGGGCAGCCTTCTCTGCGGGAGCCGGGCGGCCTGCCGCCGGGCGGGCGCCGGCCCCGGGCGCCCCGTCCCCAGCCGTTGCCAGCAGGCCCGCGGCCATGCTACCGTCCCGACCGCCGGGGCAGGGCCCGTCGGGAGGGAAGCCTTGTGACCGGGGCCCAGCTGGCCTC
>JAJYVV010000045.1 GCA_021791815.1 Bacillota bacterium | reverse complement strand
GGGCATATGCCCTGGCGGCCGTCGCGGCGGTGGCGGCGGCCGTCCTCGGCCGCGGCGGCTCCGGCGTCGGCGCGCTCCCGGGCGTGGGGCTCGCGCAGGCGCGGCTGGGGCGTGCCCCCGCGGTCGGCATCGGGGTCCTGGCCATCGTCAGCACCGGCGGACTGGTCGTCGCGGAGTACCTCGCCCTGGCGCGGTTGGGGCACGCCGTCCTCGGGCTGTCCGTGCGGCGCGCGGCCGCGTATGTCGGCGCCGCGTTCATCCTGGCGGACGCGGCCAGCCTGCTCTCGCCGCAGCGCTTCTATGCCGCCACCCTGCCGCCGTCGCTGATCGCGCTGTATCTGGCGCAGTTGCCGGTGTTCGCCGCGTATCCGCTGTGGGTGCGCCGGCGCGGGCGGCCCGCCGGCTGGGCGGCGGTCCTCGCGGCGGCCGCCTGTGCCTGGGCCCTGTGGGGCGCGCATGGGGCGCTGCTGGCCGCGGGCCTGCCCTGATGCGCTCGGGGCCCGCCCCGGTCGGGCGCGGGCCCTCACCCCGCCCCGGGCGGGTCGCCCGGCCCGGCGGGCTCGAACGAGGGGAACGATCCCAGCACCCGGACGTCCGCCCCGCGCGCCCTCAGCTCCGACACCGCCCCGGCGCATGCCCCGGCGTCGGCGTCGACGTCCAGGTAGAAGTGATAGTGCCAGGACCGCTTGCGGCTCGGGCGCGACTCGATGCGGGAGAGGTTGAGGCGCCAGAAGGCCAGCGTCCCCAGGGACCAGAACAGGGCGCCGGGGGCGTCGTCCTCGGCGAGGCCCAGCGCGAGCAGCGTGCGCGGCCGGCCCGGGCCGCCGGGGACGGCCGGCCCGCTCGGGCCGACGACGAAGAAGCGGGTGACGTTGTCGGGGTCGTCCTGGATGCCGCGCGCCAGCACCTGCAGCCCATACAGGCCGGCGGCGCGGGCCGAGGCGACGGCGGCCGCCCCTTCCTCCGGACGCTCCCCGAGGGAGCGCGCGCTGCCCGCCGTGTCGTAGACCGCGATCGTCTCGGCCCCGAGGCGCCGCAGGTAGGCCTCGCACTGCGCCAGCGCCTGCGGGTGGGAGTAGACGCGCCGGACGTCCTCCAGCCGCGCGCCCGGGGGCGCGAGCAGGCATTGTTCGATGGGGATGGCCACCTCGCCGCGGACGGCCAGCGTCCGCTGCAGCAACAGGTCATACGTGTCGACCACGCTGCCCGCCCGCGAGTTCTCCACGGGCACGACGCCCAGGTCCGCCCGTCCGGCCTCGATCGCGTCGAATACCTCGCGCAGGGTCCGGCAGGGCAGGGGCTCCGCGGCCGCGCCGCACGCGCGCCGGACCGCCCACTCGCTCCAGGCCCCGAACTCGCCCTGGAAGGCCACGCGTGCCGCCAAACGGCGCCGGCCCCTTTCCGCCCGCCGCTGCCGAGACCGGCGGCGCGGCGCCCCAATTGTCCGGGCGCCCGGGCCGGCCTGTCAACGGCAGGAAGGGGGCGCGGCTCCGCCGCGCGGGCCATCCCCGCTCCGCGCGTGCGGCCGAGGACATAACGTCCCCGCGCGGGACATACGGTGCCGCAGAGGAGGGTGGGACGGCGATGACGGGGCGGTGGCGGTGGGGCGGTATCCTGGCGGTGGCGGGTCTGGCCGTGGCGCTCTCCGGCTGCGGCCAACTCTTCACCCAGGGCAGCCAGCCCGCAACGCTGGCGGAACTGTCGAGCCGCGTGGACAGTCTCGACGCGCAGGTGGGCCAGTTGCAGGCGGTCGTGGCGGGCGGAGGGCAGGCTTCGACCAGCACGGTGCCGCCCGGCCTGGCCTCGGCGATGGTCGAGGCCGGCGTGCTCAACGTCCGCGAGGATCCGAGCCTGCAGGGCACGATCCGCGGGACCCTGCTGCAGAACGCCGTCGTGGGCATTCTGCGCGTGGATGGAAATTGGACCGAGATCACGTACACGAATCCCACGACCCATGTGACGCTGACGGGCTGGGTCGATTCCGACTACCTGGGCCCGGTCATGCCCACGACCTCGCCGGCCGCCTCCGGCACCGGCTCGGCGTCCGGCGCCACGGCGGCGGCGCCGCCGTCCGGCGCCGGGATGTCCTCGGGTTCCGCGGCGGCCGCGGCCGCTCCGGCATCCGGCACGACGGCCGGCTCGGGGACGGCGGCGATGACGAGCACCTACTGACTCCTGGCCACCGCGCCTCCAGCCGGCGCGTCCGGAGCGCGGAGACCGCGGCTGCGGAGAGGGGGCGGACGGTCGTCCGTCCCCTCTCCGCGTGTCCTTTGCCGCCTGTACGGGGTTTGGCCGGATGCGTTGACCGCGCTCGGGTGCACCGGTACAATGTCGGCACAATTAGGAACCTAGTTTCGCCAGAAGGGTGAGGGCGGCCTTCCGCCGCCCCTTGCTCCGTCCCCCGTGGCGAAAACGACGGTCCCGTCTGGCCTGAAAGGGCCGGAACCGCTGGCCGAAGGGGGAATTTTCTTATGGCCGAGTGGCACCAGACCCATGGTCGGCACATCCTGTTGGATGTGTGGGGTGCCGACGCCGACACCCTGAACGACCTGGGGAGCATCCAGGAGGCGATGCTCGGCGCCGCGGCCGCGGCCGGCGCCACCGTCGTGGACGCCACGTTCCACCGTTTCCCGTGCCAGGGGCTTTCCGGCGTCGTGGTCCTGGCCGAGTCGCATATCTCGGTCCATACCTTCCCGGAGCACGGCTATGCCGCGTTCGACGTCTTCACGTGCGGCAGCCGCGTCGACCCGGAACGTGCGTGCGAGCACCTCGTGCGGGCCGTCGGGGGCGACGAGCGCTTCGTGCGCCGGTTCACCCGCGGCGCCCGCGACGGTTTGACGGAGTTGGACGAGCCTTCCGCGGCGCGTGCCCTCGTGCCCTGAAACGCGCGCGGCCCCTGGGCGCGGCCGAGGCGGCCCGGCCCCCCGGCGGGGTCCGGGCCGCCTTCGATGTTGCGTCCGCCGCGATCCCCGCCGTCCTCCGGAGGTGATCGGCCCTGGTTCGCGTCGCGATCGTGGGCGTCACCGGCTACGCCGGCCTGGAGGCGCTGCGGCTGCTGCTGCAGCACCCGGCGTGCCGCGTCACGTACCTCGCCTCCCACAGCCATCCGGGCGAGGACGTCGCCGCGGTCCACCCTCACCTATCCGGCCTCGGCCTGCCGGCCCTGCGGCCGGCCGATCCCGACGCGATCGCGGCGGAGGCGGACGTGGCGCTCCTCTCCACCCCTGCGCGCCAGGCCCTGGTCCTGGCGCCCGCCCTGCTGGACCGCGGCGTCCGGGTGATCGACTTCGGCGCCGACTTCCGGCTCAAGGACCCGGCGGCCTACGCGCGCCACTACGGCGGCCCGCACACGGCGCCGGGCGCCCTGGGGCAGGCCGTGTACGGGCTGCCCGAGTTCCACCGCGCGGAGATCGCCGGCGCGAGGCTCGTGGCCAATCCCGGGTGCTACCCGACGGCGGCCCTGCTGGCGCTCCAGCCGGCCCTGGCGGCGGGCGCCGTGCTGCGCGACGACCTGATCGTCGACGCGAAGTCGGGGGCGAGCGGCGCCGGCCGCGAGCCGACGGCGGCGGGTCACCTGCCGGAGGCGGACGAGAACGTCTGGCCGTACCGCGTGGCCGGCCTGCACCGCCACGGACCGGAGATCGAGCAGGAACTCGCCCTCGCGGCCGGCGGTCCGGTGAGCCTCACCTTCAGCCCGCATCAGGTCGGCATGTCCCGCGGCCTTCTGGCGACGTGCTACGCGCGGCTTGCCCGCCCGCTGCCGGAGGCGGAGGCCGCGGCGATCTACGGCGAGGCCTACGCCGCGGAGCCGTTCGTCACCGTGGTGCCCGGCCTGCCGGCGACCAAGCCGCTCCGGGGCAGCAACGCCGCCCATGTCGCCGTCCGCGTGGATCCGCGCGTGGGGCGCCTCGTGGCCATCGCCGCGATCGACAACCTGGGCAAGGGCGCCGCCGGTCAGGCGGTGCAGAACCTCAACGTGATGTTCGGCATGGCCGAGGACACAGGGCTGCCGCGGGTGGGCCTGCTGCCCTGACGCCCGCGGGCATCGCCCGGGCCGTCCGCGGGCGGCCTTCCCCGCCCCTCCGCGCTGTGGTATTCTTATGCACTGTTTTCGTATAAGCATGCACCGAGGGGTGGGGCCCATGTCCGGCGACGCGGCCGTGATCGTGGTCAAGGTGGGCGGAGCCGCGATCGCGGCGGCGGCGCCGGGCAGCGGGCCGGCCGCGCCCCCGCCCCTTGCCGACGTGGCCGCCCTGGTGCGCGCGGGCCGCCGCGTCGTCGTCGTCCACGGGGGCGGACCGGAGATCACGCGGCTCGGGGAGCGCCTGGGCCTCCAGCCCCGTTTCGTGGCCGGCCTCCGCTACAGCGACCCGGAGACGGTCGCGGTCGCCGAAATGGCGCTGGGCCGCGTCGGGCGCCGCATCGCGGAGGCGCTGACCGCCCAGGGCGTCGACGCCGTCAGCATCGGGGGTCCCGATGCCCGGCTGCTGGTGGCCCGCCGTCTGGACATGCGGGACGAGGCGGGTCGGCCGGTCGACCTCGGCCTCGTCGGCGAAATCGCCTCCGTCCGCACCGAGGTGCTGTTCGGGCTGCTCGCGCAGGGCCTGGTGCCGGTGGTCTCCCCGATCGCCGCCGGCCTGGACGCCGAGCGATACAACGTGAACGCCGACGATGCGGCCGCCGACATCGCCGCCGCCCTCGGGGCCGACTGCCTGTGCCTGGCCACGGACGTCGCCGGCGTGCTGGTCCCGGGATCGGATGCGCCCCTGGCGCGCTGCGATCCCGCGCAGGCGCGCCGCCTGATCGCCGACGGCACGATCGGCGGCGGTATGCGCCCGAAGGTGCTCGCCTGCCTGCGCGCGGTGGGCGCGGGCGTCCGCGCCGCCTGGATCGTGGACGGCCGGCGGGAGGGCCCGGTCCAGGGAGCGGCGCTGCAGCTCCCGGGCGCGGGCACGGCCTTTCTCGCCTCCGCGTCGGGCGGGCCCGCGCCCCTGCACGCCGGGGACGGCGACGGGGCCGCGGTGCGCGCGACCTACGAGCGGTACGTTCTGGGGACGTATGCCCGCGCGCCCCAGGTCCTTGTGCGCGGCGAGGGCACCCGGGTCTGGGACGCGTCCGGACGCTCCTACCTGGACTTCCTCTGCGGGCTCAGCGTGACCAACCTCGGCCACTGCCCGCCGGCGGTCGTCGCCGCCGTGGCCGCCCAGGTCCGGCGGCTCGCGCACACCAGCAACCTGTACCACACGGAGCCCCAGGCCGAGTTGGCGGCCGAGCTCGTCGCCATGGCGTTTCCGGGCCGCGTCTTCTTCTGCAACAGCGGGGCCGAGGCGAACGAGGGCGCCATCAAGCTCTGCCGCAAGGCGGCGTGGCGGAAGGCCCAGGCCCGCGGCGGGGCGCCGGCGACCGAGGTCTGCTCCTTCGAGCACTCCTTTCACGGCCGCACGTACGGCGCGCTGGCGGTCACCCGCGGCTACCAGGAGGGCTTCGGCCCGATGCTCGAGGGGTTCCGCGAACTGCCCTGGAACGACGCGGCGGCCGCGGAGGCCGCCATCGGGCCGCACACGGCCGGCGTCATCGTCGAGCCGATCCAGATGGAGGGCGGGGTGCGGCCGGCCGATCCCGCGTTCCTGCGCACGCTGCGCGCGCTGTGCGACCGCCACGGGGCCTGCCTCATCCTCGACGAGGTCCAGTGCGGTCTCGGGCGCGCCGGCCGCGACTTCGCCCACCAGCACTACGGGGTGCTGCCCGACGTGATGACGTTGGGCAAGGCTCTGGGCGGCGGCCTCCCGATGGCGGCGTTCCTGGCCCGCGACGGCTGGACCGACGCCCTGCGCCCGGGCGATCACGGCACGACCTTCGGCGGCAATCCTGTGGTGGCGGCCGCGGGGCTCGCCGCGCTGCGGCTCCTGCGCGACGGGGGATACGCGGAACGGGGGCGCGTGCTCGGCGAGCGCCTGCGCGCCGGCCTCCGGCAACGGCTGGCGGGGTGCCCCGCCGTGGCGGAGGTGCGCGGGATCGGGCTGATGGCGGGCGTCGTGCTGGGCACGGATGCGCCCGCCGGGGCCGCCCCCGCGGCGGCCGAACGGTGCCGCGACCGCGGCGTGCTCATCAATGCCACGGCCGGCGTCGTGCTGCGCGTGATGCCCCCGCTCACGGTTTCGGAGGCCGAGCTGGACGCGGGCATGGACATCATCGCGGAGTGCGTCCGCGACGCGGCGGGGGGCGCGCGTGCGGCCGCGGGTTGAGGCGCCGGCCCGGATCCGGCGGGACGCGGATGGCAGCCCTGTCCCGCCCGCCCACGCCTGGCCTCCTCCAAGGCCCGCGCCCAGCAACGCATCGACGGGCGGCGGTTGACGCTACCCCGGGCCCGCCATACTAGGCGCGCGAGTGGCGGGGGAGCATCCGGCGCCGGTGTCACGGCCCGGGGCCCTCCCCGCGCCCCCGCGGGGAGGTGACAGTGAAGATGGCGACCGGTCCACAGTCGAACCGCGCCCTCGTGCGGGGTGCGCAGCAGGGCCTCGAGCAGCTGAAGTTCGAGGCGGCATCCGAGATCGGCGTCCACTACCCGGACGGCTACGGGGGCGACGTGCCCTCGCGGCTCAACGGCGCGGTGGGCGGCCACATGGTCCGCAAGCTGATCCAGCTTGCCGAGCAGCAGTTGGCGGGGGGCGCCCGCGGCAGCCGCTGACGGCACGGTTGCGCGCCGACGGGCCGCGGGGCGGCACCCCGTGGCCCCGTCGCGCTTCCCGCGGGCCGGCGCCTGGCACCCTGCTCCAGGCACCCGGACCCTCCTACAGCCCCGCGGGGAGGAGGAGGCGGCGCGGTGCCCGAAGTGCTTCCGCCGAGGTCCGCGGGGCGGAGGCGGAGACGATGAGCGGCGGTGGGTCCCGACCCCCCGACCAGACGGTGGACGCCGGCGGCGGCGACCCCGGTCTGACCCGCGTGCTGCGGCCCAGCGCCGGCGGGGAGCCCATGGACACCCGCGAGGTGGTGCTGCGCGTCTACCGCGCCCTTCAGGAGAAGGGGTACGACCCGATCGGCCAGATCGCGCACTACCTCCTGACCGGCGAGCCCACGTACATCACGGGCTATCAGAACGCGCGCTCGCTCATCACCTGCCTCGAGCGCGACGAGATCATCGCCGACCTGGTCCGCACATACATTCACCTCGTGACCGGCGAGGAGCCGGCCCAGCGCCGCGCCTGACGGAGCCGGGCCGGAGCGGTGACGGCCGCCGCCGTTCCGCGCGGGGGCCCTGCATAGCCCCGATGCCGCCCGGGCCATTACTACCCTGACGAGGCGGCGGCCCGGCCTGGATCCCACAGGGGCGGGATCTCGCCACTCGGTCGAAGGGGTGGCGGGCTTTGAAGGCGACGGGCATCGTGCGCCGCATCGACGATCTGGGGCGCATCGTCATCCCCATCGAGATCCGCCGCGACATGAACATCCGCGACGGCGACCCCCTCGAGATCTTCGTGGACAAGAACGGCGAGGTGATCCTCAAGAAGTACTCCGCGATCGCGGAGCTCGGCCCCTTCGCCCAGGGCCTGGTGAACTCCGTGCACGAGACCACCCAGCAGTTGGCCCTGCTCTGCGATCGCGACGCCGTCGTGGCCGTGGCCGGCGGGCCGGAGCGCCAGTATGTCGGGCGGCGCGTCGGGCCCACCGTGCTGCGCGCCATGGAGAACCGGGAGACGCTCCTCATCGGGCCCGGGGACCGGGGCGACCGCGGAACCACCCTCGAGGGTGGTTCCGCGGGGAGCCTCCCCGCTTTCCACGGCGAGGTCATCGCTCCGGTGGTCGTCGGCGGCGACCCGGTCGGCGCCGTGATCATGGCCAGCCTCGATCCCGCCATCACCTTCGGCGAGCTGGAGCAGAAGCTGATCCAGACCGCCGCGAGCTTCCTGGCGCGCCACATGCAGGAATAGGGCCGCGCGCGGGGCAGGGCGGAGGGGTGGCGGGCCGCGCCCCTGCCCCGGCCGCGCTCAGGACGGGTGGGCCCGGGCCACCAGGCCGCGGATGGCGGCGACGGCTTCCCGGAAGCGCTCGGGCCCGGTGAAACCCACCGAGTGGCCCGCGACCTCCAGGTGCGGCTCCATCACGAGCGGCACCCCGCCCCGCTCGGCCAGGGCGCGGACGAGCTCGGGCCACTGACCGGCGCCCTCTCCCGCCGGGGTGTGGGTCCCGTCCGGCCGGCAGTCCTTGACGTGGACGCAGGCGACATGGGGGCCCAGCAGCGGCCAGCCCTCGGTGAAGGGCCGGCCGACGCCGGAGCGCAGGAAGTTCGCCGGATCCCAGGCCAGGCGCAGCCGCGGCGAGCCGACGGCCGTCAGGATGCGCAGGCAGCGCTCGGGCACGTCGCCCCACAGGCCGACCTCGTTCTCCAGGACCAGCGTGATCCCGGCCTCCTCGGCCACGTGCGCCCACCCCGCGATGCGCCGCACGACCTCCTCGCCGCCGGCCGCCGTGGGCTGCCCGTCCGGATAGAAGGAGAACACGCGGATGCGGTCCGTGCCGAGGCGAGCGGCGAGCGCGCACGCGCGGCGCAGCCGCCCGTCCTCGAAGCCGGCCGGTTGGCCGAGCGGGCTTTTGCCGATCGGCGAAGCCAGGCCGGAAACGGTGCAGCCGTTCGCCCGCAGGACCGCGGCGCAGCGGGAGGCGTCCTCGTCGCTGAGGTCCAGGACGTTCTTGCCGAAGACGGTGCGCAGTTCCGCGGCCCGGATGCCGCATCCCGCCATGGTCGCGAGGGCTGCCTCCAGATCGGAGGCGATCTCGTCCGACAGGGCTGCCCACGAGAACGCCAGTGTCCGCAACCCCTTTCCGGAGCGCGACTTCCGGTCCCGACTCAGGCCGGTGCCGCCGCGCCGCGGTCTGTCCCGGAGAGCGGAAGGCGCACCGGGGCGCCCCCCGCCGCCGCCGAGCGGTACACCGCCTCCACGATCTCGAGGGCCTTGCGCGCCTCGGCGCCGTCGACGGCGGGACGGCCGCCGGAGGCCACGGCGTCCAGGAAGTCGGCGAAGGCGGCGGCGTGGGCCTCGGGAGAGACCGCCGCGGGGTCCGCCGCGTTGCCCTGCCGGCGGCCCTCCTCCTCCACGCGCGGCGCGTCGTCGCGGAGAAACCATTCCAGGCGCCGCTGCCCTTCGTTGAGGACGACGCTCCCGCGGTCGCCGTGCAGTTCGATCCGCTCCGGGAAACCCGGGAATGCCGCCGTCGTCCCCTCGAGCACGCCCAGCGCGCCGTCCGCCGTCCGCAGCACGGCGATCCCCACGTCCTCCGTCTCGATGGCGTGCGCGGCCGTCGCGGTGTGGCCGGACACGGACACCACGGGCCCCACGAGCCACTGCAGCAGGTCGACGGAGTGGATGGCCTGGTTGATCAGGGAGCCGCCGCCCTCGGTCGCCCTGCGGGCCCGCCACGAACTCGCCGAATAGTAGGCGTCGTCGCGCCACCACTTCACGTAGCAGTCCGCCAGGTGCACGCGGCCCAGCCGGCCCGCGCGCACCGCCTCGTGCACGCGGCGGCAGATCGGGATGAAGCGGTGCTGGAAGAGCCCGGCCAGGATGACGCCGTGGCGGTCGCAGGAGGCGATCATGGCGTCGGCCTCGGCGACCGTGCGCGCCAACGGCTTGTCGACCAGGACATGGCGGCCGGCGGCGGCGATCCGCTCCGTCAGCGCGGGGTGCGTGTGCGGCGGCGTGCAGAGGTGGACCGCAACGACCTCGGGATCGGCCAGCGCCGCGTCGATGTCCGGGTAGGTGCGGGGCAGGGACCACCGGGCCGCGAAGGCGGCGGAGCGCTCACGGCTCGTGCCGACGGCGCCGAGGAGGCGCGCGCGGGGCGTCTCGCGCAGGCCGGCCGCGTGCATCCCGCCGGCCAGCCCCGTCCCGACGAGGGCGACGCCGATCGCGCCCCGGCCCGCTCCGCGCACCGCCCCATCCACCGCCACGCGCCGACCTCCCCCGCACCTCATTCGCACGCCGGCCGACACCCCCTGCCGCGGGCCGCAGGGGGGCGCCCGGGCGCCCCGAATCGCCGTGCGGGGGAGGGTGGCCGGGGTGATCACGGGCATCGGTCACGCCGCGTTCGGCGTATCCGACCTGGAGCGCAGCCTGGACTTCTACTGCCGGGGGCTGGGCCTGCGCGAGGCGTTCCGCCTGTATAACGACCGGGGAGAGACGTGGATCGTCTACCTCCAGGTGCGGGGCCTCGACTTTCTCGAGCTGTTCCCGGATGGCCGGGTGGGCGGGCAGGCGGCCGCCGCGCCCGGGCCCCGCGGCGTCCCGTCCTACCGGCACCTCTGCCTGATGGTGGACGACCTCCAGGCGACGCTGGACGAACTCGGCGGGCGCGGCGTCGCGGCCGACGGGCCGGCGCGCCAGGGCCGGGACCACAACTGGCAGGCGTGGCTCACGGACCCCGACGGCAACCGGATCGAGCTGATGCAGATCATGCCCGATTCGCCCCAGCACGCGGCCGCCGCGGCCCCGGACTGAGCGGTCGCGAGGTCATCGCGTCGCGGTGGCCGGGCCGCGACCCCCGGCGGCGGTGCGCGGCCGTGCGCCGCCCGGCAGGATGGGGCGTCGGGAGAGGACGACGCAGCGGGGGCTCTGGGCCGTCAGGCTGGATCCGTCGAACCCGCCGTAGGCGGCGTCGAGGACCAGGCCCGCCGCGGCGAGATGCCACTCCATCTCCTCCAGGGCATAGACCCGGTAGCGGATATCCGTGGTCCACCGCGGGCGGCCGCGCCGCCGGACGTCCCACGAGACATCCAGCGTCCGGCTGTCCGGGTGGAACCGCCGCTCCTCCCGGACCGCGGTTCCTCGCGCGAGCGACAGGGAACGGCCGGTGGGGTGCGCCGCGAGCCAGGTCAGGTTGGGCACGTCCAGCAGGAAGCGGGCGCCCGGCGCGAGGCCCCGCGCCACCCCCGCCAGGACGAGGCCGTCCTCCGCGGGATCCCCGGCGTACCCCCAGCTGGCGAAGAGGCACATCGCGCCGGCGAACACGCCGAGGCGCGGCGGGCGGCGCGCGTCCGCCTCCACCCAGCGCACCGTCAGCCCGGCGGCGGCGGCCCTGCGGCGCCCCATGGCCAGCAGGACGCCGTCCCGGTCCAGGGCCGTCACGTCCATGCCGCGGCGGGCGAGGGCGAGGGCGTGGCGCCCCGGACCGCAGCACACGTCCAGGACGCGCTGCCCGGGCCGCAGCCCGAGGACGCGCAGGGCGAAGTCCGCCTGGGCCTCCGTCTGCTCGACCTCCTGGGCGAAGATGCCGTCGTAATCCTCGCCTATGCGCGCGAACAGCTCATCGTCCCACGCCATCGCCTGGCTGCGCGGCCGCGCGCGCCGCCCATCCGCGGGGCGGCCGCGGCGCCCGCTCCACGGCCCCCCTTCCCGGCACGATACGGACGCCCGGCCCGCGCGCCGGCCGCGTTCAGTGTACCGGAGCAGCCCTCAACGGCGGGCGGCCCGGGCTCGACAACAGGGGTGCGGCCTGCCCTGCGCGCCGCCGCCCCCGGCCTCCCCGGCGCGGGGCCGCACGGACCAGGAACGGGCGCCCGCCCGCGGGCGCCGCCCGTCCCGCGGGAGGGACTGCCCATGGGCTCCGACCAGGACGAGACCGAACAGGGCCGGCCCGGGGCCGCGGCCGGGATCGCCGACCGGGACGGGGACGGGCTTCCCGCCGCCGTCGCGCCCCCGGCCCCGGAGGGCGGCGACCCCCGGCTCCGGGCCGCCGTCGCAGAGGAGCGCCGCCTGCGCGAAGAGCTCCTGCGCATGGGCGACCACCAGATGCAGGCCTCCGGGCGGGCGATCGAGGCCCTGGAGCGGCGCGCGGCCGCGGCCGAGGCTCGGCTCGCGGAGAGCGAGGACGCCGCCGCGCAGGCCCAGCGGGATCTCGCGTCGGCGCAGGCGCTTCTCGCCGCCATGCGGGCAGAGCTCACGGCCGTGGAGGGCTCGCGCTGGTGGCGCGCCACCCTGCCGTTCCGGCGCGTGGAGGAGGTCGTCGTCCTCGTCGCCGCGTGGGTCCGCCGGCGGCAGGTCAAGCGGCGGTCGGACGTTCGGTCCCTCGTGGCGTGGAATCTCGAGGGGCCGCGGCTCCGCCGCCACCGCCTGTATGGGCACGGCTGGTGCGTCGGCCTGGCGGCGCCCGTGGAAAGCGTCGCCCTGAGCGTGCGCAGCGGGTGGCGCCGCGCGGCGGTGCCCGTGGTATACGGCCTGCCGGACCCCGACGCGGCGCGCGCCCACCCCGACGCGGAGGGGTCGGCCGCCGCCGGCTTCGTGCTCTCCGGGGCCGTGCCCTTCCCGCCCCGTTCGGCGACCCTGCACGTGCGGCTGCAGGGGTTTGGGCGGCTGGACCTGCCGGTGGCCCGGGAGGTCGCCGTGGACGAGGCCCCGGATCCGGTCGGCCGGCTGCGGGCCCTGGTGCGGCTCCTGGTCCCCCGTCGCCCCGTCCGCGGCCTGCCCCATGCAGAGATCTTCGCGGCCGGCCCGGGGTCGGGGGCCGCGGGCCCCACGATGCTGATCTTCGACGGCGATCCCGCGGGGCCGGGAGCCCCCTACCGCAAGGAGCGCCTGGCGACCCTCGGCGGCCGGGGCGAGTCCGCCTGGCTGCTTTCGTACGACCGCCATGCCCTCTCCTACCGGTGCGACGTCGTGCGGGGCGAACGGGTGGAGGGGGCCGAGTTCGGCTCCCTGGTCGACGTGCTGCAGCTGTGGGAGCGCGCGCGGCCCGCGGAAATCCTGGTCAACAGCCTCTTCTCCTTCGAGGACCCGCCGGGTCTGCTCCGCTGCGCCCTGGCCCTGCGCGCCCGGACCGGGGCCACCCTCACCGTCGCCGTGCACGACTACTTCGCCGTGTGCCCCTCGCACCGGCTCCTGCACGCGTCGGGCTCCTTCTGCGGCATCCCGCGCGACCTGCGGGTGTGCCGTTCGTGTCTCGGCTCCCACGCAGGATCGTTCACGCGGGTCGTGCCCGGCCTCGGGGTCGAGGCCTGGCGGGCGGCGTGGGGCCCGGCCCTGGCTGCGGCCGACCGGGTGCTCTGCTTCTCGGAGTCGTCGGTCCGCCTCGTCCGCCAGGCCTACCCCGACCTGCCCGCGGAGAGGTGCGAGGTGCAGGCGGCCCGTCCCGGCCCCGCGCCGCGGCGGAGCGTGGCGATCGACTGGACCGGCGGCATGCGCATCGGCCTCGTGGGCCAGCTCAGCGCCGAGACCTGCGGGGGCGTGGTGCGCCAGCTGGTCGACCTGGCCAGCGCACCCGGCGCCGATTTCACGGTCACGGTCGTCGGCACGTACGACGCCGACGGTCCGGCCCTCGTCTCCAACCGCTTCTCCGTCACCGGCGCCTTCGAGCGCGCCGAACTCGCGGACATGCTTCGGGTTTGCAAGATCAACGTCTGCCTGGTCCCCTCCGTCTACCCGGAGACGCACCCCTATGCCAGCCTGGAGCTGATCGCGCTCGGGATGCCGGTTGCCGTCTTCGACGTCGGGGCCCAGGCGGATGCGGTGCGCGGCTATGGGCTGGGCAGCGTCGTCCAGGAGGTCTCGGGGCGGGCGGCCCTGGGCGCGCTGCGCGCGCTGTACGCGCGGAGGGGGGTGCCGGCGTGATCTGGGTGTGCACGAGCAGCCCGGCGGAGGGTGCCGGGCAGGTGGGCGCCCTGTTCACGTCCGTCCGGCGGTTCCACCCGGAGTGGAAGTGCTGCTGGGCCGTGGCCGACGGGCCCGGGGCCGCCGCGGGACGCGCGGTCGCCGCCGCCGACCTGGTGCTGCCCGTCGCGGACATCCCGGCCGCACGGGCGCGGTCGTGGATCTTCCAGCACGCCCGGGCGCAGCTGACCGACGCGCTGGTCCCCCTCGTCCTGCGGATGCTGCTCGACCGCCCCACATGCGATCTGGTGTTCTTCTGCGAGCCGGACGTGGTCCTCTTCTCCCCGCTCGACGATCTGGTCCGCGCGCTGGACGGCGCCAGCGTGGGCCTGTTGCCGCGGCACGCCGAGCCGGGGGTGGCGGGCGACGCGGCCGCGGCCGACGAGCTCTCCGGGCTGCGCGACGGCCTCTACAACGTGGGGTTCGCGGCGGTGGGCCAGGGTGCCGAGGGGCGGCGGTTCGCGGAGTGGTGGGCGGCCCGGGTGTTGCGCGACGGCCGCCCGGAGCTGGGGGACGACCGGTGGACCGATCAGCGCTGGCTGGACCTTGCGCCCGGCCTCTTCGACCGTGTGGCCATCATTCGCTCCCCGCGCTACGGCGTGGGGTCGTGGAACGTCGCGACACGGCGCATCGGGGGCGATTGGCGCGGCGGCTTTCAGGTGAACGGGGAGCCGCTCGGGTTCTACCATTTCCATGAGTTCGCCGGGGGCGCGCACCGGGCGGCCGTGGAGCGGCGGGCGGGCGGCGCGGAGGCGGGCGCCCTCCTGGGGCTCCTCGACTGGTACAAGGGGGCCAGCCTGGCGCCGGAGGCCGGCGGGCCGGGGACCGCGGAGTGGGCGTTCCAGCGTTTCAGCAATGGGGTGCCGGTGACGGCGGGCCACCGCCTCGTCTACCGCAGCCGGCCCGACCTGCGCGCGGCCTATCCCGACCCGTTCGCCGCGGACGGGCCGAGCAGTTTCCTGCGCTGGTGCGAGGGCGACGGCGCCATCGAGTATCCCGAGCTGTTCGGCAGGGAGCGGCCCGGGGAGGGCGGCGCGGCGCCGCACGGGCCGGCCCCCGCGGACGCGGCGGCCGCCCGCGGCGTGCCGGGGGATGCGTCGGGCCCGGCGTCCGGGGCCGCGGGCGGCCGGCCGTGGTGGTCGCGCGTGGGCTCCGCCGTTCAGGCCCTGCGCGGTTCGGACCGGGCCGCCGCGGAGGATCCGGCGCAGCACGCGGTGCGGTGGTGACCGCGGGGCCGGCCGGGCGCCCTCAGGGGAGCAGGCCGCCGAGCAGGCCGTTCCCCCGGGGCCAGCCGTTGATGGTGCCGAGGTAGGCGTTGGGTCCGTAGCCGAGGTTCTCCCAGTAGCCGATCTCCTCGGACCCCACGAGCTGGAGGCGCCGCAGCCACTTCACGGACTTGTATCCGTACATGTCGGGCACGAGCAGCCGCAGCGGGGCGCCCTGCTCGGGCGCCAGCGGGCGGCCGTCGGCCGTGTGCGCCAGGATCACGCCGGCCGCCTGGGCCTGCTCCATGCTCAGGCTGTCCGTATACACCCCGTCGAAGGAATAGAAGGTGATCCAGCTCGCGACCGCCGTCGGCTGCGCCGCCGCGAGGACGTCGGAGATGCGCACCCCGATCCAGCGGACGTCCGGGACGACCCAGCCCGTGACGCAGTGGAAGCTCTCCGTCTCGGTGACCTGGGGGAGCGCGAGGAGGTCGCTCATCGTCAACGTCAGCGGGTTGGCCACCGCGCCGTCCACCGTGAGGCTCCATCCGGAGGGGTTGTAGGCGAGGCTGGGGATGCCGCCCGTCACCGTGTAGGTCTGAAAGCCGGGGAGCGGCGGGCTCTGGGTGGCGCCGGAGCTGGCCGCGGCCGCCGCGCCCGATCCGGCGCCGGAGGCCTGCAGCGCGCCTCCCGACATGGCCCCGGCGGCGCGCACCGAACTCCAGACGGTGCCCAGCCAGCCGACGATGGCCGTGCCGACGACCGCCCCCCCCGTGGCCCGCGCCAGCTGGCCCAGCAGACCCCGCCGCCGCAGGCGGCCGTGGGTCTCAAGGGTCCGCTCCGGGTCGCCTCCCCGCACCGCGGCCTCGACCCGCACGAGCCCGTGGTACAGGACCCAGGCGAGCAGCGCCACGCTCAGCAGGCCGTGGAGCGTGAACGCCCCCGAGCGCAGGATCGCGGCGACCCCCAGCCAGAGGGCGAGCCCGGTCACGCTGATGCCGCTGGTCAGCCAGACGGTGGCGTTCCAGTCGACGACGGCGATCAGCCGCCGCCCGACCGGGACCGCCAGGGGCACCAGGAGGAGCACCCCGAACAGCACGCCGCCCCAGACGTGGATGGCGAGCACCGCGGGCAGTTCCCGGATCAGGGCGGTGTGGAGGCGGGGGAAGTACAGCATGGCGCCGGTGAGCAGTTCCACGGGCAGGAGGCACATCGCCGCCGTGTGCGCATGGCGCAGCAGCACCGGCCAGCGCCGCCCGAAGGCGAGGAACCGCGGCCACCAGCCCCTGGGGCCCGGGAGGGCGGCCGCATGCGGCAGGGACACACCCTGGGTCCCCATGGAGCTCGCCTCCGCCTGCACCGGATCCTATGCCGACCAGGGCTTGGCGGTCAAGGCGACGACGGGTCACCGCCGCCGCCGCGCACCGGCGCCCGCGCCTCCGAGCCTGCGGCGCAGCACGGCGGAGAGGCCGAAGACCGCGGTCGCCGCGGCCACGGCGCGGAAGAATCCGTGGAGGAGCACGAGGCTGATCGCCGTCGCGACGGCCGGCGGCAGCACCGCGGGCCAAAGGGCGGCGCCCTCGCGGCCGGGGTCCGTGGCGGACGGAATGGCCGGACCCGACCTGCCCCCCCGCGCGTCCCACCCTCGAAAGCCCATGCCCGGCACCTCCCGCGGCGCAGCGAGCCCGTCCCGCTCGGGGCGGGGGGTGGCGGGCCCGCCCCGAGTGTCCCAGCCCGCAGCGCCGCGCATGCGCGGCGGCCGGCGGGGAGAAGGTGAAGGCGAGGCGGGCCCGGGGCCGGGACGCGCGGGGAGGGGTTTCGCATGCGCTCGGTGCTCGCGACGCTGGTGGTCAAGTTTCTCGTGATCGCCGTGCTCTTGGCCCTGATCCTGCCCGCCACGAGCCGGGTCCACTGGAGCCAGGCCCTCTGGATCGCGGTCGTCGTGACCGCCGTCACGTACGTCGTGGGCGACCGGCTGGTGTTGCGGACGGCCGGCAACGCCGCCACGGTGCTGGTCGACTTCGGCCTGGCCGTCCTGCTGGTCTGGTTCGGTCCCCGCTACGCCCCGGGCGCCGCCATACCGTTCGGCGCCGCCCTCGTCGCGGGTGGCGCGGTGGCCGTGGGGGAGATCCTCTTCCATCAGTTCCTGTTGGAGCGGGGCGTGGGGGTGCGGTGACGGCCGCGCGCCGGAGGAACGCCGAGGGGGCCCGGCGCAGCCGCCGGGCCCCCTCGGCGCTGCCCATCCTCAGCGGAACTGCGCGGCGAGCGCGTCCAGCTCCCCGTCGGCGAGCGGGCGCACCAGATCGGCCATCGGCCGGTCGGTGTACCCGTTGAGCCGATGCCGGTACGACGGGCGATCCTCCGCGAAGATCAGTCCCGTCACGATGTCGTCGTATTCCAGCAGTTTGCCGAAGGCCTGCGCGCGGTTCGACGGGTCATAGCCCGGCTCCTCGTCCAGGTTGTGCAGGTGCTGCTTCCACCACTCGTAGATGCCGACCTTCTGGCCGTCCTCGACGATCGTGGGCCGCCAGGTCACGCACGGGCTCTGGACGTTCAGCAGCGAGAACCCGTTGTGCTGGATGGCTTTCACCATCAGGTCCACCAGCTGCTTGAGGTCCCCGGAGAAGCCCTGGGCCAGCCACGAGCAACCGTTGGCCAGGGCGACCCGCAGGGGGCGCACGGGGCCCTCCGCCGAGCCGTACGGCGTGGTGTCGGTCACGAACCCGGTCGGCGACGTGGGGCTGGTCTGCCCCTTGGTCAGCCCGTACACCTGGTTGTCCATGACGATGTATGTGACGTCGATGTTGCGCCGCACCGCGTGCATGAAGTGGCCCGCGCCGATGCCGTACCCGTCCCCGTCCCCGCCGACGGCGATGACCTTGAGTTCGGGGTTGGCCAGCTTGACGCCCTGCGCCACGGGCAACGACCGGCCGTGCAGGGTGTGCAGGCCGTAGGAGTTGAAGTAGCTGTTCAGCTTCCCGGAGCAGCCGATGCCCGAGACGATGCAGATCTCGTGCGGCTGGAAACCCAGCTTGGCCGCCGCCCGCATCAGGGCGTTCATGACGCCGAAGTCTCCGCACCCCGGGCACCACGTCGGCCACTCGCTGACGAAGGTCTTAGGCGATACGAGCGTTGCGGACATCGGCTGCGACCTCCTCCGCGCGGGCCACGATTTCCGAGGGCCGGAACGGGTCGCCGTCGTACTTCCGGCAGCCCGGCAGCAGGTCGCCGCCGCACTGCGCCCGGATCAGGTGGGCGAGCTGGCCGGTGGCGTTGTGTTCGCACACCAGCACCCGGCCGGCTCCGGCCGCCACGTCCGTGAACTCCTGGACCGGGAACGGCCACAGGCGCCGGAACTGGCACACCGCCGTGCGAACCCCCAGCGCCTCGAGCCGTTCCGCCGCTTCGCGCATGGGCCCCGTCACGGAGCCGAAGCCGGCCAACACGAGGTCGGCGGGCAGGGATCCATGCATCGCGAGCCCCGGGAAATCCACATCGAGCGTCTTGCGCAGGCGCTTGTCGTGGATCAGGCGCCGCATCTCCTGGGACTCGGTGATCCGGCCTGCGAAGTCGTGCTCGTCGGCGGTGTTCAGGTGCACGCCGCCCACCGTGCCGGGCAGGGCGCGCGGGGAGACGCCGTCTTCGGTGTTCTCGAAGCGGCGGAACGCCGCGCCGCCCCCCAGCTCCGCCGCGCCCGCGATCTTGCCGCGTCGGATCTGCACCCGGTTCCAGTCGAGGCCGTCGACGGTCCCCTTGCCCATGCCCAGCGTGAGGTCCATCGCGACGATCACCGGGCACTGGTGCGTGTCGGCGAGGTTGAAGGCCTCCGCGGTGTCGTAGAAGCACTCCTCAAACGAACCCGGCGCGATGACCACCCTGGGGATCTCGCCGTGGGAGCCGTAGATCATCTCGTTGAGGTCGCCCTGCTCCGGCTTGGTCGGCAGGCCGGTGGCCGGTCCCGCGCGCTGCACGTCCACGATGACGACCGGGGTCTCGGTGAGACCCGAGAGGCCCAGCGCCTCCTGCATCAGGGAAAAGCCCGGGCCGGACGTCGAGGTCATCCCGCGGGCGCCCGCGTAGTTTGCGCCGATCGCCATCAGGATGGCCGACATCTCGTCCTCGGCCTGGACGACGACCCCGCCGAACTTCGGGGATTCCTTGGCCATCCACTCCATGACCATGGACGCCGGCGTGATCGGGTAGGCGGCGAGGAACCGGCACCCTCCGGCCAGCGCGCCGAAGGCCGACGCATAGTCGCCCTCCATGGTCATGCGGCGCTGCGGGTCGGCCACGGGCGCGATCTGCAGGTGCGGCTTCTCGCCGTAGTGCTCCAGGACGTAGCGGTGCCCGCGGTCGATGGCGTCCCAGTTGGACCGCACGACCTTCTCACCCCGGCCGCCCCACATGCTCTGCACGAGCTCCTTGAAGGCGTCCCGGCTCAGGCCCGTCAGGGCCGAACTGGCGCCGAGCGCCACCATGTTCCAGTAGCGGTCGCTGCCCATCTCGCTCGCGATGTCGTGGAACGGCACCGACAACAGCTCGACCGACGATCCGGCCGGGAGCTCGCACGTCGCCTTCGCGTCCGCCAGGATGACCCCGTCGGGCGCCATCTCGCGGATGTTGGCATCGATCGACTCCTGGGCGCCCTTGGCGTCCACCAGGAAGACGTCCGTACGGTCGCCGAGCGCGCGGACCGGATGGTGGGCGAGCCGCACCTGGTAGTTGCTGTGGCCGCCGAGGATGCGCGACATGAAATGCCTGTACCCGAAGGTATAGAACCCCAGCCGGTTGCAGGCATCCATGAAGATGCTGCCGGGCTTGTCGATGCCGGACCCCTGCTCACCACCGATCTTCCAGACCAGTTCGGTCCGCACGGGGTCACCCCTTTCCGCACGAAGTATACCTGCGCCGGCCGGATGCGCCAACCAGTGGGTCGCGGCGCTGCCGCCGCGCTCCACGCGAGCCGCTGCGGCGCGCCCGGGCGCCGGGGCCGGACACGCCAGGACGGGCGCCCGCGCGCCGTCGGTGCGGCTCCATGCTACGCCGTTGCCCTCAAAAGACAAGAGCGGCGTCGTGCCGGGGATGGGTCCGGCTGGGGCCGCGTGGCGCGGCCGGCGCATGAGCCCGCGGGCGCTCGGGCAGCCTGGGACGGACGGTTCCGCTCTTGGGCGGCGGCGCCGCGGCGCCGGACGGCGCTCCGAGGAGGCCGCCGCGGCAGGCGCTCGCTCCGGTTCGCGGCCGCGGGCGGGAACGGGAAGAGGTGGGACGGATGCTCGGCGTCATCCTGCGGTTCCTCGTGGCCGCTCTCGTCATCCTGTTCCTGGGCTTCCTGCTGCCCGGGTTCCACATCTCGGGGTTCTGGGATGCGCTCCTCGCCGCGGTGGTGATCGCGGCGGTCGGCTGGCTGGTGGAGACCATGTTCGGCCACCGGGTATCGCCGTATGGGCGCGGGCTGATTGGGTTCCTGGTGGGCGCGGCCGTGATCTACGGCGCCCAGCTCGTCGTGCCCACGATGCACGTGACGATCCTCGGCGCGTTGCTCGCCTCCCTCGTGATCGGGATCGTGGACATCTTCGTGCCGACCGAGTTGCGCTGAAGCGGACGGCGCGGCGGGCCGCGCGCACTTCTCCGCCCACGGGCCGGCGCATAGCGATGCGGCCGAGGAGGGGTGGCCGTGCCCCGCCGCCTCTGGCTCACCGCCCTGGGCCTGTATGTTGCGGCGATGGCGGCGGCCATGCTGCTCGCGTCGGGCCCGCCGGCGGCGCTGCCGGCGTCGGCGCCCGTCGCCGGCAGCAGGGCGGCGCCAGCGGCGCCGCCCTGGGCCTACCTGCGCCTCCCTCCCGCATCCGGCGCCGCCCGCTTGCTCTCGCGGGCCGTCCGCGCCGGCGGCGCGGCCGTGACCGAGGCGCTCGCGGGCTACGCACCCACGGTGGCCGGACTCATGGGCGCGGCGTACCCCGGCCTGACGGCGGGGGCCGCCTCCTCGCGCGGCGCCTCGGATCGGCCGGTCCGGACGTAGCCGGCCCGTGCCCTCCGCCCCCTCCTGCGGCGCCGTTGGCCAGGGCCCGATCGGCGCGGCGACGGGGCGCGAGGAGCACGGGAAGGAACCGCGCCGACCTCCTGCTCGACCTCGACGATCGCCTGGGCCAGGCGCTCCACCGCCTGCCGCACGAAGTCGGCGCGCTCCACGGGATCGGCCTTGCGCAGCAGGTCCAGCAACGCGATGCTCAGCTCGTCGGCCATCGGTCAGGGTCCCTCCTCACGAAGGGACGTGCTGGTCCACTTCGCCAGGAAACCCGCGGTGGCCGCTTCCGTCCAGCCCCGTCACCCAAGCATTGGTGTTCGGTCCCGCCTCGGCCGTCGGCGGGGATTTACACCAAGGCCTCCGGGGAGCGCAGCGCCGGCGCCACGGGCGAGCGGCCCTGGCGGCGCCCCGGATGCTCATCCTCGAAGAGGTACGGGGCCCAGACTTCCCGCAGATGCCACTGCACGTAGTACGCGAGCATGCACAGCAGCATGCGCACACAATCCACCATTCGGATCGCGCCCGTCCGGGTCGTCGCCGCCGAGGACCGTGCGGATCACGACGCGGTCTCGGTGGACCACCACCTCGCGCACCACCCGGCGCAGCACCTCTCGGCGGCCCTCGTCGTCGATGTCCGCCAGCCGTCCGCTGAGGCGCTCGGCGAAGGCGACGGCGGTGTCCTCCGCGTGCCGGTCTCCTTCCAGTCGCTGCAACCCGCCCTCGCTGGCGCCCACGATGCCCTTGAGGCGCGCCATCTCCTGCTGGAGCGCCCCCATGCGCTCCCGCATTCGGTCGTCCGGGATGAGACCCTTGCCGTAGCCCTCCACGAGCCGGTCCATCTCGGCCGGCACCTCCGCGAGCCGGGCGCGGGCCCGCTCCAGTTCCTTCTGCAAGCCCGCACGGGTGGGTGAGTCTGCGGACCGGCGGCGCTCCAACTCCGCCCGCAGCTCCTCCGGGTGCAGCAGGAGCCCGGTCACGCGGTCCCAGACCTGTTCCTCCAGCCGTTCGGCGTTGGCGTAGGGGGCCATGCAGGCCCCCGTGCCGTCGACCCGCGGCATGTTCCCGCGGTGCCCGCACTGGTAGTAGCGCAGTCCCGTCCGAGTCTTGTAGACGCCGACCATGCGGCGCCCGCACTCCCCGCAGACGGCCAGGCCGCTCAGGAGGTAGAGCCGGTGGGCGTTGCGCGTGGACAGGGCCTTGTTCTCGGTGAGACGGTGCTGCGCGGCTTCCCACCGCGCCACCACGTCGGCCGGAGCCGGCACCGGCACCCGCGACCACTCCTCCGGCGGCGCGTCGGCCTGGCTGCTGCGCGGGTTGCGTCGTGCGGTCTCCGTCACCGGCTTGCGGCGCCGCTTGGGTTCCACGGCGTGCATGCGGAACTGGCAGTACTCACCCTTCGCGGCGGGGTTGCGGAGCCACGCCCCGACCGTCGTGGGCTGCCAGTGCTGGCCGCCGGAGGGCGTCCGGTAGCCGAGGTCCGTGAGTCGGCGCGCGACCGCCCGCAGCGTGAGCCCGTCGTCCACGAACAGGCGGAAGATCAGGCTCAGCACCTCGCCCCAGTGCGCATCCAGGGTCACCTGCTGCTCGGTGCCGTCCCAGTTGAGCCAGGCCGGCAGGTTGGCGGGGTTGACGACGAGGCCCTGGTCGGCCTTCTCCCGCTTGCCCCGCATCATGCGCTCGCGGATCTTGGCCTTCTCGAACTCGGCGACGGCGCCCCGGATGG
>JAJYVV010000240.1 GCA_021791815.1 Bacillota bacterium | reverse complement strand
CTGTGGGCACGGGCGGCTTCGCGCAGTCGCCCCGCGGTTGGGCGCACGGCTTGTCGAGAAAACCGTCTCCGCGATCCTCGCGACCTCCCGCGATATCCACGGTATGGCGGGCACGGCAGCGCCGGTCCCGACGCTGACGCCTCCCAGCGTTGCGATTGGCGACGCTCCGGTCCGCGCGTCGGCCGGCGCCCGCGGCAGAAGCCGGGGGCGGTGTGGAACGGCGACCGGCGGCCGCATCGCGGGTGCAAAGGCGGGCCTGCGAACTATGGGCCGTGGCGCTGGCGGACGGGGTGCATATGGGCTCGGCTCCATGCGTGCATGCTCGGGAGCCCGGGCCGCAGGCCCCCCGCCGCCCGGCGGCGAAGCCGGCGGCCAACCCCGCCGGGGTCCGGCGGAGGGCGGGCGGCGCCGCCCTGCCGGGCGGGATGCGCCGCCCCGGGGGAGGGACGGCCCATGGCCACGGTTCCGGTTGCGGTCGTCGGTTGCGGCGGGATCGCCGGCGCGCATCAACGGGCGTGGAAGGCGATCTTCGAGAAGGAACCGGATCTCGCGGAGATCGCGGCCACGTGCGACAGCTACCGTCCGGCCGCGGAGCGGTATGCCGACCAGGTGGCCGAGTACCAGGGGCGCCGGCCCGAGGTGTATGGATCGGTCGCGGACATGCTCCGCGCGGGGCGGATCCGGGCCGCCGACGTCTGCACCCCCCACTACCTGCACCACCGGGTCGCCCTGGAGTGCATCGCCGCCGGCGTGGCCGTGCAGGTGGAGAAGCCGAGCGGCCTCACCGTCAAGGCCACCAAGAAGATGATCGAGGCGGCGTGCGCGCGGGACGTGCTGCTGGCGACGGCCGAGAACGTCCGCCGCGGCCCTTCGCAGAGGACCGCCTGGTGGCTGCTCCACGAGTCGGGCCTGCTGGGCAACCCGCGGGGCTTCTTCATCCAGCAGGTGCGGCACGAGCAGCCCGCGGACCCCGCGCGGGCCCCCGCCTGGCACTGGCGGGCGGAGCGGACGCTGTCGGCGGGGGGCTGGGTCGTCGATTCGGGGGCCCACTTCATGGACACCATCCGGTACCTGTACGGGGACGTGCACAGCGTCTATGGCCGCGTCGAGCAGATGCGCCCGCACCCCATGGTGCGGCAGGGCCTCCGGGCCTTCGACGAGCAGGAGGACTACTTCACCGCGACGATCAACTTCGAGAGCGGCGTGATCGGGCAGTGGTCCCGGACGTCGGCCTTCCCGGGCCACGACTGGGTGCAGTGCGCCATCTACGCCGAGCGCGGGGCCATCGTGGATCCCTCCGGCGACGTCTTCCACGGTCCGCACGGCCAGGCCGAGGTGCGCCGGCCGGGCGAGGAGACCCGCACCCTGCGGGACCTGTGGCCCGCGTTCCAGGAGACGCTGAGCCCGGAGCGCCGGCAGCGCCTCTTCCCGCACGACTTCACGGACGGGTTCACCCTCGAGTGCTACGACTTCGCCCAGGCCGTGGCCACCGGGCGGGAGGTCGAGGTGACCGCCGAGGTGGGACTGAAGGCCAAGGCCATCGCCTTCGCCATCTATGAGTCGGCGGCCACGGGCCAGGCGGTGAAGGTGGAGGACGTCCTCTCGGGCCGCGTCGAGGTCTACCAGCGCTGGCTGAACGAGAAATGGGCGATTTAGGGACGGCCGTCCGCCGGGGCGCCGCCCCGGAACCGGGGTGCCCGCCGCGGCGTCCAACCCGCCGGGGTGGGCAAGGGGTGCGGGCGCCGAATCTCCCCGGTGGCCCGCGGCGGAGCGCGGTCCTGCTGGTGGGCCTGGCGCTCGCCGTCGCGGCCTGCGGCCCCGGCGGGTCGCCCGGCGCACCGGCGCGTTCCGCGCCCGGCGGCTCACCGTCCGCCGGCTCGGGGCCCGGCTCCGTTCCCGGCGGGCCCGGCCGGAGCGGGGCCCCGAGCAGCCGGGCCGGCGGCGGGGGCGCCGAGGAGCCGATGCCCGCCACGGTGACCCTGGCGGACAGCGGGCGCACGTTCTCGATGCGCGTCGGCCAGGACTTCACCCTCGCGCTGGGAGAGCTGGCGTGGAGCATTCACCAAGCGGACCCCGGGATCCTCGCCCCCCTCCCGAGTCCCCTGGTGCCCGGGCAGCAGGGCATCTACCAGGCGGTGCGGCCGGGCCAGACGGGCCTCCGCGGGTCCGGCCGGCCCGTCTGCGGACCCGGCCAGGCCTGTCCGATGTTCATCGTGGCGTTCCGCATCACGGCCGACGTGACCGGCTGATGCCCTCAGGGGATGCCCGCCGACGGTCCGAACCGCTCCGTGCGGATGCGGCGCGGGTCGTGCCCCTGCTCCGCGAGCAGGCCAGCCGCGCGCTCCACCATCGCGGCCGGGCCGCAGACGAAGATCCACGGCGACGCGGCCGGAGGCCACGCCGCCTCGGCGAGCATGGCGGCGTCGATGCGCCGCGCGAGACCCGTCCATCCGGGCGGCCGCGCCCGCGTGAAGGTGAACCTCACGTCGGCGCCGCCGGGCTCCGCCGACATGGCCCGCAACTCGCCCCCGTAGATCGCGTCGTCCGGGCTCCGGCAGGAGTAGAGGAGACGGGCCGGGAGGCGCGCGCCGCCGGCGCGGCGGTGGCGCAGCATGCACATCAGGGGGACGATGCCCGAACCCCCCGCCACGAGGAGGAGCGGCCCGCCCATGGACCGCTGCCAGATGAAGTAGCCGCCGATGGGGCCGCGGACCTCGAGGGCGTCCCCGGTCCGCAGTTCGCGGGTCAGGTATGGGGAGACCTCGCCGTCGTCGAGGCGCTCGACCGTCAGCGCCAGCAGCGCGTCCTCGGGCGGCGAGGCGATGGAGTAGGCCCGCTCGGCCTGATAGCCGTCCTCGGCGGTCAGCCGGACGTCGACGTGCTGCCCCGGCAGGTGGCCGGGCCAGCCGGGGACCGCGAGGACGACCGTGCGGACGCGAGGGGTCTCGTCCCGCAGGCCTGCCACCGTGGCGACGCGCCAAGGCCGCCCGGCCCCCGTCGCGCCCCGGGGCGCCGTGTCCACGCGCGGCCACCCTCCCCGCCTTGCCCCGCCGGTGACGGGCTCCCACCGCCCTAATCGTCCGTGTAGCGCTGCTCCTTCCACGGGTCCCCGTGGTTGTGGTAGCCGCGGGTCTCCCAGAAGCCGGGGGCGTCCCGGAAGGCGAGGCGCAGGCCGCGCACCCACTTGGCGCTCTTCCACAGGTAGAGCGCGGGCACGAGCAGGCGGGCGGGTCCGCCGTGCTCCGGCGACAGGGGCTGGCCCTCGTACGTGTCCGCGATCCAGGCGCGGCCGCCCTGGACCGCCTCGAACGGGAGGTTGGTGGTGTATCCGCCGTCGCAGAAGGCGATGACGTGCGTGACGCCCCCGGGCGGGGTCCCGAGGAGCGCGTCGACGGCAACCCCCCGCCAGTGGGTGTCCAGCTTCGACCACCGCGTGACACAGTGGATGTCGCAGGTGATGTCCTCGTGCGGCAGGAGGCCGAACTCCGCCCACGTCCACCGGCCGGTCTCCGCGCCGTCCGGGCCCAGAACCCGGAAGTCCCAGCGGGCGAGGTCCCTGCGCGGGGTGGGCCCGGCGGTGAGGACCGGGAAGTCCCGCTCCAGGTACTGGCCCGGCGGTATCCGCCCGGCCTCCTCGGGACGCCGTCCGCGGAACCCGCGGGAAACGATGCCGTCCACCCGGGATCACCCCCGCCGGCGGCGCGCCGGCCGCCGGCCCGGCCTCTCAGCTGCGGGGCGCGAGGGTGAGGCCGCCCCCGCGCGGAGGCAGGGCCACGCCCGCGGGGGCCATCTCGACCAGCATGCGCGCGCCCGCCAGGGAACAGAGGATGCGGTGGCCGCCGTCGTCGCGCATCTCGAGCCACTCGTCGTCGAAGCCGTCCAGGCGGCCGCCGATGACCGTCCCGTCGCTGTACCCCACCGCCACCTGTTTGCCGACATGGGCCTGCAGCCACTTGGCCGGGCGATCCGAAGCCACCGCGCCCGCCTCCCGTCCGCCGATGCCCGCACCACCGCCGCGCCGCAGCATGCCCCGACCCCGGCCTGCGGTAGCCGGAGCCGCGCACGCCCTGCCTTCGACGGTGCGGCCGGGTTCCCTCCGCGCGCTCGCGACGCCGCTGCCGGGAGCGGGATCCCGCCGGCCGCGGCCCGGCCGCCGCAGGGGTGGACCCGCCCGCCGCGAAGCCCGCTCGGGTCGCCGCGGCCGCGGGGGCCGGGGCGCCGGGCGGCGGGTGCCGCGGAAAGGGGCGCATGGCGTGGCGGCGG
>JAJYVV010000044.1 GCA_021791815.1 Bacillota bacterium | reverse complement strand
GGCCGCAGGCGCACACGACGGCGGCGAGGAGCGCCATCGCCGTCCAGGCGCGCGCGGACCGGCGCCTCGACCCCGCGCCCCGGCGCCCGCGACGCTTCCCTCCGCGGACCAACCGCACCGCTCCCCCGCCGCCGGACCGCGCCGGCGGCATGCCTGTTCCGCAGCCCAGGGGTCTATAATGAGCATGATGCCACAGCCGGCGGCGCTGCGGGTCGCCGCCATTCCCGTCGGGAGGTTGGGGCCCATGCAACGGCGGCTGCACACGGACTGGCAGCTTCAGGCCCGGATGGCCTTCACCATGCTGCTCCTCGCCGCGCTGTATCTCGTCTTCGCCGTGATCCTCTACCAGGCGGGCCTGGGGATCGGGTTCATGGTGGTCATCCTGGGCGGGCTCGCGCTCGCCCAGTACTACTACTCCGACCGCCTCGTGCTCGCGACCACGCGGGCGCGGATCGTGAGCGACCACGACCTCCCGGAGGTGCACAGCATCGTCGCGCGCCTCGCCGCCATGGCGAACGTGCCCAAGCCCCGGGTGGCGCTCATCGAATCTCCCATGCTGAACGCCTTCGCGACGGGCCGCAACCCCAGCCACGCGGTCGTGGCCGTCACCAGCGGCCTGGTGCGCGCCCTGCCCCCCGCCGAACTGGAGGCGGTCCTGGGGCATGAGATGACGCACATCCGCAATCGGGACATGGCCGTGCTGGCGTTCGCCAGCTTCTTCTCGACCATCGCCGGCTACCTGACGCAGGTGCTGTTCTACGGGGGGATGTTCGGCGGCTTCGGCTACGGCGGGGGCCGCGGGCGGGGCCGCAACTCGGGCGCGTCCCTGGGGGTCGTGCTGCTCGTCTCCTGGGTCGTGCAGCTCGTCAGTTTCTTCCTCATCATGGCCCTGTCGCGATACCGGGAATACGCGGCGGACCGCGGGTCCGCGCTGCTGACGGGACAGCCGGGGAGCTTGGCCTCCGCGCTGATGCGCATCAGCGGCACGATGTCGCGCATCCCGACCCGCGATCTGCGCCAGAGCCAGACGGCCAACGCGTTCTTCATCGTGCCCGCCGCCATCGGGCGGGAGGGCCTCCTGGAGCTGCTGCAGACGCACCCGACGCTGGAGCACCGGCTGAACCAGCTGCGCCGCATCGAGCTGGAACTGGCGGGCCGGCGGGTGGGCTGAGGCCGCCCCGGCGCCGGGCCGGCGACGCGCGTGGCGGCGGATGGGCACGCACGCGCTCCCGGGCGGAGAAAGGGGTCGCGGCGATGTCGCTCCTGGATGCCGTCTTCGGACCGCTGCTCGGCAGGACGCGGCTGCAGAAGCCGGACATGGACCGGCTCTTCAAGCTGTCCACCGCCGGACCGTCCCTGGACGGCGCGGAACTGGCGCCGGACGGGCGGTGGGCCGTGTGCCTCCAATCCGTCGAGGGGGCGGACTTCGCCCAGGTCGAGCGCGACCTCCGCCAGCTGGTGGAGATCGCCTGCCGGGGCCAGGACTTCCACAGCCGCTCCGAGATCCAGCGGGACAACCTCGGCTACACGTGGGTCGTGTTCAGCGACCCCGAGTTGGAAAACGGCGTGACCCTCGTCCACCTGGTGGGAAGCACCCTGCAGGAGCAGGGGTATGGCGAACAGCTGCTGGCGGCGGTCTTCCGCTTCCGGCAGGAACCGCCCGATGCCGGCGCCGGCCCGCGGTACCTCCTGTACAACTACAAGCGGGGCAAGTTCTATCCGTTCGTGCCGCTGCCCGGGCACGAGCGCGACAACGCGGCCGAATTCCGCATCGGCTCCGCCCTGGGCCGGCTCCTCCCCGTGGAGCCCGACCTGACGCGCTGGTATCCGCTGTGGGACTGTCCGGTGTAGGGGGCCGGCAGGCGGGCGGGGCACGTCCGCAGCGGCCGAGGGGTATCGCCGTCCCCGGACCGCCAGCGGACGTGCCGCCGGGCTGCCGACACGGGTCAGGGGCCCGTCACACGGGGTGGGCCGTGAACAGCTTCCGGGCCTCGTCCAGGGAGGTGTCGGAGGCCGGGAGCACGAGGTCGGACTCCACGAGGCGCTCCGCCGCCAGGTGCGCGCCCCTCTCCCGCACCAGCCGCAGGACCTCGTGGAACGCCTGGTGGAATTCGGCTTCGTGGCCGCCCGCCACCGCGTCGAACAGTTTCGCGTCCGCCACCTTCAGGGCATGCAGCGCCTCGCCTTCGAGATCGAACTGACCTTCCCCGAGAATCCGCACGACCACGTTCCGTACCCCCTCACGACGGGCGCCACCCCACGCGGGGCGCGAGCTCGTCCCTGGGCCACCTGCGGCCGCTTGCGCGGCAGGGACCCGAGGGCCGGGCCGGGGGGTCCCGGCCGGCCCTCGACGCGGCTCCCCACCCGGCGGCCGGAGTCAGCCGCCGCTGCCGGAACCGGCCACCTGCGCCTTAAGACGCGCCAGGTCGCTGTCCACGTTGGCCGTGGCCTGGACCTTGTTCAACTGGGCCGAGATGGCGTCCTGCCCGGGGGCCAGGGGGTCCTGGAGCGTGCCCTGGTCCACCAGTTCGTCGATCGCGGATGCGCGCGCCCGCATGGCCTCGGTCTTGTCCTGCGCGCGCTGCATGGCCATCCCGACGTCCGCCATCTCCTCGGAGAGGCCGGTCGCGGCCTCGCCGATCTTCACGGACGCCTGTGCCGCCGTGTACTGGGCCTTGATGACCTCCTTCTGCGAGCGGAAGGACTCGACCTTCGTGGTGAGCCGCTGCTCCGCCGCCGTCAGCTTGTCCTGTTCCTTCTGCAGATCCGCGATCTGCGGCGTCAGGCCGTCGATCTGCTGCGCGTAGACCTGCTTCCGTTCCAGGGCCGCCCGCGCCAGGTCCTCGCGGCCCGCGGCCAGCGCCTGCTTGGCCTGGTCCTCCAGTGTGTCCGCCTGCTGCTTGAGCTTCTCGGCTTGCAGCTCCAAGCGCTTCTTGCTCGCCACGACGTCCGCGAGCCCGCGCTTGACGTTCTGCAGGAGCTCCAGCTGCTTCTGATACGAGTACTCCAGGGTCTGCCGCGGGTCTTCGAGCTTGTCGAGGGTCTGGTTCATCTTCGACTTGAAAATCGTCGACATGCGCGACAGGATTCCCACGTCTGTTCCCTCCAGCCCGAGCCGTCCTTCGGGGCGATTATAGCACCGGCCCGAGCGGACCCGTCCGGCGGCGGGCCGGCGTTTCGCTTTCGGAACGGCCCCACGGACGGAGCGGCGCGCATCCCGCGCGGAACCGCCGGGCGGGCCCTCAGCCCGGCAGCCGGGCATCCAGCCAGTCCAGGACCGCGGCTCCCCCGAAGCGGTGGGGGCCGTCGGTGCCGTGGGCGAGGAACCGGTCCGCGCATCCCTCCCGCGCGTACAGGTCGGCCACCTGGGACGCGCCGGCCTCGACGGCCTCCGGCGTATACAGCGGATCCGCGCGGCCATAGTCGATGCACAGGGCCCGTGGAACGCACAGCGCGGCGATCTCCGGCAGGTCGGCCACGGCGACGAGCCCGGGCAGGGCGTTGCAGATGTCCCAGCCCGCCAGGCGGTCCCAGGCGGAGATCTCGTCGCGGACCCGCGTGAAGTAGCCGCTGACCACCGCGGCCGACACCCGCTCGTCCAGGGCGGCAAGCAGCAGCGCGCGGCGCCCTCCTTCGGAATGGCCGACGACGCCCAGGCGAGGCGATCCGGAGAGCGCGCGCAGGAGCGAGAGCGCGGCGGCATCGTCCCGCAACCGCTGCGCGGCCACGGGCACGCCGGAGAGGAGCGACGTGAGGCCGACGATGCCGCAGCCGCGGCCGGAGGGGTCGGCGCGCTCGCCGAAGCCGAACGCGTCCGGGATCAGGACGATGTAACCCCGCCGCGCCATGGCGGCGCCGAAGGCGCCATCCCCGGCGGGCCCGCCGCCTCCCGATCCCTCGCCGGCCGGCCCGTCCTTGCCCGGCCCGTGCCCGTGCAGGGCGAGGACGCCTCCCGGACGGCGCCTCCCCGCATCCGGGGTGAGCAGCCAGGCCGCGCCGCGGCCGCCCTCCGCCGCCGCCCGGAACGTGACCCGGCGCAAGGCGTAGCCGTCGCGCATCTCGGGCGGGCCCACGCGCAGATCGGGCGGCTCCTGGGGCGGGCGTCCGCCGAGGAGAACCCAGAGGCGCTCGCGGAGGCGGGCCTGCCACTGCGGCAGGGGCCCCTCGACCGCCGCCAGGGCGAACTCCGGCGGGGTGGCCGCGAGGCGCGCGGCGAGCAGCACCTGCGGCGCCATCGCATCCGGCGCCCGGGCCCCGGGCCCCGCGGGGCTCGTCACCGGAACGCCACGCCCCTCTCGGGAAGGTCCGGCCGAGGCCGCGGCCGGGCTTCGCGACCGGGAGGCCGCCGCCCTGCCCCGGGTAGGGCGGCGGGCAGCGGCGGTCAGAGCCAGAGATAGCGGCGCAGCCAGGCGCGGGAGGCGGCGGGCAGCGCGGTCGCGTCGACGATCTCGGCGCGCCGGCCCTCCCGGTCCTGGATGAGGTAGCGGTGCGTTCCGAGCGCGCGCACATGGTCCACCAGGTTGGGGAGGCGCAGCCGCAGGGGGCCCCGGTCCGTCTCGAGGACCCAGATCAGCGTGGGGCTCCACCCTCCGCCCTCGGTGGTGTCCTCGCGGACCTCCACCACCTCCACCACGTGGGGGGTGAGGTAGCGCAGGTCGCATTCCTCCGCGAGCAGGCGGCCCGACTCCGCGTCCAGCGCCGCGGGATCGGCGATGGTCCCGATCTCCCGGCCCTCACCGTCCAGCAGCGTCACCCACCGGCCGGGCTCGCTCAGGGGAAACGCCCGGTACACCGCCAGCTGGAGGTACGACAGCCCGGCCGGGCCGGCCACCGTCGCACGCAGCACGCCCGTCGGCCCGCGACGCAGGCTGAGCCGCGCGGGATCGAGGAGCGCCATCCCGTCGTCCTCGGCGAGCGGCCCGGCCGCCGCGGAGACCCCTGCCGCGGTTCGGTCCCGCGGCTCCCCCGCCTCGAGCACCCCTTCCCGCCCCCTTCCCCGCAGCGGCGCCCTCAGGCGCCGATGCCGACCTCGCCCGCCATCCGGGCGTTCTCGCGCTGGGCGTTGACCAACTCCGCGTACCGGCCCCCGCGGGCCATCAGCTCGTCGTGGGTCCCCGTCTCGACCACGCGGCCCTTGTCCAGGACCACGAGCCGGTGGGCGCCCCGGAGCGTCGACAGGCGGTGCGCGATCGCGAACGTCGTGCGGCCGCGCACGAGGCGCGCGATCGCCTCCTGAATCGCCCGTTCCGTCTGGGTGTCCACGGACGCGGTCGCCTCGTCCAGGATGAGGATGCGCGGGTCGTGGAGGATCGCCCGCGCGATGGCGATGCGCTGGCGCTCGCCCCCGGAGAGGCGGGCGCCGCGCTCGCCGACCATCGTGTCGTACCCGTCGGGCTGCTTGACGATGAACACGTGCGCATTCGCGATGCGGGCGGCGCGCATGATCTCCTCCCGCGTCGCGTCGGGCCGCGCGTACGCGATGTTCTCGGCGATCGACCCGTCGAACAGGAACGAGTCCTGCAGCACCACGCCGAACTGGCTGCGCAGCTCGTCCTGCCGCAGCCGCCGCAGGTCGTGGCCGTCGACGGTGATCTCGCCCTGGTCGGGATCGTAGAGCCGGCACAGGAGGTTGATGAGCGTGGACTTGCCGGCCCCGGACTGGCCGACGAGGCCGATCATCTCGCCCGGCTCCACCTCGAGGTCGATGCCGCGGATCACCGGGAGGTGGGGGGCGTAACCGAACTGCAGGTTGCGCACCCGGATGCGACCCTCGATGCGGCCGATCGACAGGGCGTCCTCCGCCTCGGCCACATCCGGGTCCGTGTCCATCACCTCGAAGACGCGCTCGGCGGAGGTGATGGCCCGGGTCATCCAGTTCACCAGGTTGCTGATCCACTGCAGGGGCCCGAGCAGCAATCCCATGAACCCCGTGAAGGCCACGAGGTTGCCCATCTGCATCGTCCGGTGCAGGACCAGCGCGCCCCCGACGTACCAGATCAGGATGTTGCCGAGCCCCGAGACGAAGCCGAAGATCGGGAACACCGTGACCCAGATGTTGTTGGTGACGATGTTCTGCTGCACGAGGCGGTCGGAGACCGCGCCGAAGCGGTCGATCTCGCGCGGCTCCTGGCCGAAGGCCTTCACGACGCGGATGCCCGACAGCGCGTCGTTCACCACCACGTTCAGGCGGGCCATCATGCCCCACAGGCGGCGGTCGTAGCGGCGGATGAGCGGCCAGCACACGTAGGACGTGCCGATCATGAGGGGCCCGGGGAGGATGGCGACCAGCGCCAGGCGCCAGCTCATGCTGAACATGAGCACCACGGCGAACGCGAGCTGCAGCATCTCGCTGATGAAGTACGGCGCGCCGTCCGTGAGGAACTCCTGCATGCGGGCCGTATCCACGCTGACGCGGTTCATGATCTCGCCGAGCTGCGCCTTGTCGAAGTACGAGAGCGAGAGGTTCTGCACGCCCCTCCACAGCGTCGTGCGCAGGTCGCCCATCACCTGTGAGCCGACGCGGTTGGCCACCCGGCCCCGCCACACCTGCAGGAGGATGCCGAGAAGGCTCACGGCAAGCAGCAGGGTGACGAGGGACGCGAGACCGGCGAGCCCGTGCCCCAAGCGCCCGTGCAGCGGCCAGTCTCCATACACCAGGCCGTCGGTGATCCAGCCGCTCAGCTTCGGCGGCAGGACGCTGACGAACGACCCGATCACGGTGACCGCCATCGCCATGCCGAGTTGGAACCGGTAGGGGTGCGCGTAGCGGAGGATGCGGCGGAGCACGGCGCCGCGGTTGACGCAGCTCGAGCACACCCGCGTGTTGGCGGGCAGCCGGCGCCCGCAGCGCGGGCAGTGCCGCGGCAGGTCGCGGGGGTCGATCTCCAGCGGCTCCCCCTTGGCCAGCGACGCGAGCGCACGGGCGGCGAGGCCCAGGTCCGCGGCGAGCGCGGCGCTTCCGCGCAGCAGGGTGACCGGACCGCGGCGGGTCTCGGCGAGCAGCGCCCCGGATCCGACGAACGGCTCCACCCGCGCGCCGGTGACCTCGCCGAGCGGCAGGCGCCGCGTCACCTCGGCGTCGGGCGGCGGCGGCGGCGCGAGCACCAGCCGGCCCCCGGCGAGCGCCCCCTCCGCGTCGACGCCGAGCCCCGGGCCGGTGGCGGGCCAGAGCCCGGCGGCCGCGAGGACGCGCGCCTCGCCGTCCGCCACGACGAGCCAGCGGCGCCCGCCGCGCCCGTCCTCCGTGAGGTCGGATGCGACGCAGAGCGGCGGTCCAGCGCTCGGGATCGCGTCGGGCAGGGCGCCGGTTTGCCCGGATTCCGCAGATGGGCGGGGCTGGTCCGTGGTCATGCGTGGGATCCCCGCTTCCTGGGGGGAGGTGGCGGGCCCGGCGGGGTGACCGCCGGGCGGGCGGAGCCTGACGAAAGTCGAAGACGCGGCACGGGCCGCGCCGGACGGCGCGGCCCGCACTGGACTGTAGGGCAAAGGCGGCACGGCCGTCAATCGCGGGGCGGCCGCGCGGCGGCTCTAGACGGTGAAGACCTTGCGCACGTACTGGCGGCTCAGCTTGAGGTCGTCCACCAGGCGCCGCGTGAGCTTGGTCTCGGCCTGATGGTTCATCTCGGCGATCAGCAGCACCTCGGTCCGCAGGGGACGCGCCACCTTGTCCACGGCGCGCAGGTCGACGTCGCCGTCGCCGAGATCCTCGGCCCAGACCCCGTCCCGCGCCTGCCGGAGGTGGAGCGTCTTGAGCCGCGACTTGTACGCCTCGGCGATGGCGGCGGGGTTGCCGCCGCCGCGGTGGATCCACTCCACGTCCAGGGCGAGGCCGATGTTGGCGTCGGCCGCGGTGGCATCGAGGACCCGGCGCAGGATGCGGGCGTCGTCCGCGCTTTCCGCCGCGTCGTTGTGCACCGCCAGCCAGGCCCCGCGCCGCTGCAGGCTGCTGGAGAGCTGGCGCAGCCGGGCGATGCCGGCGTCGACCTCCGCGTCGCCGCGCGGCCGCGCCCCGGCGAAGGGCACGAGCACGACGCCGCGGAAGTCCAGGTCGCGGCCCTTGGCCCGCTCGGCCGCGGATCCGATGCCGGCCAGGGTCGAGGCCGCCCGCTCCTGATTGTCCAGCTCCGCGTCGACGAGCGCCGTGTACATCCTGTGGCCGTCGACGCGCAGGGCGACGGAGGTGGCTTCCGTGGCCTCCTTGGTCCCGAAGAACTTGTCCAGGCGCATTTCCACCGCGTTCCAACCGCCCACGCCGATTTCGGCCAGGTAGGCCGGCAGGTCCTTCTCCCTACCCTGCTGCTCATACAGCACGAAGGAGAGCGCGATCCCCCGGTACAAAAGCGGTCGCCTCCACGAAGGTTCCGAGTACCGCGCCATTCGCCGCGGCCGGGCCAACATCCCTGCCGCCGGCCGGCACGGCGCCGGGTCCTCGTCCTCGGCATCCCGCGTCCGCAGGCCGGCAGGCGCCCGGCACGTGGGCGGCACGCCTGCCCGAACCCGCCGCTGCCCTATCCGCGGCCAACGAACGCGCCGCCGCGCCGCACCGCGCCTCCGGCCCCGGCGAGGAAGCGGAACGCGCCCAGTCCCGTGGACGTGTTCGCCGCCGCGACGTCTCCGGCCACGACCCGCTGCCCGGCGGTCAGCCCGGACAGGACCTGGTCCCACTGGCTCGACGTGACGCCGAGAGACACGGGCACCGGCGTGGGACGGCCGCCCCGCATCTCCTGGACGAGGCCGGTGCCGCCGGATCCGAAGGTGGTGACCGCCCAGGCGGGCACGCGCAGGGCGCTGGCGACCTGCTGGATGAGGATGCTGGCGTTCAGCGTCATGCCGGCCCGCAGATCGGGCGGGAGTCCCTGCACCGCCAGGGCGACCGCGTAGTAGCTCACGCCGAACTGCGTCGTGGCCGTCGGCGCGATGCCGGTGACGGTCGCCTGGAACGTCCGCGTCGGGAAGGCCGGCACCGTCACCGTCGCGGTCTGGCCGGCCTTGACCTTCGCGATCTCCAACTCGTCGACGTCCACCTGCGCCAGCAGCGGCCCGGCGGCCTGCAGGGTCACCGCCGCACTCCCGGCCCGCATCTGGGTGCCCGGCTCGACGGACACGGCCTGCACGATGCCGGCCACCGGGGCGGTGACGGTGAGGTCCGCCAGGTTCTGCTGCGCGGTCTGCAGGTTGTCCTGAGCAACGGCCACGGCGTCCTGCTGCGCGGCGATGGCGGCCGCCGAGGAGGGGCTGGGCGACTGCGCCTCGGAAAGGGTGAGCTGGGCCTGCTGCAGGCTGTTCTGATCCTGGGCCACCGCAGCCTCGTCGCTGGCGACCTGCGCCGGGGTGGTGGCCGGGGTGACCGTGGCCACCTGCTGGCCGGCCTGGACGGCGGCGCCGTCCGCGGCGAGGCTGCCGACCGTCCCGGCCTGCGCCGCCGACAGGGCGATGGACGCGGGGTAGGCGACGGTCCCGCCGTCGCTCCAGGTGTCGGCGGCCGGGGGGTTGCCGGACGGCTGGAAGGTCACGGTCACGTCGGCGCCGGCGGGCAGGGACGACCCCGACGAGGCCAGCGTGAGCGTCACCGGATAGAGTCCGCTCGCGGTGGGCGAGGACGCGCCGGACGACGTCCCGGAGCGGGACGAGGCCGACGCTGCGGTCGAGGACGACGAGTTGCTCGCCGCCTGGCCGATGGCGCTGACCGTCCCGGTCGTCGTGGCCTGCAGGGTGCTCGCGGTGATCGTGGCCGTGGTTCCCACGGGCAGGTAGGGCAGTTCGTCCTGCGGCACGGACACCGTCACAAAGGGCGCCCCTGCGGGCTGCAGCGTGGCAATCACCGTGCCGGCCGTCACCTGCTGGCCCGAGGTCACGCCCACGGCCGTGACCGTCCCCGCCGCGGGCGCCGTCACGGCCGCGGCGGCGGCCGCCGCCGCCTGGGCCTGCTGCAGGTTGGTCTGCGCCTCCTGCAGCGTGAGCTGGGCCTGCTGCACCTGCAACTGGTCCATGGTCACCGTCCGCGGGTCGACGGTGGACGCCGGGTCCTCCATCTGTTGCAGCTGCTTCTGGGCGGCGTCCAGCGCGGCCTGGGCGGCCGAGACCTGCTGGGCGAGGCCCGCCGTGTCCGTCATCTGGAAGAGGGTCTGGCCCCGCGCCACGCTCTGGCCGACCTGCACGTCGACCTGGCTGACCGTCCCGGCGACCAGCGGCGCGACGGACGTGGTCGTGGCCGGTTCGAACGTGCCGGACCCGGACACCGTCTCGACCACGGGCCCGACCGTGGCGGGCTGCAGGAAATACTGCGGCGCGGCGGACGCCGCCTTGGACGCGGTGTACCGCGCGTACCCGTAGCGCGCGGCCAACGCCGCCGCCGCGATCACCAGCACCCAGGCCACGGCGCGCCCGACCACGGGAGCGATGGGCCGCCGTTCCACGTACGCCGCCATCCCGCGCTACCGCCCCTCCCCGACGCCGCATCCGGCCTGCCGGCCGCGGCGTCCCGTTCCGGGACCCTCCGGGCACCCCCGGCGCTTCAGGCGGACGTCACCGGCCCGCCCGCGGCCGTCGCGCCCGGGAACGCGGCCTTGCCCTCCAACGTGTTGATGGCCGCGGTATAGGCGAAGGAGGCGCCCCCGGCGCCGCTGCCGCTGCGGAACGGCCGCCGCCCGGCCCCGCTGGCCGCCGAAGACCGCCGCAAGGCGCCGGCGGTCCCGGACCTCCCGCGGAAGGCCCCCCCGGAACCGCCCGGACCCGCGGCGCCGCCGGAGAACCGGAAGCCGGGCCCGGTCCCGCTGCCCATGTTCTTCAGCGCCTCCTGCTGCGTCGAAGTGAACACGGCCTCGATCCTGGCCCCGTCCGCCGTCAGGGCGGACGCCGGCTGGTTCGGATCGGCGGCCAGGGCCTGCAGCATCGGCACGAGCTGCTGCACCTGCGCCGAGGTGAAGGGGACCACGGGCTGCAGGCGGACGATGTCCAGGGCGGCGGTCTCCGCCGGGTTCAGCGTGAAATGGGGCCGGGCGGCGCTGGACGAGGAACCCGCGGCCACGGCCGCCTTCCCGCCCGCGGAGCCGGCGCCGCAGGCGGCCGTGGCCAGAGCGAGGACCAAGGCGGCGGCGCACGCCGCCGGGGCGCGGCCGAGACGAGGGAACGGCATACGAACACCTCCCGATGGCCCTGGCACGCGGGACCGGGGCCGCCCGTCAGTCGCGGCGCAGGGCGACGATCGGGTCGAGGCGGCTCGCGGACGCCGCCGGCCAGTACCCGAAGATCAGCCCGACGGCCACGGCGAAGGAGAACCCGATCACGGCCGAGGACGTGGTGATCAGCACCGTCGTTTTCAGATACTTGCCGAGCAGGTGGGCCCCGGCGACGCCGGCCCCGACCCCGAGCAGCCCGCCCGCGCCCGCCAGCAGCACGGCCTCGAGCAGGAACTGCAGCAGGACGGCGCCGCGCTTGGCGCCGATGGCCTTGCGCAGGCCGATCTCGCGCGTGCGTTCCGTGACCGACACCAGCATGATGTTCATGATGCCGATACCGCCGACCAGCAGGGAGATGGCGGCGATGCCGCCCAGCGTCACCGACTCGGTGCGCGAGGCGGAGGACAGCGTCGAGAGCAGCTGGTCCTGGCTCGTCACGAACACGGAGTTCGACCGCGGGAACATGCTCTGGAAGATCATGTTCAGCGTGCCCACGATCAGGGTGGCGTCCTTCGACGCCTTGGCCTGGAACAGCAGCGCGCTGGGGTAGACCGTCTGGGCCACCTGTTCCGCCGTGGTGTAGGGGACCACGGCGATCTCGTTGGGATCCTGCGGTCCGGCCGACGAGCCGAGCGAGGCGAGGACCCCGACGACCGTCGCCGGCTGCGTGTCGACGGTGACCACCTGCCCGATGGCGTCGGCTTCGTTCAACCCCAGGTTCTGCATGACCGTCTGGCCGAGGACCACCACGTCCGCCGCGCTCGACACGTCGGCCGCCGTGAAGAAGGACCCGGCGGCGATGTGCGCCCCGCGCATCGAGGGCCAGTCCTGGTTCACCCCGATCACGCTCGTCGACGAGTCCGACTGCGTGCCGTACGAGACGGTGACGTTGCCGGTGAACTCGGGCGTGGCCGCCAGGATGTCGGGAGCCTCGCCGGCCACCGTGGCGGCCATGTCCGCCGTGAAGCGGGCCCCCTCGCGCTCGTTGGCGCTCGCCGTGATCAGGTTGCTGCCGAGGCCCTGGATGTCCTGGGTGATCGCCTGCCGCGAGCCCTGGCCGAGCGCCACCACGGCGATGACCGTGGCCACGCCGATGATGACCCCGAGGGCCGTGAGGAACGAGCGCATCACATTGCCGCGAATGGCGCCCGCCGCCATCGCCAGGGCCTGCAGGGGGTTCACGCGCCCTCCCCCTCGACGGCGGCGCGCCCGGCCGCCGCCATCCGCCGGTCGGCGACCGGCTCGTCGCCGACGATGCGCCCGTCCAGCACGCGGACAACCCGGGTGCAGTGCTCGGCGATGCGCGGGTCGTGCGTGACCAGCACGACCGTCATCCCGCCGGCGTTCAGTTCCTGGAGCAGCGCCATGACCTCGGTGCCAGAGCGGGTGTCCAGGTTGCCCGTGGGCTCGTCGGCGAGGAGCACCTGGGGCCGGCCGGCCAGGGCGCGGGCCACCGCCACGCGCTGCTGCTGTCCCCCCGACAGCTGGCTGGGCCGGTGATGCAAGCGGCCCTGCAGCCCAACGCGCTCCAGGGCTTCGACGGCGGCCGCGCGCCGGCGCCGGCCGGACCCGCCCCGGTAGACGAGCGGCAGCTCGACGTTCTGGAGGGCGGTCAGACGCGGCAACAGGTTGTAGTTCTGGAAGACGAAGCCGATCATGCGGTTGCGTACCTCCGCCAACTGGTCGTCGCCCAGGCGGGCCACGCGCCGTCCCGCGAGCACGAACTCCCCGGCCGTCGGCCGGTCCAAGCACCCCAGGAGGTTCATGAGCGTCGACTTGCCGGACCCGGACGGGCCCATGATCGCCGCCATCTCGCCCGGGAACACCTGGAGGTCGATGCCGGCCAGGGCCGTCACCGGGATGCTGCCGATCTGGTACGTCTTGACGATCCCCCGCAGCTCGATCACCGGCCCGACGCCCACGCCGCTCCCTCCTTCCGCATCCGCCGGCCGGGCGGCCCCGCCCGCGCCGCCTACCCTCCGCCCGGGAACCCGCCGCCCCCGCCCCCGAACCCGCCGCCCCCGCCCGCGAACCCTCCGCCGATCGTCACGACCCCGACGCCCGCGGCGCCCGCCGCCCCGCCCCGGGCCGCGCTCCGCGTGGCGCCATGGGGCAGGACACCCAGCACGATGGTCTGGCCGGGCTCGACGCCCGAGGTGATCTGCGTCCATTGCGTGGACGTCAGGCCGGTCTGCACCGGCACCGCCACCGGCTTACCCGACTCCATCAGGGACACGGTCTTCTGACCGCTGGCCCCGGTCTTCACGGCGGCGGTCGGGACGCGCAGCGTCGAGGCCACCTGCTCCGTCGTAATGTTGGCCGTCGCGGACATGCCGGCGAGCAGTCCCTGGGGCTTGGCGACGTCGATGGACACCGTGTAGGCGCTGACCCCGCTGCCGCCCGAGGCGACGGGCGAGATCGTGGCCACCGTGCCCGCGAACGTCTGCCCCGGCAGGGCGGACACCGTGACCGCCGCGGCATCGCCCGTGGCCACCTGGCCGATCGAGTCCTCGGCGATGCTGACCTGCGCCTGGAACTGATCGCTGGACTCGATGGTCACGCCCGTGGTGCTGGGTCCGACCACCTCGGCGGGCTGGACATCCACCGCGGTGACGACCCCGGCGATGGGCGCCGTCACGGTCAGTTCCGACAGCGCCTGCTGGCGCTGGGCCAGGGTCTGCTCGTCGCTGCTCACGGTCGCCTCGGCCGCCGCCACCGTCTCGGCGCTGGGCGGCGTCGGGCTCTGGGCCTCCGAGAGGGTGATCTGCGCCTCCTGCAGCGCGATCTGGTCCTGCTGCACCTGGTATTGATCCTGCTGGACCGTGTTGGCCGAACCGGCGGCAGGCGTCACGGTCGCGATCTGCTGGCCGGCCCCGACCGTCGCCCCGACCGCCGGCAGGTCCGAGACCGTGCCGGCCTGTTGGGCCGTGGCGTCGACGGTGGCCGGGAACGCCACGGTGCCGGCGGCCGCCCAGGACCAGATCGCCGGCGGGTGCCCCTGGGGCGTGAACGTCACGGTGGCCGTCGCCCCGGACGGCACCCCGGACAGGGGCTGCGACGGGGTGACCGTGAGGTCATACAGGGCCTGCGGCGAGGTTCCGGCACCGCCGGAGACGACCTCGCCGGAGCCGTTCACCTCGACCTGGCCGCTGGAGGTGTCCGCCACCGCGGTGACCGTCCCAGGCACGGTGGCCTGGACCGCCGGAACGGAGACCACCGCCGCGCTGCCCACGGGCAGGTAGGGCAGGTCCTGCTCCGGGACCCCGACCGTGATCGTGGGCGTGCCCGAGGGCTGGATGACCGCGATGGCCGAGTTCGCCGTCACCTGCTGCCCCGCGACGACGTTCACGGCCTGGACCGTGCCCGCGACCGGGGACGTGACCTGCGCGTCCGCCGCCGCCGTGGACTGGGCCTCGGAGAGGTTCGCCTCCGCCTGCGTCAGGTTCGCCTGTGCCTGCTGCACGCGCAGCTGGTCGGACTGCACCGTCCGGGGATCGACGGAGGCCGACGGGTTCTGGTCGCTCGCCAGCTGCTGCTGCGCCTGGGCCAGGGCGGCCTCCGCCGACGTGACCTGCTCGGCGAGGCCGCTCGTGTCCACCATCTGGAACAGCGCCTGCCCCGCCTTCACGTCCTGGCCCACCGTGACGTCGACCTGGCCCACCGTCCCGGAGACCTGCGGGTCGACGGTCTGCGTGGCCACGGGGGCGATGCTCCCGGAGCCGGTGACCGTCGTGGCCACGGGCCCCATCCCCGCCGTCGCCGTGATGTACCGGGGGGGCGCGGCGGCGGCCGCCACCGCGGCGGCGTGGCGGGAGTAGGCGTAGTACCCGCCGGCGCCGAGCACGACGACCGCCGCGGCCACGCCGACCCAGGCGCGCCAGGGGAAGGGACGGCTGTCCTGGGCCACCGAGGCCACGGGGCGACTCCCCCTTGCGGGTGGGCTGCCGGCCGGGCCGGGGGGGCCCGGCCGGTGCGATGCCACCGTACTGGAGGATTGCTAAGGATTTTCGTGGCAGGCCCCCAGGGCTGCCGCCATCTCCGGCGTGGCCCGGGTCCGGCGGCCGTCACGGGCGCAGGGCGCCGGCCTCCTGCGGATCCTCGGCGGGGGCCGCGGGAACCACGCCCCCGCGCGCCCCGCCTCCGCCCGACCAGCCCAGGGCCACCAGGCCGATCGCGACGCCGAGCCAGAGCGTGGCGAAGCGCGTGATGATGGTCGTGACCACGGCCAGCCCCAGCGGCACCTTCAGCCACAGGAGCAGCGCGACCATCACGGCCTCCGCGGCCCCGATCCCCCCGGGCATGGGGGACACGCCGCCCGCGATCGCCGAGGATGCGACCACCAGGAGCGACGCCCCGACGGGGAACGCGTGGCCGAACGCCCCCAGGACCAGGAAGATGAGGAGGCCCTCGAGGCCCCAGCCGACCAGGCCCAGACCGAACGCGTAGGCGAAGATGCCGGGCTCCAGCAGCGTCTGGGCCGAGTCGAGCAGCTCGTGGAGCTTGCTCCGGGCGGCGCGGAGCCGGGGGATGCGCGCCAGCAGGTCGACGAAGGCCAGCATCACGCGACGGCTGCGCACCAGGAGCACGAGCACCACGACCGCCGCGATGAGGCTCCAGGGGATGCTCCCCCGCCCGAGCAGCACGGCGCCCACGGAGGCCAGGGCCAGCATGGCGCAGCCGTCCGTCAGCCGGTCCGCGAACACCATCGGCGCGCTCCGCGCCGAGGGCACGCCGTAGCGGTCCCAGAGCAGCCACGACTTGACCAGCTCGCCGACCTTCCCCGGCGTGAGGGTCAGGCCCATCCCGGACAGGAACACCACCAGGTTCCCGCGCCAGGGCACCTGGTGGAAGCCGAGCCGCCGCGTGTACGCCTGCCACTTGATGAAGCGCAGCAGGTAGTTGGCGGGCGCCATCAGCAGGACGGGCACCAGCAGCCAGGGCCGGACGAGGCTCGGGAGGCCCTGCCGCGCGGCCTCCCCGCCCTCGACCGCGAAGCCGACGGCCGCGTACACCGCGACGCAGGCCACGATGGCCCAAACCCCGGCGCGGCGGAGGCGCGGAAGCCGCTCACTCCAGTGGACGCCGATCCCCTCCGCCCGCCGCCTGACTCGCGTTCCAGGAGGCCGGGACCCGGCGGCGGCGGGTCCCGGCGCCGGGTCAGAAGAAGAGCCGCACGAACTTGAGCATCTTCTGGTCCCACGGCACGCGGTGGGTCAGGCCCACGCGGCCCAGATACTCGGCGTAGTGGGCGACGTACCAGTCGTAGGTCTCGATCAGGACCTCGGCGTTGCTGCGCTGCGGCGCCCAGCCCAGGACGCGCTTGGCCTTCTCCACGGAGACGAAGCTGTCCTTGTATGCCGTCTTGTAGTGCCACTCCACCAGCGGGGAGAGCCGCGTGACCTCCAGGAGCCGCAGCGCGGGCACCGCCAACCCGACGGGCACGGGCGCGAGCCGGCTGCCCGTGCCGGCATGCGCGCAGAGCGCCTCCAGGTCTTCCCGCACGGTGCCGAAGCGCTCGGCGCCGATGTTGAACACCTCGTTGCCGGGCGCGCGCTCGGCCGCCATCCGCCAGAGGGCGTCGACCAGATCGGTCACGGCGAGCAGCTGGTAGCGGTTGTTGCCGGGCCCAAGGATGGGGATCTTCTTGCCCCGCTGGATCCAGTCGAAGAGGATCTGGAACAGGCCCAGCCGGCCGGTGCCGATGAACGTCTTGGGGCGGACGATCGTGACGTCCAGGCCCTGCTCCCGGAAGGCCAGGCAGGCCTGCTCGAGCTGGAACTTGGACGCGCCATACAGCCCGAGCGGCTGCAGCGGCGAGTCCTCGTAGAGCGGATGGACGTCCGGGATGCCATACAGCGCGGTCGAAGAGATGGCGATGACGCGCCGGACGCCGGCGCCCCGGGCCGCCTCGAGGATGTTGCGGGCCCCGCCCACGTTGACCGACTCGATCACGGCGCGGCTGCCCTGGATGGGGAGCGCGGCCGCCGCGTGCACCACCACATCCACATCCTGCGAGGCCCTCCGCACCGCGTCCGCGTCGCGGATGTCCGCCTGCACGACCTCGCACCGCCCGCGCAGGTCCGGTTCGTCGAGCGGGAGCAGGTCCACGAGCCGGGCCTCCGCGCCTTCGGCGAGAAACCGCCGGGCCACGTGGCAACCCAGGAACCCCGTCCCGCCCGTGATCATCACCCGCACCGCCGCCGCGCCCCCCCGTCCGCGCCGGGCGGCGCCCCCCCAGGGGACGCGCGGCCCCGACCGCTCCGGGTCACGACTTCGGGGTGGTGCGCGGGCCTCCCTGCAGCCCGCCCGGCGGCGCGCGCTGGGCGCCCTTGGGCCTGCCGGCAGCGGGGGCCGCCTCGCCCTCGACAGGGAGCCCGGCCGGCGGCGGCGAAAGGCCGCAACGGGGCCCGGCGCAAGCGCGAGGTGAACGATAGCATTGGCCGTCCCGCAGCCCGGGTTCCCGTCGGTGGGCGCCGCGGCCCTCGGATCCGCCTGGCTCGGCGCCGTCCAGAATCCCTCGCCCCGCGTGGTCCTGGCCGAGGTGGGGCGGGGCGTCCGCGGCCTCCTCGGGTCGCTCTTCTGGCATAACGGCTTCACGGCGGCCCTCGCGGCCGGGGACGCCGGGCGCGCGGTCGCCGCCGGCGCCATCGCCGGCCTGGCCCAGGGCCTCCCGGCCAGCCTCCTCGGGCAGTCCTTCGTCTGGCCGTACCTGCTGGGGTGGCCGTCGGCGGCGCTGCCCGGCGTCACCCCGGTCCTGTGGTGCGCGGGCCTCCTCGGGGCGGCGGCCGGGCTCGCGTTCCTGCTGCGCCGGGAGTGGCGGGCGGCGTTCGCCGCGGTGCGGCCGCCCGTCGGGGCTGGTTCCGGCTCCCGGCCGGCCGCCCCCTGCGGCGCGAGCCTGGCCGCGGTCGGCGCGGCCGCCGTCCCGGCCTTCCTCCTACGCTGGCTGCTCCGCGACCTCACGGTGCAACTGGACGCGGCGGCGACGGTCGGCCTGTGCCTGGCCGCGACGGGCGAACTCCTCGCCACGGCCGGGCGCTGGGCCCGGCGGGCGGATCAGGTGGGCGCCGCGATGCCGCCCTGGCTCGCGGCCTGCGGCGGCCTGGCCGCGGGGGCCTCCGCACTGCCGGGCCTGTCGCTGCCGGCCCTGCTGCTCCTCGCCGGCCTGGCCGGCCGCGTCTCGCCGGAGGCCGCCGGACGGTTCGCCCTGATGGCGACGGCCGCCGCGACGGCCCTGCTCGGGCTGGCCAGCCTGCCGGGGGCGGTCTCCGGCGCTGGCGCGGTCGCGGCCCTGGCGCCGCTGACTGCGGGCGCCGCGGCCGTCGGGTCGTTCGCGGGCGGCAGCCTCCTGCTCGGTTGGCTGCGCCGGCCCGGCTCCGACATGTTCGGCGCCCTCGGTTCCGCGGTCGCGGCCCTGGGCGGGCTGGCCCTCCTCCTCGGGGTCTTCGGCGCTTGAGCACCGGAGGGGCCGCCGCGGGCCGCGGTCCGGCGACCGATCCGCTGGCGGTCGCGCGGCGGACCTTCGACCGCGGACGCGCCTGGGCGAGGACGCAGATCCAGGCCGCCGCCGCGCATCCGGCGCGGCTCGCCTGGACCCTGCTCCTCACCCTCGCCTATTTCGCCGCCGAGCGGCCCATCTGGTCCGATGCGCACGGGCTCTGGGCGTCGTTCCACGCGTTCTTCCTGCGGAACGCCCAGGTCGACTACGGGGAGGGCCCGCTCCTCAACCAGGAGTTCCTGCTGTACCATGGCCGCAACATCTACACGCTCGGCAACGCGCCGCCCTTCGCCTTCGGCAACTACCCGCCGGGCTTTCCCCTGGTCGCCTCGCTGCTGATGCACATCCACGCCATCGGCATGACCTTCATGGCCGGCCGACTCACCTCCAGCCTGGCGGTCATGGGCACGGGAATCGTGGTCGGACTGATCGTGCTCCAGGCCACCGGGCAGGTGCTGCCCGCCTTCCTCGCCGCGGGCATCCTGCTCACCTTTCCGGAGATCCATGACTGGGGCCCGTACAACCGGGTGGACTCGCTCGCCATGTTCTGGTCCGTGTGCACCGTCTTCGTCGCGCTGCGCTACGCCGGGTCGCGCAAGGCGTGGTGGATCGTCCCCTTCGCCGTGCTCACGGTCTACACGCGCCAGTCGGACGTGGACGGCATCCTCGCCGCCTTCGCCTACCTGCTCTGGCGCGACTGGCGGCGGTGCCTCGCGATCGGGGCGGGGTTCGCGGCCGCCGTGCTCGCCATCTTCGTCGGGATGCAGATCTGGTCGCACGGCGCCTTCTACCTGGATACGGTCGTCTTCAACGAGAACGCCTGGAACTGGAACACCGTCGTCAGCAACTGGACGGGCTGGGCGCGCGGCGTGGGCCGCATCCCGTTCCGCCTGGCCCTCGCCGGCGCGGCCGCCGGACTGCTGGCCCGCGGACGGATTCTCTGGCCGGTCTGGCTCGCCGCGTCCGTGGGCGTCTTCGCCACGATCGGCAAGGTCGGATCCAGCATCAACTACTTCTTTCCCCTGGAGGCGGCGACCGCCGCGGCCGCCGGGCTGTTCGTGGGACAGTTCCGGTCGTTCTTTCGCCGCGCGCCGCTGCCGCTGTGGCCGCTGGAGCTCGTCCTGCCCGCGATGCTCTTCGCCTATGTCCACGGGGCGCCGCCCGGGTGGCTCCCGGCGCGCCTTCCCCTCGTCGCCCGCCTGGAGGCGGCCGCCGGCCGCTCCAGCCTGAGCCGCTCGGCGGCCGCGGCCGAGGCCCGGTCGCAGGCCGCCGCCTGGGCCGAGGACGCCCGGCTGCGCCGGGAGGGGCTCGCGCGGCCCGCGCGCCCGCTGGTGACCCCGGGCAACGTGCAGCAGTTGATCCGCTTCTACCAGGGCATCCCGGGGCCGGTCCTCGCCCTCGACTTCCCGCGGGCCGAGGTCGTCCAGGCGGGCAAGCAGATGCAGTGGCAGCCGTTCGAGTACGGCGTCGTCTACCAGGACGGGACCTGGAGCCCCGCCCCCTTCGTGGGGGCCATCGACGACCGGTATTACGGCGCGATCGTCCTGCAGTCGTTCCAGCAGTTCATGGGCTACGACGGCGGCTTCGGCCCGGCCGTGGTCTCGGCGGTGCAGGAAAACTACCACCAGTCCGGCGGCATCCAGGGCCTGCAGGTCTGGCGGCCCGACGGCCCGCCCCTGGCGGCGTCCCCGCCCGTCGGGCCCGTGGCGGTGCCGCGGCCGCTGCCCGACCTGCTCGCCGCGCTCGGCCGGGGCGCGGAGCGCCTGCCGCGGATGCTCCTGGCCGCCCTGTTCCGCCCGGGCCCGATCCGCGTGGGCGGCTTCGAGGAGATCCCCCTGGGACCGCTGGCCAACGTCGCGGCGACCGCGGAGCCGGGACGGGCGGCCGGCCCGGGCTGGGACGGCGCCGGCGGCGCGTTCGAGGCCGGCGCGGGCTTCCCGGCGCCGGGCACCCTGCACGTGGCGACCCTGCAGGGCGAGGTGCCTTTCCGCATACCCCCGGCCGGACCCGGACGCCTCGCGGCCCTGGCGCCGGGCACCGCGACGACCGTCGCCCTGCCGCCGGGCGACACGGCGTCCGTCTGGCTGCTGGAGTCCGCCGCGCGCGGCCCCGTCGCCGTTCCCGTGCGCCTCGAGTACCGGGACGGCCGGTCCGGGACCGTCACGGTGACCTTCGGCGACTGGTGCTCCGGCGTGGTGCTGCCGCCCGAGTATCCCGCCTTCTGGGCCCAGGAGCGGATCGGCCCGGCGGGCAGCGTCCTGCGGCAGACCTGTGGGCTGTTCGCCCTGCGGGTCGCGGCGGATCCGGCGGTCCCGCTGCGCGCCGTCGTCCTCGGCCCATCGCCCTGGGCCCGGGTCGTGGCCCTGACGCTGCAGCCCGCCTGAGCGGCCGGGCGGCGGCTCCGATTTGATGTATGATGCGGGCATGCGCTACCGGGAGTTCGCGGGCACCGGCATCCGCGTCTCCGAGGTCGGCTTCGGGGTTTGGTCGGTCGCGACCACGTGGTGGGGCGTCCGCGACATCCGCTTGGCCCGCGACCTTCTGGCCGAGGCCCTGGACCTCGGCATCACCTTCTTCGACACCGCCGACGTCTACGGCGACGAGGCCTTGGGCGAGACGCTGCTGCGCGAGGTCTTCGCCGGGCGGCGCGACCGCGTGGTGATCGCCACCAAGTTCGGATACGACATCTACGGGCACCCCGGCCCGCGGCAGGGCCACCGCGAGATGCCCCAGGATTGGTCGCCCGCCTTCCTGCGGCGCGCGGTCGAGGGAAGCCTGCGGCGCCTGGGGACGGACCGCATCGACATCTACCAGATGCACAACCCCAGGATCGAGGCCATCGAGAGCGACCCGCTGCGGCACGAGCTGGAGCGCCTGCGCGCCGAGGGCAAGATCCGGGCGGTCGGGGCGGCGCTCGGCCCCGACATCGGCTGGCTCGACGAGGGCCTCGCCGCACTCGGGCGGGGCCGGGCCCCCGACCGGGGACCGTCCGAGGCGCACGGAGGTGCGGCGCCGCCCCGCCCGCCCCTGGACATGCTCCAGGTCATCTACAACGCGATCGAGCGCGAGCCCGGAGAGGACCTCCTGCGGGCGGCGGCCGAGGCCGGCCGGTCCTGCGCCGTGCGCGTGCCGCACGCCTCGGGCCTCCTGGACGGATCCTACGACCCGGAACGCCATTTCGACCGGTCGGACCATCGAAGCCACCGCCCGCGCGCCTGGATGCAGGCCGGCCTGGCCGTGCGGGACGCGCTGCCCCTGCGCGCCGGCGAGGCGACCATGGGGCAGGCCGCCATCCGCTTCTGCCTGGATATGCCGGCCGCCGCCACGGTTCTGCCCAACATCACTTCACGGGAGAACCTCCGCGAGTTCGCGGCGGCCGGAGACCTGCCGCCGCTTGCCCCGGCGGACCTCGAGGCGCTGCGGGACGTCTGGCGGGCCCACCGCGAGGAGCTCCGGCAGCCCCTGTCCGACAGCCGCTCGAAGCCGACGCCCCGGGCCGGCTGACCCCGGCGCCGGGCCACCCGTGCCCCCCCGCGGTGGAGAGGAGGCCCCGGCCGTGGCGGAACTCCATCGCCTCCAACCCTGCAGGCGCTGCCGCCACCTCTTCGTCGCCACGCCGGGCGAGCGCCTCTGCCCCGACTGCCGCCGGGAGGCGAAGCGCGAACAGGCGCGCCGCGCCCTCTTTTCCGGCCGCGGCACGGCCAGGGCTTGGCGCCCGGTGGCCATCTTCGCCCTGGGATCCGTCGGCCTCGGGGTGGCGGCCGGCCTCGCCCACCTGCCGCACGTCGGCCTCGCGACCTGGCTCGGCGGAGCGGCCGCCCTCGCCTACATCGCCCGAACCTCCCTCTGACGGCGGCGGCCATCCGCGCCCGCGGCCCAGGCGGCCGATAAGTTGGTCGGAGGTTGGCAAGGTTATGGGCTGCGGGCTCCGAGGTCGGGCGAGGGGGCGAGACGGCGTGGCGCGCAGCAGCAGCCGGGCCGCGGGAGCCGGGGCGACGGCGGGGCGGCGGAACGCGGCCGCGAAGGGCGGGGTGGCGGCGGGGCCCGGACGGGGCGCCGGCCCCGGGCACGCGACCGGCGGGTCCCGGGCCCAGGG
>JAJYVV010000239.1 GCA_021791815.1 Bacillota bacterium | reverse complement strand
CCGCCGCCAGCAGCGCCGTGCTCATCAGCAGCGTCCAGACCAGCCGGGCCGGGTGGGCGGCCCAGCCCTCGACCCGCGGGCGGACCCGCTCCGCGACGGCGGCCGCCGCCTCGGAGGCGGCGCGGCAGCACCAGGCGCCGGCCGAGAGCGCGGCGGCCGCCGGCCACGGAAGGGGCGGGAGGAGGGGCGCCGCCGGGAGCTGGCCATCCGAGCCCGCCGGGCCGCCCCCGGTCGCCGGCACGCCTCCGTCCGCGGCGCCGCTCATCGTTGAAACACCCCGAACATGAGCACCAGCGCCCCCAGGGCGGTGCAATAGGAGGCCACGACGGGCAGCGCGCGCTGGGCCGCGGCCCGCAGCACCGATTGCAGGAGCCAGCCCCCCGCGACCGCCCCGACGGCGGCGCCGGCGGCGAGGACCACCAGGCTCGGGCGGAATCCCGCCGCGAGGGCGGGCAGGCCCGTCAGGGCCTGCAGGGCGATGACCCCGGTCGCGGCCATGAGGGCGAACCGTCCGGCGCGTTCCGCCGACAGCCGCCCATACAGAGCGGCCGCGAGCAGGACCGCCAGGGCCGAGAGGCCCGGGAGCGCGGCGAACCCCGCGGCCAGCCCCCCGAGGAGGGCGAGCCACGGCGGCATGCGGCCGCCCCCGGGTCCCGGCGTCCGGGAGCCGAGGCGCCCCCAGCGCTCGCCCACCTGGAGCGCCTGGCCGGTGACGACGAGCAGCAGCCCCACGCCGGCCGCCGCCTCGAACTGGGCGGCCCAGGCGCCGAGGCGCAGCTGCAGCAGCCAGCAGGGCACGATCGCCGCCGCGAGGGCCAGGGCCTCCGGCCCTCCCGCCTCCGGACGGCGGTGCCGGAGGCCCCGCCACGCCGCGGACCAGTCCGCGCGCAGCAGGGCCGCCAGCCCCACCGCGGCGCCGAGCAGGGCCGCGGCCCAGGCCGCCGGGTCTGCCGCGGGCAGGATGGCGGGCCGGCCCAGCAGGTACGGCCAGGCGAACGACTGCCCCGCCGCGCTCACCGGCAGGCCCTGGCCGAGGCCGGAGAGCACCCCCTCGACCGCGGCGCGCACCGTGCCGGGAGGCTGCGCGGTCGCCACCTGCGGGAGGACCGGGGTGAAGACGCCGCGCAGATACCGCACGACCATCGGCCGACCGAGCTTGTAAATGACGCCGAGGGAGGAATGGACGGCGGCCACCCACTGCGCGCCGAGAAGGGGAGAGCCCCAGAGCAGCAAACCGGGACGACCACCTTCCGCTTCGGACGCCAGGAGGCCCGGGCACCGCCCGACCGGGCCCTTGCCGCCCATCCGGCAGGCCTGGAGCGACGTTTTGGGCATTCGGCCACCGCCGCGGCGGCACCTGCCGTCGCCGGGTGTCGCCGCGCGGCTGCCTGCGGTTCCCATGGCCCGCTGGCGGGGCTGCGCCGGCGGGGCTCAGAGTTCGATCTTGACGCTGTCCCCGATGTGCAGGCGCTGCAGCAGGGCGAGCAGCAGCCCCACCGCAAGGGCCAGCAGGCCGAGCAGGAGGGCGACCAGTCCCAGGACCGCCGGGCCCGGCCCCGCCGCGATGAACGGCGGACCGCCGGCGCCCGTGAACTCGGGCTGGTAGAGCGGCACGAAGAGCAGGGACGCCGCGATGCCGGCCAGGACGCCCGCGATGGCGCCCGCGGCCACGAGGATGCCCTGTTCGGCCGCCACCGCCTCGACGAGGGCGCGGCGGTCGACGCCGACGGCCCGCAGCAGGCCCAGCTGGCCCAGCTGCCCGTGCAGCAGCAGCCACGCATAGAGCAGGTATCCGGCCGCGGCCACGGCGAGGGCGACGAGGAAGCCGACGCTCAGCATCCCGCTCTGGCCCGCCCATTCCGGCCCGCGCTGCGCTGCGCGGACCTCGGCGGACGCCAGGTCGGCCTGCGAGACCTGGAGGCCGGCCGCGCCCAGGCCCGCCAGGATCGCGGCCGGCTGGGCGCGTGGCGAGATGCGCAGGAGCGCGATCTGGGAGCCGGGGCAGTATTTGTTGGACACAGGCGGAGGGGACGGCGGCTTGCCCGGCGGGGGCGGCGGAGGCAGCACCAGGACCGGGCAGGCGATGCCGAGCGCCGGCTCGGCGCCGAGCGGGGCGACGACCATGGAGCCGGTCACGTCCGCGCCCGGCCAGCGGGGGACCACGCCCAGGCGCGCCAGCGTCCCGGCGGGCCCGCCCGTGACCTGGACCTGCAGGGTGGAGCTCTGCTGCAGGCGGCCGGCCAGGTCGGGCGAGAGGAGGGCGGCGTCGGGCCGGCTGCGGAGCAGGTTCAGGTACGTCCCCTCGGGCTCGGGGTCGAGGCGCGGTCCCCACCACGCCACCGCGCCGAAGGTCGAGGGATCGACCAGGACGAGCGTGGCCGAGACGCTCTGGCCGCCGGTTCCGACGGAGACCGGCACTTCCACCATCTGCGCGCCCGCGGCGACCCCGGGCTGGGCCAGGTTGAGGCTGAACGGCGGCAGCGCCCGCGGGGCCGTCGTGTCCGGGCCGAACGCCGTCCCATAGCGGGCGCAGAGCGGCGGCGGAGGCGTTCCCGCAATGCTGCAGGACGACGCCTCGACGAGCCGCAGGTCCGACCCGACCGTGTAGTCGACCTCGGCGCCCAGGTTCGCCTGGAGCGTGCGCGCCGACGCCGCGCTGAACGTTCCCAGGGCGCCCGTCAGGCACAGCAGGACCAGCAGGGGCGCGAACTGTGCGGGCAGCCGGCCCACCCTCCGCAGGGGCAGGCTGAACGGCAGCGGCGCCCGGCCACCCACGCGCCGGTCCAGGAAGCGCAGGATCGCGCCCAGGGCGCGGACGGCGAGCAGGCCGACCGCGAGCAGGAAGACCGCCGGCAGGACGTAGATCGCGGCCGGCCCCACGAGGCCCTGGCCGCTGTAGGCGGCGCCGCCCCGCAGCGCGGTCCAGACCACGGCGAGCAGCGCCAGGGCGGCCACGTCCAGGTAGGCCCGCTGCCACAGCGGCGCGGAGGGGAGGCGGCTGGCGCGGGACCGGGCCTCGACGATGGAGCGCCGGGCGGATGCCGCCACCGGCAGCAGCGCGGCCCCGACCGCGAGGAGCGCGGCCGCCCCGGCGTAGGCGAAGTCGCGTCCCTGCCAGATCACGGGCAGCGCACCGCCGCCGGCGGTGAAGCGCAGGAAGCCCACGGAGGCGCCCATCGCGCGCGCGAACAGCGCCCCCAGCGGCACGGCCGCGGCGGTGAGCGGCAGCGCCAGGATCGCCCACTCCGCCAGGTAGATCCCCAGGAGTTGGCCGAGGCTCGCGCCGCGGCTGGCGTGGGAGGCGATCTCCCCGGCCTCGGCGTCCACGACGACGCCGGCGGTGATCGCCACGAAATACAGGACGAGGCCCAGCACGGGAAGGGAGGCCAGCCGCAGCAGGGTGACCAGGGCCTGCTCCTGCGAGACGAACAGGGCCAGGGCCGAGGCGGGGGACACCGCGATCTGGGCGTCCCGGGAGGCATCCAGGGTGCGTACGCCGAGGGACTGGAGGCCGGCGATCAGACGCGGGACCCGGTCGGCGGACAGCGCGCCGAAATCGAGGACCGTGTACCAGCTGGCCTCCTGGAGGGTGACGGCGTGCTGCTGGAACGCCAGGTCGTGCAGCACGGCGGGCGCGACGAACACGTCCTGGTCGAAATAGCGATACGGCCAGTAGTCGTTACCGGGGTCCCGCTCGGCGAAGACCCCCGTGATCCGGATGCGGATGGAGGGACCGCCGAGCTGCGGGGTGAGCACATAGACCTGGCCGAGCTGGAACGGACCGCCGCCCTGGCCGGCCATGGTGCCCGCCGTCGCAGCCGCGTCCATGGTCCCGTCCGCCTCCGGCTGGGCCGACGGCGGCGAGCCCTGCACCCACTCGGCATGCGCCGCGAGGTCCGGAAGGGCGTCGACGGTCAGGAAGCCGGTGACCATGCCGGCGGGCGCGCCCGCCGGCGACGCGCGGAGCACCTGCGACTGCAGGTAGGCGACGGGCGGAGTGGCCGGCAGGCCCACGCGGGGTCCGGCGGCCGCGGCGATCGCCCCGATCCGGGTCAGCTCGGCCGCCTGCACGGGACCGGAGCCCGCCTGGTACGAGAACAGGACCGCCCCGTCGGGTCGGTACGCGGTGGTCTGCAGGTCGAAGGAGCGCAGGACGCGCGTCATGGCTCCCTCGGCGAACACGGGCCCGGCGGCGGCCACCGTGGCGGCGGTGAGCAGGCCGGCGGCGAGCGCCGCCACGCGGCCCCGGGCGGCGCTCAGGCGGCGCACGGCGAGGATGAGCAGCGCGCCGCCGACCCGGCCGGGGCGGAACGCGGCGGAGAG
>JAJYVV010000238.1 GCA_021791815.1 Bacillota bacterium | reverse complement strand
GCGACCACGACGGGCATCGCGAGCCGGTCGAGCCGCTCCGGGGTCCACCCCGCCCCGAGCGCACGCAGGCGCTCCTCGAGGCGCCGGGAACCCTCGGCGGCCGCCGCGCGCGCGTCGGCCGCCCGCTGCAGGCGGGCGCGCTGCGGTGCCGCGCCGGCGGCCGCCTCCGCGGCCCGGGGTGCCAGCCCTTCGAGCACCGGGTCCAGGCGGACCGCGCCCAGGTCCCGGGCCAGCGTCCCGCGGCGCTCTTCGCGGTCGGCCAAACGCTGACGCGCGAGCTGCAGGGCTTGCCGGGCCTCGGCCATCCGCGGCCCGGCGCGAGCCGGAAGCCGGACGGGCGGCAGCTCCGCGAGGCGGGCCGCGGCCTGGCGCCAGAGGTTCCACGGCTCCCACAGGGACTGCAGGGCGGCGAGGAGCCGTTCCCGCCGCGCCAGCGCCTCGCCTTCCGCGGCAAGGTCCGCGGCGCGGCGGGCCGCCGACTGCTCCTGCGCCACGAGGTCCGCATGGTCGGAGGCCTCCCGCCGCGCATCGGCGAGGTCGCGCCGCACCTGCCGGAGCGCCTCGGCGAGGGCGTTGGCCCGCGCCCCGGCGGTGCGGGGCCGGACCAGTTCCTCCAGCGCCGAGTCCAGCCGCGCCCGGGCGACGCTGGCGCGGGCGCCCGCGCCGGTGATGCCGGCGGAGAAGATCTGGTCGCGCACGGCGGCGGCGGTCAGGCTCTCCAACCCGGCCAGCTCGGCGAGGCTGAAGGCAAAGACCGCCCGGAACAGGGGCGCGTCGACGCCGCCGAGCAGCGCCGGGAGCCGCTCGGGCGCCGCCGGCCGCCCCGCGGGGTCGCGCAGGGCCACCGGTCCGCGGCCCGAGCGCCGGTCGGCGTGCCGCTCGACCGTCCAGACCCCTCCCTCCCCATCGCCGAGAAGGGCGCGGCCGCCCCAGCGGCCCCCGCGCAGGGGCACCAGGGGGCGGGCGCCGGCCGGTCCGAAGAGCACGAAGCGCAGGAACCGCAGCAGCGTGGACTTGCCGGCCTCGTTGCGGCCGAAGACCACGGTGACGCCGGGGCCGAGGCCCTCGACGTGGTGCCCGGCGAGGATGCCGAAGCCGTCGGCGTGCCAGCCGCGGAGGATCACGGCGGGCCCCCGGGGGCGGCAGGGGCTTGCTCGCCTTCTCCTCCGCCCCGCCCGGCCGGGTCGGCCCGGGCGGGGCGCACCCGTGCACGTTCGGCCCCGGCTCCGGTCATGGCGCGCCCTCTCCCTCGTCCGCCAGGAGGCGGAGGCACTCCTGTTCCGCGGCGGCCAACAGGCCCAGGCGGTCGTCCGGCGCTCCCGGGGCGGCCGGGATATCGCCTGGCCCGGCCGACCGGTCCCCGCCGTCGGCCAGCGCGTCGCGGATCGTGCGCGGCAGTTCCCCCTTCAGCGTGCGCACGAGCGCGTCCAGGGCCCCGGCGTCGGAGGCCAGTGCGTCTGTGGCCGCGACCAGGGCGGCGGCAAAGTCTCCCCGCCCCGCCACGGCTTCGCGCGCGACGGCCGGGGCCAGGGCCGGGCGGAGGCCTTCGCACCACACGAACGGCCGGAGGTGGGCGGCTGCCGCGCGGACCTGTTGGAGCAGTTCCCCCGACCGGAGGAGGCGCGGCAGTTCGGACGGCCAGGCCGCCTCCGGCGAACCCGCCAGGATCACGCGGACGACGACTCCACGGCCGGCGTGCGCGGGGTCCGCGCGCAGGTCCTCCAGGGTCTGGGCCACGGCGGCCGCCGCCGCGGCCAGATCGGCGGCGGCCGTCACGTCGGCGGTCGCCGCCGCGAAGCGGATGCGGTCGAGCGGCACGAGGCGCGGAGCCTCCCGCAGGCCGCCGGGCACGTCCGTGTCGCAGTCCACGACCAGGGCGCCCTTGGGCCCGGCCTCCACCGGGGCGGGGCTCCGGCCCTGGAGCACACCCGGGTAGGCCGCCCAGACGGGATCGCCGGCGAGGACCAGGCGGTGCCGGTGGACGTGCCCCAGCGCCCAGTAGTCCACGGCGGCGGCGCGCAGGTCGGCCGTGGTGCAGGGCGCATAGTCGCCGTGGTCGGGGTCCGAGCCCACGTTGCAATGGAGGAGGCCGATGCGCACGCCGTCGGGGCCGGGTCCCCGCAGGCGCGGGAAGAGCGCGGCGAGGTTGCGCGATTCGTCCGGCCGCGCGTACGAGATGCCATACACGGTCGCGAGCGCGCGCCCGTCCCGCAGGACCGGCACGGATCGGACGCCGTCGGCCGGGAAGAAGGTCGTCGTGGGCGGCCATCCGGATATCGCGGACCACCCCGAGCCCTCGGGGTCGTGGTTGCCGGAGACCGCGAGCACCGCGATCCCGGCACGATCGAGCCGCCGCAGTCCCTGCAGGAAGGCCATCTGCGCCCGCAGCCCGCGCCGGGGGCCGTCGTAGGTGTCGCCCGCCAGGAGCAGGAACGACGCGCCCTCCTCGACGCAGAGTTCCACGAGGTCCGACCACGCCCGCAGAGAAGCGTCGCGGAGGGCCTCGGCGACGGGCCCGTCCACCTCGGCGATCCCGGTGAAGGGCGTGTCCAGGTGCAGGTCGGCGGCGTGGACGAACCGGAAGCGCATGGTGGGTCTGTGCCATTCGGCGGACCTGCCCGCGTACCTGCCCCGGAGGAACCGGATCACCGCCGGACCGGGCGTGGCACTGCGATCCGACGTCGTGCCCGGGAGGATGGGGGCGCGTAGGGGTAGGCTGGGGGGCGGAGGCGCACGGAAGTTCTCCAAAACACCCTCGAGGCGAGGCCGAAGGGCGGGGGCATGGGCAGCCTCACCCGGCGGCACTGCGGGCGGGTCTTCCGTCCCGCGGAACTGGCACGGATCCTCTGGGCGATGCCGTGATCCCCGCGGACGCCCATTCTTGCCGTGAGCCGCGGCCGGGCGGGCACGCGGGGCCCCAACACGTCTCCCGGCCGCGTCCGTTCCGGAGGCGCCCCGGACGTCGAGGCCGGTCCGACCGTGGTCTGCGCCGCTCTAAATCTTCCGATCAGGCCTCCGCAGCCCACACCAGGGCTTCGCGAAAGCGCCGAAAGCTTCCCGACCTGTTGCGCTGGGGTTCCATGTGCGCAGCCACCGCCCGCGCCGTGGCGATCTTCTCGAAACCTCCCGCCATGGAACCGGCGCTGCGCAGCACCCAATGCAGCGTCTCCCAGGTTCCGCCGCGGATCGCATCTGGATCACGAAACCGCCTTCTGGCCCCCAGCGTCGCAGGTATACCAGGGAACGCCGCACAGAGTGCGGGAACGTCTCCGAAAAACCATGCCTCCAGCTCCTCCACGGCGATGCGATTGACAACGACCGCGGGACGCGCCCCATCGTGACTCGACTTGGTCTCAAGCCCCACATCGCGGGACACGGCCTCCAGCCTCGTCTTGAGGTCGCGACAGTCATCGGCGTCGGCGTCGACCAGGACCATGACCCGTGCCGCCCCACGCGGCATCCAGCGTGCATATCCCCTCAAGCGTCTGGGAAGGGAGTCGAGCAGTTCCCGTTTGTCCTGATGGGGATGAATGGCGAACGACACCGTGGGCACGATGCGCGGAACAAGGATCTCCAGGGCGGCCTCCGCCGACGGTTCCTCGACCAGTATTTCAATGTGGGCCATCCAAAGCGCCCCCCGGTTGGGTGCCGGCGTCTCCTCGCCGCAGTGGGTCTCCCACTCCGAAGTACCCCTGCATCCACAGATGACCCAGATTGGCGTCTGCGCGGAGCACGGTGTCGAGGAGGTCGATGTCGCCCGCCCGCTTGGCCTGAGTGTGACCCTGCTGGTCGCGATACATCATCCAAGCCTCCGAGGCACGCAGGCCGTTTGCGAAATACGGGGAATGCTTGGTGACGATGAGTTGGCTTCCCGTGGACGCGCGCCGGCATTCTTCGGCCAACTCGGGCAGGAGCCGCGCATGGAGATGATTCTCCGGCTCCTCAATGCCAATGAAGGGTGGTGGCGCTGGATCATACAGTACCGTAAGATACGCGAGCATTTTCAAAGTACCATCCGACGCAAACTTCGACAGAATGGGGCGTTCGAACGGCCCATCCTGGATTTGTAACATTAAGCGGCCGTCCGCCAGAAGTTCGGCTTGCACGTCTTCCAGGCGGGGCACGCGATTCGCGAGGGCCGTCACGATGTGGTGGAGGCGGTCGGGATGACGTTCACGCAGATACTGGATGACGTTCGGGAGATTGTCACCCGTTCGTGAAAGACGTTCCTGGGTGGACGCGCGCGGGGTTTTCGTCCCGTTCCTGCTCACGATAGCTGACCTCTTCTGAACAGACCGGGGATGTTGCACGAAAAAAACACCGGGTCCCCCCACGGCCTGCAGAGCT
>JAJYVV010000237.1 GCA_021791815.1 Bacillota bacterium | reverse complement strand
CGGGCGCCGGCCGCCGCTCACACCTCGCCGTGGCCGGCGTCCTGGCCCTCCTGACCATCGCCGCGTTCACCCTCACGGCCCGCGGCGGCCTCGGCTACCGGGCGCTCGCGCCCGTGGTGCTGGCGATGGCCGGCGTGCAGGCGGTGGTGCAGGTCCTGTTCTCCATGCACCTGCGGCAGAACGACCGGCTGATCACCCTGTTCTTCGTGGCGGCCGGGGTCCTCGGGGTGTTCATCGCCTGGATCGTCTGGTATCTGCTCGTGCTGCGCTGACGGCGGCCCCGCGGAGGGGCCGCCCCCGACCCCTCCGCGGGGCCTCGTTCAGCGGAAGGCCCGCACGAGCGCTCCCACGGCGAGCACGATCGCGGCGATGATGGCCACGAGCAGCAGCAGGTGGAACAGCGCCACGATGGCCCCGAAGATCAACGGGAACAGGATGGCGACGATCGCCCCGATCCCCGCGCCCCACCAGGTCGCCGTCCACGCGCGGGCTCCGCCGCGCGCGCCGCCCCCCAGGTGATGCCCCACGAGAGCACCCACGACGGCGAGGACCAGGATGAATCCCAGATGCATCGGCGTTGCGCCACCTTCCGGCGATGGGTCCCGCATCCGCAGCCAGTATAGAGGAGGGGCGGCGCAGGCGCGCGCCGCGAACCGCGCGCGCGTTTCGCTTCCGTGACGGCCGCCGCCTCGGCCGGGAACTTGACAGGCCGCGCGGGCCCCGCCTACGCTTTGGTCTGCGCGATGCGGGGGAGAAGTAGCCGGCGGCGCGTACGCAGCGAGCCGGGGGCGGTGGGAGCCCGGCGACGCGGCCCTGCGAAATGGCCCTCCGCGCGACCGGTCCGGAAATGGGCCGGCGGCCCGCCCCCGATATCCGGGCGACGGCATCCGCCCTGCTGCGGCGGGTGCCGGCAAGAGTGACGGCAGGCGCCATGGTCCGGCCCCCCGCGGGGCCGCGGCGCGGGCCGTCGGTGGGTGGCACCGCGAGCCCTTCGCCCCATGTGGACGAAGGGCTGTTTTGCTTTTCCCGCGCGGATCGGGGGATGCCGGAGGAGGTGCGCGGCGTGAGCGAGGGGGTCCGTCCCGACCGCCCCGAGTTTCTGGCCCTGGCCGAGACGGCGACGATGGTCCCGCTCGTCTGGGAGGCCGTCGCGGACCTCGAGACGCCGATCAGCCTCTTCTACAAGCTCCGGAGCGCCGGGGCGGTGTACCTGCTGGAGAGCGCCGAGCAGGACGGCCGGTTCGGCCGGTATTCGTTCATCGGTCTCCGACCGTTCGCGCGCCTGGAGGCCGACCGGGCCGAGGTGCGCATCCGGACCGGTGGGCCGGCCGATGGCCCGGCGGGGCCGGCCGCCGGCGCGGGCCTCGAGGTGTGCGGCGGCAGTCCCCTGGACGCGCTCCGGCGGCTGGTCGGGCGCTACCGGCCGGCGCCGGTCCCCGGGCTTCCGCCCTTCTGGGGCGGCGCGGTCGGCTTCCTGGGGTACGAGCTGATCCACCACCTGGAGCACGTGCGCCGCCTGCCCGACGACGGCAGCGGCTGGCCCGAGGCGGCCTTCGTGCTGGCCGAGGAGGTCGTGGTCGTCGACCACCTCCGGCACCGCCTCCTGGTCGTGCACAACGCGCGCACGGATGGCGACCCCGCAGGCGCGTACGCTCGGGGCCTGCGCGCCATCGGCGCCGTGCGGGCCGCCCTGGAGCGGCCGCTCGGCGCCCTGCCCGCCCTCCCGCTGCCGCCCCCGGGGGCGACCACCGGCCGGGCGAACATGACCGCGCAGGACCACGCCGGCATGGTCGCGACCGCCCGCGAGCACATCCGCCGGGGCGACATCTTCCAGGTCGTGCTGAGCCAGCGGCTCTCCCGGCCCTTCGCCGGCGACCCGCTGGAGGTCTACCGCGTCCTGCGGAGCATCAACCCCTCGCCCTACATGTTCTATCTCGACTTCGGCGACGGGCAGCTGGTCGGGGCGTCGCCGGAGATGCTGGTGCGCGTGGAACGCGGCATCGTCGAGACCCGGCCCATCGCCGGCACGCGGCCGCGCGGGGCGACGCCGTCCGAGGACGCCGCCCTGGAGGCGGAGCTGCGCGCGGACCCCAAGGAGCAGGCCGAGCATGTGATGCTCGTCGACCTCGGCCGCAACGACATCGGGCGCGTGGCGGTCCCCGGCACCGTCGAGGTGCCGGAGCAGCTGGCGGTCCAGCGCTTCTCCCACGTCATGCACCTCGTGTCGTCGGTGCGCGGCCGGCTGCGCCCTGAGATGGATGCCTTCGCGGCGCTCGCGGCCTGCTTCCCGGCGGGGACCCTGACGGGGGCGCCGAAGGTGCGGGCCATGGAGATCATCGCGGCCCTCGAGCCGCAGCGCCGGGGTCCCTATGGCGGCGCCGTGGCGTACTTCGGGTATGACGGCAACGCCGACAGCGCCATCTGCATCCGGACGCTGGCCCTGCGCGGCGGGGTCGCCTCGGTCCAGGCCGGGGGCGGCATCGTCTACGACTCCCGTCCCGAGGCCGAGTACCAGGAGACGCTGAACAAGGCCTCCGCCGTGCTGCGCGCCCTGGAGGCGCTCGATCGGCCGGCGGGCGCGGCGTCCGGCCCGGGCCCCCCCGCGGCGGCCGGCGGGTCCCAAGGAGAGGGGCGGTAGCGGTGGTCCTCGTGGTCGACAACTACGACTCCTTCACATACAACCTCGTGCAATACGTGGCGGAACTCGGGGCCGAGCCGGACGTCCGGCGCAACGACCGCATCAGCGTCGAGGAGGTCGCCGCGCTCGCGCCGGAGGCGGTGATCATCTCGCCCGGGCCCGGACGGCCGGAGGACGCCGGCATCTGCGTCGAGCTGATCCGGCGGGTCGGCCCGCGCGTCCCCATCCTCGGCGTCTGCCTCGGGCACCAGGCGATCGGCGTGGCGTACGGGGCGGCGGTGGACCTCGCGCCGCGGCTGATGCACGGCAAGACGTCGGCCATCCGGCACACGGGCGGCGCGCTCTACGCCGGGGTGCCCAACCCGTTCGTCGCGACCCGCTACCATTCGCTCTGCGTGTGCCGGGACGGCCTCCCCGGCGACCTCGAGGTGACCGCGGAAGCGTGCGACGACGGTGTGATCATGGGCCTGCGGCACCGCCGCCACCCCGTGGAGGGCGTACAGTTCCACCCCGAATCCATCCTGACCGAGCATGGCAAGCGGCTCTTGGGCAACTTCCTCGCCTCGGCCCGCGCCGGGGCGGCGCCCGGGGACGCCGGTGGGGGGTTGATGCTCCATGCAGGCGGTGCTCGCTAAGCTCGCGGCCGGCGGCCGCCTCGGGGCCGACGAGGCCGAGGGCGCCATGCGCACGATCATGGCGGGCGAGGCCACGCCGGCCCAGATCGGCGCCTTCGCGGCGCTGCTCCGGCACCGGGGCGAGACGGCGGAGGAGATCCTGGGCTGCGCCCGCGCCATGCGCGCCCGCGCGGTCCTGGTCCGCACCCGCCATCCCCTGGTCGCCGACACGTGCGGCACCGGGGGCGACGGGGCCGGCACCTTCAACATTTCGACCACGGCCGCGTTCGTCGTCGCCGGGGCCGGGATTCCCATCGCGAAGCACGGCGGGCGCGCGGCGTCGAGCCGTGCCGGCAGCGCCGACGTGCTCGAGGCCCTGGGCGTCCGCATCGACCTGCCGGCCGACGCGGTGGGGCGCTGCCTCGACGACGTCGGCATCGCCTTCCTCTTCGCGCCGGCGCACCACGGGGCCATGCGGCACGCGTCCGGCCCCCGGCGGGAGCTCGGGTTTCGCACGATCTTCAACCTGATCGGGCCGCTGGCCAACCCCGCCGGCGCGCAGGTGCAGCTCGTCGGCGTCCCGGAGGCGGGGTTCGTCCTTCCCATGGCCGCCGCCCTGCGGGCGCTGGGCACCCGGCGGGCCCTGGTCGTGCACGGAGGCGACGGCCTGGACGAGCTCACGCTCGACGGGCCCAGCCTGGTCGCGGACACGGCCGACCCGGACCTGCGGGCCCGGGAGGTCCGGGCCGAGGACGCGGGGCTGCCCGCGGCGCCCCGTTCCGCGCTGCGCGGCGGCACCGCCGCCGAGAACGCGGCGATCACGCGGGCCGTGCTCTCCGGCCAGCGCGGCCCGGCGCGGGACGTGGTCTGCCTCAACGCGGGGGCGGCCCTGCTCGCGGCCGGGGCGGCCCCCGACCTGGCCTCGGCCGTGGGCCTGGCCGCCCAGGTCCTCGACGACGGGCGCGCCGCCGGGCGCCTGGAGGCCCTGCGGCAGCGGACGGCGGCCCTCGCCGAGACGGCGGCCGGGCAGGCGGCCGACCGATGACCGGCGTTTCGGCGGGCGGCCCGTTCCTCGGCCCCATCGTGGCGGCCCGCCGCGCCGCGGGCCCGCGCGCGCCGGCGGAGCGGCCCCCGGCCCCCCCGCCGCGGGCGGCGG
>JAJYVV010000236.1 GCA_021791815.1 Bacillota bacterium | reverse complement strand
AGTGATCCGCCGGGGCTGCTCAGCCAACGACTGAGCAGCCCCTCATTTCCGCCCGTTCGGGACACTTACCCTGACCATATCCGCGACACTTTCCCTGCGCGCGTCCACCTGGGGACCCGCTTCGGGGGTCTCGCTCGTGTGGTCAGCCGTAAGATAGGAGAGATACCACCCTGTGATAAACCGCCGCAAGGCGCTCACTCGTGGGTGTCGCGCGAACTGGCCGAGTGTAGCCACAGCCAACAGTTCCGGCGAGTCCAGAACCTCGTGCATACGCGACTCGTTGGCGTCGGGCATGTCGCCCGAGACGACCTCGCCGCTACCGCGGGCAAACCTCAAGAAGTAGAAGGGACTCCCGCGCTCCCCACGTCGCCAGCGCAGCCATTCCTCCGCGACGACGGGACCGGAGGAGTCCTCCTCGATGGCCAGATGATAGGTTATGAGACTCAGTCTGGGTGACTCGCGATATCTGATTTCGATGACAATGGGTCCGTTTTGCCCGCGCGTTCGCAGCTCGCGGAACCGATTCCTGCGATCCCAGGCCCGGCGGAGGCCGACAGTGAAACATTCGGAGAGGAACGCGAACACATCGAAGAGGGTGGACTTCCCGCTGCCGTTGGGTCCGAGCACGACGGTCAACGGCGTCAGTCTGGTGAGGCGGACGTCGCGGAGCGCACGGTAATTCTTGATGGTCAGGTCTTCAATGCGGGGGACGGCTCTCGGGGACGAGGGCCCCGGACGTCGTTCCACCGTAGAGCCTCCCCCGGGACGCATGCCGAACACGCGCGGCTCTCGGCTCGAACCGTGGACCGCGCTGGACGTGAGGCGGGCACCGCCGGCTCGCGCGCCGACTGTCGCCCAACCGCGTTCACACACGCGTGGGAACGAGAGTGCGCGTCAAGCGCGCGGGGTCCGGGACCGTCGGTGTGGGATGCACCGGAACGCGATCGTCGGCATGGCGGCGCATTGCCAGGGCGCGTTGCGCGGTGGGGACGGCGCGCGCGAACGGGCCGGGGGTTGGCCGGCACGGCGGCGCAGACCGTGGTGCGGACCTCGGACGGGGACCGAACGCCGTTTCCGGCCGCGCGAGGGGCTGGGGGGAGTCTCGTCGGTCGACGCGCGGAACGGCGGCATCCTGGCGGTCGCTCCGACCGGCGGGGACCCGTGCGCGGCGCCCGGGTCCCCCCGCATACCCTCAGCGGGGGATGTCCCGTGGCCATCGGCGAAGCGGCCTCGGCCGCCCGCGCCGTGTTTCCGCCCGCTCCCATCGCGACGCCCGACGGCCTGCTGCCGCTCCCGGCGGTGATGGTGGCGATCGCGGGCGCCGAGTCGGGATGGGATTGCCGCTGCGCCGGCGACGGGGGGCTCCGGGGGCCGCACTGCCGCGGCATGGCCGGCGGGCGCCCGGTGGAGGCGGCCACCAGTTGGGGCCTGTGGCAGACTTACAACGTCCACGCCGGCTTCCTGCGGGAGGCGGCGGGTTCCGAGGACCCCTGCGCGTGGGCCGAGTGGCTGTACGACCCCCGAAACAATGCGCAGGCCGCCCTGCACGTCCTGGGCGGGGATTTCCAGCGGCGGCTCGCCCATGGGTCGACCTGGGGCGGCCGTCGGACCACCTGGGCGGCGGGCGTGGGGCCCCATGGCGCCCATCTCGGCGAGGCCAGGGCGATCCTCCCGGGGTGAGCCCCGCTCGCCGCCGCGGCCCCCGGCTCGACGGCCGGCCCGCGGGCCCCTATCCTGAGGGCCGGGCGCGGATCGTCCGCGCGCCCGCCTCGGAGGTGCGCCGTGCCGGTCCGCTACCGTCTCGGCGTGTCCGCGTTCGTCGAGGACGGACCGGCGGGCCACGACTGGGACGCCCTGGCCTCCCTGGGCGTCCGCCACTTCGAACTGAGCATGCTCCGCGCGGGGGAACCGCTGCCGCGCGTGCTCGGGCGCCTCCGCCCGGCCTCGTTCGGCGTCCATTGGCCGCTCCTGGCCGAGGACGGCATGGCGACTCGGCTCCTGGACACCCGGGAGGCCGCCTTCGCGGCGCACCTGGAGGCGATGCGCCGGCGGCTGCGCGGCTCCGGCGCCGCGTACGTGCTGGTCCACTTCTCCCAGCGGGAGGAACGGTGGCCGGAGTCCTCGGAGATCTCCCGGCGCCTCGAGGCCCTGGCCGCCCTGGCGGCCGAGCTCGGCATCGAGGTCGTCCTGGAGCCCAAGGAATCGGTCGGCCGGCCCGACGGTCTGGCTTCGTTCGCCCGGCGCGCCCCCCACCTGCCCGCGGGCGTCTCTCTGTGCCTCGACACCAACGACTGGATCAGCGCCGCGCGCCACCTTCCGGAGCCCATGGCCCTGCTGGGCGCCCGCGCCGCCTACTTCCACCTCCACGCAATGCACCTGCGGCCCGACGGCAGCGGCCTGTATCTGCACGCACCGCCATGGGTGGAGCCGGGGCCTGATCCCGCCTGGCCGGAGGTGCTCCAGCCCGATCCCGCGGAGATGGAAGCCCTTGCCGTCCCCGGTCGCGCCGCGACCGTCCAGGTCGAGGTCCATCCGCGCTACCGGGCACGCATGGCCCAGGCGCTGGACGCCGTGCGGCGGCGGCTGGCCGCGGCGGGGTGGATCGAGGAAGACGCGTGAGTCCCCACACGCCCGGCCCCTCCCCCCGCCCCGGAAGGATTCCGCGGTACCGCGGCGGATCGACAGGTGCGGGTCGAGGGTCGAACGGCCCGGACGGGGCGGTGATCGGGGCTGGGCGTGCGCTCCCGGACCCGTCGCCCTCGCTCCCGCCGCCGGCACCGGCGGACCGCGTGGCGGGCCTTCCGCCCGCGCCTGTGGGCGGGCCGCCGCCGCCCCCGATTGCGCCGCGCCGCCCGGGCCGCGCTCCGGCGCTGGTCGTGGCTCGGCGCGTGCGCCATCCTGGCCCTCGCCGCCTTCGCCGCGTGGCAGCACGCGCGGACGGGGCCCCGACCCGTCCCCGCGGCGATCCCGGTGCTGGGCCGCACGGCCCTGTGGCTCGGCTTGGTGCAGCGCTCCGCCGCGCCCTACGGTGTTCCCGCCGCCCTCGAGCTCGGGCTCATCGCGCACGAGTCGCACGGCGACTACCTGGCGCTGGACCGCGACGCCAACGGCACGGTCGACGCCGGGCTGGCCCAGATCAACTCGGGTCCGCCCCCGGCGGACGCCCACTGGGCGGAATACGGCCTCCTCCAGAACCCCGACGATCCCTCCGCGAACGTCGCGGCCAGCCTGCGCATCCTGTCCGCGGACGTCGGCCGCTACGGGGACGTGCGCGACGGACTCCTCGCCTACAACGCCGGCACCCCGCGCAGGGGCCTCCTCTACGATCCGGGCTACCCCGGGGACGTGCTGGCCTACGCCCGCCAGATCGAGGCCGGACCTGTCGTCGCGGCGTGGCCGGCCGGCCCCGGCTGGACCGCCGGCGGGGCGGCCTGGGCCGGGCCCGCCTCCTCCGCCGGCCACCCCGTCTACGTGGTCGTGGCGGCGATGGCCCCCGCGGCGGGGCTCCAGGCCTATGGCGGTGCCTCGTGGCACGGCATCGCCGGACCCGCGGCGGTCAGCGTGCGGGCCGGGGGTCGGTGGATCGCCGGGTGGCCCGCGATCCTGGCGCCGCCGGGCCTGCGCGCCGCGATGCCCCCCGACGCCGCGTACTGGTGGGCGCCGCTGGAGGTCGCCCCCGGCCAAGGCCTGGACGTCGAGGTGGAGGCGGAGTGGGCGGGCGCGCCGCCCGCCGGCGCCGCCGGAACGGGAACCGGGACGGTCTCGGCATGGACGCGGCTCGTGCTGCGGGCGGCCGCGGCGCCCGGCGCGTGACCCCGCCGCCCGGCCCTGCCCCCGGTGCCAGGGCCGCGGGCGGCGTCCGTCGAAGCCTGCCGGGCAGGGGGGTGCCGTCCCGTGGCTTCCCTTCCCGGCCTGGACCTCGACACGCTGCCGACGCTCGCGGCGCAGGTGCGCCCGCGCGCCGACGAGCTGCGCTGGTTGGACATCCCTTGGGAGACAAGCCTCGGCGCGGGGCGGGCCCGGGCCCGGCGGCTCGGCCGGCCCATGTTCCTCTGGGCCATGAACGGCAATCCGCTGGGGTGCGTCTGAAACAACGGCGTGGCGAGCCGTGCGCTCGCCTTCTCGGACCCGGAGGTCATCGCGCTCGCGACCTCGGCCTTCGTCCCCGTCGCCCTGGACTGCAGCGTGCTGCAGTCGCAGCAGGACGCCGAGGGAGACTTCTTTCGCCTGGTCGCGGAGCAGGGGCACTACGGGGGCCGGGTCGTGCCCACCTCGACGCGCCAGGGCCAGTACGCGTGCACGGCGGACGGGATGCTGCTGGCCTCCATCAACACCCGGGACGCGGCCAACATGCTGGCCATGATGCGCTCCGCCCTGGACCGCTGGCCCTCGCGGGCCGGCCGGCGCGGCGACGAC
>JAJYVV010000043.1 GCA_021791815.1 Bacillota bacterium | reverse complement strand
CCCCTGGGACGCCAGAGCCCCGCGGTCCGGGCGTCCCGCGCCTCCGGCGCCCGGCCATGGGCCTGCGCGGTGCCCTGCCGCGCCGCCCGACCTCGCCCCCCCCGTCCGCGGACCGCCGGCATTCTCCAAGATCGCGATCTTCGCGTGCACGCCGCCCGGGAGGTGCGGGGGCTCCAGAGAGAATCTCGGGAATATCGAGGAACGCGGGCGAGCCGCATGCCCCGGGGTCGCACCGGCCCGGGCCCGCGGCAGGGGCCCGCCCCGCCCACATCCGTCTGCGTACCCATGTGATCCGCCCGCCCGGCGAGCCGCTCCGGCTGGGCGATGTGGCGGAGATCGCGGCCTCCGCAGACGTGGCCGCCCGCGCGGCCGCGGCGCCGCTCGGCCGCTCCCCGGGGCCGCGCGAGCACCGCGTGGTCTCCGTGCCCGAGGCGCTCGGGACCGCGCGGCGCGCCGTTCCGGAGGCCGACTGGCACGTCGTCGGCGCCCGCGACGCCGTGGTCGAGGGGAGGGGCGCGGTGCGCGGGCGCCGCTGGCTCGGGCTGGCGGCCTGGCTGCTCCTCTTCGTGGGCGCGGCGACCACGCTCCTCAACTTCCACGCCGACGTGAACATGCCGGCCGCCCATCGCGAGCTGTATTACCTGGCCACGGGCCGGCGGAGCCTCCACCCGTTCGTCATCGAGGTGCCATACGCCATCGGCCTCGGCCTCGGCGTCCTGCTCTTCTTCATGGCGCCCGGGATGGCGCGCGGCGAGCCGGGCCCTCTCGAACTGGAGCTCTGGCGGTACGAACGCGCCCTGCGGGCCTTCTGGCGCGAACGCCGCGAGGGCGGCGCCGACGACCGGGCCGCCGGGCGGACGGGACGGGGCGCCGCGCGGCGCCGCCGCTCTTGATCGCGCTCGCGGCGGCCGCCCTGGCCGCCTTCGCCGAAGGCCTGGCGGTCGGCAGCGGCCTGGCCGCGCTGGTCGTCCTGCTCGCCGTGGCGGTCCGGCTGGCGCGGATCACCGGCACCCCGGGCTGGAGCCGCGCCTACGAGTGGGCCCTGGTCCTCGGCTCGGCGGCCGCGGCGTCCTACGAGGTCTGGCCGTGGAGCCTGCACGGGCCGCGGGTCGGGGCGGCCGCGCTGGGACTGGGCATGGGGCTCTTCATCGGCCTGCTCGCCGCCTCGCTGGCGGAGGTGGTCGCGGTGGTGCCGCTCGCCTCCCGCCGCCTGGGCCTCGTGGCGTACATGCCGCGCCTCGTCCTCGCCGTGGCGCTGGGCAAGACGCTGGGCGCGGTGCTCTGGCTGCTGGTGCCCAGCCTGTTCTCGCGCCCCCCGGCCTGATCCGGCCGCGACGGCGGGCATGCGGCGGGCGCCCGCCGGGCAGAACAACGGACGGGCGCCCGCCGCTCGCGCCGGCGCGCCCGGGGGAGGGTCCGCGCCATGGTGATCAAGGTTCTGGAACTGGTGGGCACCAGCCGCGAGTCGTGGCAGCAGGCGGCCGAGAACGCCCTGCGCGAGGCGGCCCGCACGGTGGACCACATCACCGGTCTCGAGGTTTCCAACATGACGGCCGACGTGGCCGACGGCCAGATCACGAGCTTCACCACGAACGTCAAGGTCGCCTTCGCCGTCGACAACAACCGGCGCCGCGCCTGAGGCGGAGGAGGGGAGGGTGGGGCGGTTGCGCGCGAACCCGGACCAGCAGAGGGCGTTCCGGCGGTTGGTGGGCCGGCACGCCCCGCCGGCTCCGCTGCTGCGGAACCTCGCCCTGGCGTTCGTCGTGGGCGGCTCCATCTGCGCCGTCGGGCAGATCTTCATGAACGGGTTCCTCGGCCGCGGGCTGCCGCCGGAGCGGGCGGGGGCCATGACCGCGGTGGTCGTGGTGCTGATCGGCGCCACCCTGACCGCGTTCGGGCTGTATGACGAGATCGTCCGCCTGGCCGGCATGGGCGGGGCGCTGCCCATCTCGGGATTCTCCAACGCGGTCGCCGCGCCGGCGATGGAGTACCGCCGCGAGGGCTGGGTGTTCGGCGTCGGAGCGAAGATGTTCACCGTGGCGGGCCCGGTCATCGCCTTCGGCCTGCTCGCGAGCCTCGCCATCGGCGCGGTCTACGTGGTGCTGGGCCTTCCGCTTCCGAAGTGAGGGCGGGCTGAGGCGAGTCCCGGCGGAGGGGCCCCTTCGGGCGCACCGCCGGCCATTCGGCACCGGAAAGGGGTGGAGTCCCGGGCGGGGGCCGGAGGCGGCACGGCGCACGGCACGGCCCCCACGCGGGGCCCCCGCGCGCCCGGCGCAGGCCAGGGCCCGACCGGCCGGGACGTTCGGGATGGAGGCCACGGCCGTCGCCCGCGAGGCCCTGCCGCCGTCCCTGGCCACGCGGCCGACGCTGCGGTTCGAGGATGCGTGGGTGACCGGAAGCGCGGCGGTCGCGGGGCCGGCGGAGGGCCGGGGGCCGCTGGGCCACGCGTTCGACGAGGTGTGCGCGGACCATCTTCTCGGGCGGCGGACCTGGGAGCGGGCCGAGAGCGAACTGCACCGCCGCGCGCTGGACCGGCTCTGCGGCAAGCTGGGGCTGGGGCGCTCCGACTTCGACCTGCTGCTCGCGGGCGACCTCCTCAACCAGACGGTGGCCTCGGCGTTCGCGGCGCGGGAGGCCGACATCCCGTTCTGCGGCCTGTACAGCGCGTGCGCGACGTTCGCCGAAGGACTCGGCCTCGCGGCCGCCCTGTGCGCGGCGCACTACGTGCGGCGGGTGGCGGTCGTGGTCTCCAGCCACCACGACGCGGCGGAGCGCCAGTACCGGTTCCCCACCGAGCTGGGCAGCCAGCGCCCGCCCACCGCCCAGTGGACGGCCACCGGCGCGGTCGCGGTCGCCGTCGAGGCGGGGGCGGTCGACCGGGCGCTGGCGAAGGTCTTGGCCTTCACGCCGGGCCGCGTGCTGGACTACCTGGTCAAGGATCCGTTCAACATGGGGGCCGCGATGGCTCCGGCCGCGGCCGACACGCTGGCCGCGCACCTGGCGGCCCTGGGCCTGCCGGCCGACTCCTGCGGCGCCGTGTACACGGGCGACCTGGCCCGCGTGGGGGTGCCCGTCTGCGAGGAGCTGCTGCGCGCGGCCGGGTGGTCGGTGCAGGTCCGCGACTGCGGCAGCGAACTCTACGATCCCGCGCATCAGGACGTGCACGCGGGCGGGAGCGGGGCGGCCTGCTCGGCGCTGGTCTTCGCGGCGCGCATCCTTCCGGACCTGCGCGGCGGCACGTACGCGCGGGCCTGCCTGTGCGGCACCGGCTCCCTCCATTCCCCCACGACATACCAGCAGGGCGAGTCGATCCCGGGCATCGCCCACGCCGTGACCCTGGAGCGCGTCGCACGCGGGAACGGGCGGCCGTGAGCCGGAAGGAGCGGTGGTGGTGGAATTCGTCTGGGCCTTTCTCATCGGCGGCGGCATGTGCGCCCTCGCCCAACTGGTCGCCGACCTGACGCCGCTCACGCCGGCCCACACCATGGTCCTCTTCGTCATCCTGGGCGCAGTCGCCGCGGGCTTGGGCCTGTATGACCCGCTGGTGCGGTGGGCGGGCGCGGGCGCGTCCGTGCCGCTGCCCGGCTTCGGCAACGTCCTCGTGCGGGGCATCTTCACGGAGGTCGCGCAGCGCGGGCCGTTCGGCCTCATGACGGGCGGCCTGACCGCTTCCGCGGCGGGCCTCACGATGGCGATCCTCTTCGCCGCGCTGGCCGCCCTCGTCGCGCGGCCCAAGGGCTGAGCCGGCCGGCGCCGGCGCGCGCCCCCGCTCCGCGCGGGCCGCTCCCGCCTTCCGTCCCCCTGCCGCGGACTGTATGATAGGTGCGGCCGTTTCCGCCGTGCCGCGCCGTTCGGGGGCGGGCTCCCGGGCGCGCGCCAACCCGGCGGGGAGCGTCCGCCTCGCGCCGGAGCCGGGGCCCGGCCGGGAGGTGCGGCGCAGGGCCGGCCACCGCGAGGCGGGGCGCCGCGGGCGTCCCACCGGTCGGCTGCCGGCCGCCACGTTTCGGCGGGAGGAATGGGCTTTGCTGGAGATGAACGAGTTGGTGTGCGCCCTGTACGAGGCGGCCGCGCGGGCCGGCTGCCGCTGGGAGAAGCCGCGCCACGAGGCGCCCGATCCCGGCGACGAGGGTTGCTACCGCTTCTTCGCGGCCACGTCCCCCGCCGACTGGCAGCGGCGCGACCTCATCGAGGTGCAGCTGCACATCCACGCCGATGGGGAGGACAACAGCCTCTCGTTCGCGATCCCCCTTGCGGTCGAGGCGCACTGGAACGGCTTCGCGGTCGCGGCGAAGGCGCAGAACCGGCTCGCCGACGCGGACGAGGAGGAAGGCTACGCGGGCGAGGTCTCGGTGCAGCACCGGGTGACCGACGAGGGCATCCCGGAGCTGGAGGGCGTGTGGGTCGAGCTGTCCTGGGAGATCGACGACTACGTCTCCGGCCAGCGCGAGCTGTCGTTCGATTGGGCGTTCGAAGACCTGCAGAAGCGCATCCGGGCCCTGGGCGACCTGGTACAGAACTCCGTGCGGGAGTGACTCCCGGTCCGGGGGGCGGCGGCAGCGGCGCGCCGCCCCCCGGAGGGCCGCATCACAGCCAGTCCTTGATCCGCAGGTACGTCACCATCGCCACGGTCACCACGAACATCAGCCCCAGCGCCCAAGGGTAGCCGAGGCGCCAGTGGTACTCCGGCATGTGGAAGTTCATCCCGTAGATCGACGCCACCAGGGTCGGGGGCCCGAACAGCACGGCGACGACCGTGAACACCTGCATGACGCGGTTCATCTGGGTGGACTGCACGGACGTGTAGGCCTCCACGGCCTCCGCCATCGTGTCCCGGGCCTGCTCCACCCCGTCGAGCACCTCCTTGGCCTGCCGCCAGAGGTCCCCGAAGTACGGGCGCTCGGCCTCGGGGACCGGGTCGCCGTGGGCGAGGAGGCGCAGGGCGTCCACCGCCGGCGCGACGATGTCCCGCAGGTCCATGGCGTAGCGGCGGACCCCGACGATCTCGGCGAGGATGCGCCGCTGGGAGAGCCGCACGAGCCTCTGGTCGACCGACTCCGCCGCCGCCAGGAGCCGCAGGCCCTCGCGGCGGTACCCGTCGACGACGGCGGCCAGCGCCTGATACACCGCGAAGGCCGGGTGCCCCGCGCGCCGCTCGCCGGCGGCGTAGCCGTCCCACACCGCGTCGGTGGCCGGGATGTCCGTCCCCGCGATGGTGAGCGCGAAGTCGCGGCCGACGACGAGATCCAGCGCGACCCGCGCGAGCCGTTGGGGCGCCGGACCGCGGAGGGCGGCGCCGGCCGCGGGGGTGGCACCGTGGGGCCCCTGGCCGGGATGGTCCGTGAGGACGTCGAGCCGCACGTGCACGTACCCGGGCTGCACCGCCGCCAGGTGGCGCCGCTCCCCGGTCAGGGCGGAGGACGTGACGGGGTGCAGGCGCCGCACCCATGGCGCGTCGCCCGCGGCGGCCCGGGGTACGTCGACCCACAGGTTTCCCCCAGGCTCCGGGGGCCGGTCTCCGGCGGCCACCGCCGAGGCCGGCTCCCCCTCGCGGAAGGCCAGGGCGCCGCCGCCGCTCATCGGGCGCCACCCGGCGCGCCGGCGCGCCGCGGATGGCGGTGGCGGATGGTCTCGAGGAGCGGGGTGTCCCGCGCCACGGCGGCGGCAAGGTCCGCGGAACCCACCGCGGGGAAGCACAGGACGGCGAGGTCCCCGCTGGCCGGGTCGACGGCCGCGGCCGGCAGCAGGGCGCCATCGGCGGGGTCGCGCCGCCCGTCGGGACCCGCCGGGCAGGGCCGGCTCCGGTGGAACCCGAGGTTGGCGGAGACGTTGTGCAGGACGGCCTGGCGCTGCCCCGGCTCCGCCAGCGACAGCCGCGCGGCGATCCCGCGCGGCCGCAGCCGCAGGCCGACGGCATGGGGGAGCGCCGCGCGCAGATCCGGCGTCTCCGCGTGGACCGGCGTCCCGCCGACCCGGATCTGGCCGTCCTCGACGGAAAGCTCCGCGGGGCCGACGTCCGCGACGCCGCCGAGGCTGGCGCCGGTCCGGGCCGCGACGGTCACGCCCAGACCGCACGCCACACCCACCGCGGCGCCGCCGCCCATCCCGAGGATCACGCCCCCGGCGGTGGCGAGCATGGCCGTCAGCATGACGAGGTAGTTGCGCGTCTCCAGCATCATGGACAGCCCCTCGATGTAGGCCTTGCCGCGGGGAACCAGGGCGACGGCGTCCAGGGCCCGCAGCATCGCGCGCTCGATCTGGCGCACCTGGTGGAACTGGCTGAGGCCGATGGCGAGGAACACGCCGGCCGTGTAGTCGGCCGTGAGCACGGCGGCCGGCGCGAGCGCGCCCAGCACCGCCGCGACCAGGCCCAGGAAGACGTAGTTGATCCGGCCATGGGGCCGGGACGGGAACCGGCCCTCGTCCACGGCCAGGAGCAGCATGCGGGTGAGAACGCCGAGCGCCACGCCGAGCACGATGGCGGCGGCGAGCACGGCGTGCGCCGAGTGCGGCAGCCGCGGCGCGTGGAACAGCGCGACCGACGCCAGGACCCGGCTGGGCCGCGCCGCGTCCCGCCCGGGCGCCCCGGCGCCGCGCTCCACCCCGGCCTTCACGGCGCCCCCCGCCACCGATCGCGCGGGTGGAGCCATGCCGGCCGGGGCGCCCGCTGGAACACCGGCTCCCGGATGAGGATCGAGCGCAGCGCCAGCCAGTTCCACGGGGCGACGGGCCACAGGTAGGGCAGGCCGAGCGAGTCGGTGCGCGCGGCGAGGATGAGCCAGAACAGCAGCCCCACCACCAGCCCCGGCAGCGCCCACAGCCATGTCAGGACGAGCAGCGAGATGCGCGTCATGCGCGACGTGTCGCCGAGTTCGATGTTCGAGATGGCGAACGACGCGATGGCCGCGGCGACCATGTAGAGCAGGGCCTCCGGCGTGAAGAGCCCGACCTTGGTCGCCACCTGGCCGAAGATCACCGCGCCCAGGATGCCGAACGTGGTGGCCAGGCCCGGCGGGCTGTTCAGGATCGCGCGACGGAGGATGTCGATGCCGCCCTCGGCCAAGAGGAACTGGAGGGCCAGCGGCAGCGCCGTGCCCGTCTTGACCCCGACGAACGCCAGGGCGGGGACCAGGCGGAGGAGGCCGGGGTGCGTGGCGAGGAGCAGCCACACGGGGGGCACGAGCACCGCGAGGAGGATGCCGAGGAACTCGACCCAGCGCAGGTAGGTCCCGAAGGTCGGGGAGACGTGGTAGTCCTCGGGATGCTGCAGCAGCTGGAAGAGGGAGACCGGGCAGGAGATGGCGACGGGCGTCGTGTCCGTGACGACGACGACGTGCCCGTCCAGCAACTCGGTCGCCGCCACGTCCGGCCGCTCCGTCATCCGCACCGTGGGGAACGGATTCCACGGCCGGCCGCCCAGAAGCTCGGCCACGGGCTGCTCGGCCATGGGGATGCCGTCGATCTCCACGGACTGCAGCCGGCGCTTGACCCGCTCCACCAGGGCCGGGTCCGTGAGGCCGTCGATGTAGGCGACGGCGACGTCGGTCTTGCTCCGCCGGCCGACCTCGGTGAGTTCGAAGCGAAGGCCCGGCTGGCGGATGCGGCGCCGGATGAGCGCGGTGTTCATGATGATGTTCTCCACGAACCCGTCCTGGGGCCCGTGGACCACCTGCTCGGTGTTGGGCATCGAGGGCGTGCGGTCGGGATACCACCGCGTGTCGACGACGATGCCCGCCGCCTCGCCGTCGACCAGGATCAGCATGGGGCCCGACAGCAGCATCCGCAGGGCCTCGTCGAAGTCGCGGATCACCGTGACCTGCGAATACGCCAACTGCCGCTGCAGGAGCGACCGCAGCACGGGCATCGGCGCGCGGGGAGCGGCGCCGTCGGGGCCCGGGCCGCCCTCCGCGGCGGGATCGCCGCCATCCTCGCGGCCGTGCCCGCCATCCGGCGCTCCGCGCGCGGGGCCCGGGCCTCCCGTCCCCTCCGGGCGGGACTGCACCACCTGCACCAGGAGCTCGAGGTTGGTGAGCGTCTGGAAGAATCCGTTGATCGCGTACACGGCGACGTCGACGCCGCCGGCGCGCACGCGCCGCAGGATCACGTCGTAGCTCGTCCCGAAGCCCAGGAGGCGGTTGATCCGGTCGACGTTCGCATCCAGATCGCGGACGAAGCCCCGGCCGCCGCCGTCTTCCGCGGTCCGGCGGGCCACCTTCAGGAGTTGCGCGCTGGGCACGATCATCCCCCCGCTCGGCCGGAGGCGCGCGCCGCCCGCAGGGCGGCGGGGTGCTCCCGCCGGACGGTGCCTAGTCTGTCCCGCCCGGAGGCCGCCACCCGCGCGGCGGCGGGAAAGCCTTCCCCCGGCCGATGGCCACGCGAGGACGGAGCGCCGGGCGCAGGGGAGGACGGTGCGGATGCCGCGCCGTCGGGCAGGCCCGCCGCTTCAGAGGGTGGCGCCGGTCCGGTCGGGGGCGCCGGGCACGTCCGGCGGGCGCAGGCGGTAGCGGCCGGGGGACGTGCCGGCGTGCTGGACGAAGGTCCGGTAGAAGTGGGACAGGTTCTCGTAGCCCACCGCCCGCGCCACCTGGGCCACGCCCATGTCCGACGTGCAGAGGAGTTCCTGCGCGGCCGCGACGCGGATGCGGGTCAGGTAGCGGCCCGGCGTGTCGCCGAACGCCGCCTTGAACCGGGCGGTGAACTGGCGCGGGCTGAGGTGCGCCTGCGCCGCGAGCTCCGAGACGCGCAGCGCGTGCCGGAAGTGCTCCTCCATGTAGCCGCGCACCTCGCGGAGCGCGGCGTCCGGCGCCGTGCGGTCCCCGTCGGCGGGCCGGCGGCCCCGGCGCCGGTAGAGGAGGACGAGCAGGGAGGTCATGTAGGCGCGGACGGCCAGCGTGCCCGCGTCCCGCTCCCGGCGCTGCTCCGCGCGGATGCGGTGGAGCAGGCTCTGCGCCTCCGCCGCGGCCGCGTGGGCGCAGTGGATCACCGGCTCCCCGCCGAAGACCCGATGCAAAAGGGGCTGCTCCGCCGGCGTGAGCGCCGAGCCCGGAAAGAACTCCACCGTCAGCAGGGTCATGGGCTCGCCGTGGGCCTGGAGGCGGTGGAGGCGGCCGGGCGCCAGCACCGCGACGTCGGACGGCCGAAGCGCGAACGCGCCCTCCTCCGTGTGCAGCCGCCCAAGGCCGTCCACGACCACGAGGACCCGGTGCTTCTCGTGGCAGTGCCAGCCGGCGTCGCCCTGCGGGCACGGCGGCGGAGGGTCGCGATCCAGCGCCGCCGGGAACACGGCGCCCTCGGCCACCCAGCGCCCCTGGCCCCCGAGCGCCGGATGTTCCCGCACGGCCCCCAGGGCGCGCAGCGTGCCCACGGCGAGCCGCCTTCGGGCGACGCGCGCGGGCCGGGGACGCGTGCGCACCACGCCGCGGGGCGCCCGGCATCCCAGCGTCCGGGGCACCGCCTCCACGGGAGCGGGGATGGGCCGTTCCTCCCCGCAGCGGCAGCCGGCCTGCTTCACGGCATGCCCTCCCAGGTCCTGGATGCCACAGCGGAGCGGCGCGCGTCGCGGTGGGAAGCGGGCCGCGCCACGGGCGGCCCGAAAGGGCACCCTGCCCGACCGGGGCACGGTCGGCCGGCCCGGGCGAGAGAGGTACGACGCGAGCGCCCGGACGTCCTGCCGCCCCGGGCCGTCGACGCCGCCTCGCGTCGAAAAGGCGAAGCAGACTTCCCGATCCGTCAATGCGCCGGGACTGCCAGCCGTGGCAGAATCTCTGCTGGCGCCTTCGCGAGGCCGCCGTACGGGCACCCCGGCGGGGCCCGGCCGTCTCGGCGCGCCGGGCACGGCACGGGCGCCAGGGACCGACGAGGGGAGGCCACGCTCGTGGGGGTCTGCGCGACAGGGACTGCGCTTGGGCCGGAGGTCCGCGCAACTGGGACAGGACTGCCCGTCCGGCTGGTCCACAGGTGGCTGCCGGCGGGCGAGCGCGAGGGCGTCCACAGCCATTCCTTTGTCGAATTCTGCCACATCGAATCCGGCCGCGGGCTGCTGCGGACGGGCGACGAGAGCGGCGTGGCGGGTGCCCACACCCTGACGGTGGTGCCGCCCGGCACCGCGCACGCGCTGGCGGCCGACAACGGTTGGGCCTGCACCGCCAACCTTCTGCATTTCGAGGTCTCGGCGGTGCCCGCGGGCCAGGGGGCCGCGCTGCGCGACCTGTGCCGGCTCGCCGCCTCGGGACACGCCCGGGTGTCGCTGCGGGGGGCCGCGGGGCGGGCGATCGAGGCGGACCTCGTCCAGGTCGGCGCCCTGAGCCGGCAGGCCGACCTGCCGGCGCGGGAGGCGTGCGGCGCGGGGCTCGGTCGGCTCTGCGTCCGGGTGCTCCGCCAGGTGCGGGACGCGCGCGTGGCCGCTCCCTCGCCGCAGGCGCCGCCGGCCCGGCCCGAAGCCGCGCCCGCCGCCGGCCGTGAGGAAACCGCGGCCGCCGCGCGACCGGAGATCGACCACGTCCTGGCGTACATCGAGCGCAACCTCGCCCGTTCGATCTCCCGCCAGGATCTCGCCCGCCAGGCGTCCTTCGCGCCCTCGTACTTCAGCGCCCTGTTCCGCGAGGCCACGGGCACGACCATTCCCGAATACATCAACGCCCGGCGCGTGGTCCGCGCGCAGGAGCTGCTGCGCCAGCCGCAGACGCGCGTATCCGCCGTGTGCTACGCGGTCGGCTTCCGGGACCTGTCCAACTTCAACCGGGTGTTCAAGCGCATCGTCGGCCAGACCCCGCGCGAGTATCGGCGGGCCGTGCTGGGCGATGCGTACGAGGAGCCCGAGGAGGCGGACGCCGAGGTCCCCGCGGCGGCCCCGGCCGAGACCGCGCTCGCCAAGGGCTGAACGCCGGGGCCTCCGCCCGCTGCGGGGCGCGGCCTACGTGCGGCCGCACCCCGGGTGTTCGGGCGTCACTCCGCGCCGAGGGCCGGACTCAGCTCCCGCCGCAGCGCGAGTTCGGAGAGCGCGGCCCGGAGCCCGTTGATCTGGTCGGCGGCGCCCGCCACGTCGGTCGCGGGCACCTGGTCCCACGCATCGAGCAGACGGGCCGGGTCCCCGCCGGCCGCCGCGCTGGCGCTGGCCAGCACGCCGCCCGCCATCGCGGTGCGCACGGCCTCCGCCGCTTCGTCCCCGGGCAGGGCGCCCACGAGCGCCTCCAGGGCCGGCCGCAGGCGGAGGACCGCCACCGTGGCGAACTTGGCCAGCCGCGCCTGGTGGTCCGGCCACCCCGCCTCGAAGTCCATGGTGTCCACCAGCAGTTCCACGTCGGGCCACCCCGCGGCCACGCGGCCCCACGCCTCCCGGACCTCGTCCGACACCCCGTCCGCCCCTTTCGGCTCGCCCTGGTCGGGTGCGCGTTCAGCCCCGCCCGCCTGGGCGGGACCCTCCTCGCGTTCCGCCTGCTCCGCCTCGCGCAGTTCCTGCCGGGCCCGGCGCTGGTAGTTGCGGCGCGCCGACCGGGCGTCGTCGTCCAGGCGGTCGGGAAGGACCCAGGTGGTGCGGCCGATCACCGGCCGCTGCGGGGCGTCCACCACCTTCACCCGCACCTTGGAATGGTCGGATGCGTACTGGACGACCTCGGCGCGCGCCACTCCGGCCTCCTCGCTCTGCTCGTCCCACAGGACGAAGTACAGCTCCTGCCCCAGCCGGAACTGCCTGCCCACCCGGCGCCACCCCTTTTCCGCCGCGCCCTCCGGCGCCGCACCGCGACGCGCAGGAGCGCGGGCCTGTCCCGCGGAAGCCCGGGGCCCCGCGGGCACGGGCGGGACGTCCGGTCCCGCCGGGCCGCGGCGCGAACGGTCCCCGCTGCGGCGCGAACCGGCGTAGGAGGCGGATACGATGCCCGTGCGCACGCTCCTGCTCGGAGGCCTGACCACCGGATTCCATCAGTTCTGGACCCACGCCCCCGCCCTGCGCGGACTGCTGGCGGAGCACGACTGCGATGTCCGCTGCAGCGAGGACATCGAGGTCCTGGCGTCTCCCGGGCTGGCCGCGGCCTACGACCTCATCGTCAACATCACGACCGGGCGGCAGCTCTCCCCGGCGCAGGAGACCGGCCTCCTCGGGTTCCTCCGCGGGGGCGGCGGGCTCTGCGGCATCCACAGCGCCACGGACAGCTTCAAGGATTCCGCGCAGTACATGGCCGCGATCGGAGGGCGCTTCCTGCGCCACCCGCCGCAGCTCGACATCGCGGTCGAGTTCACCGACCCGGAGCATCCCGTCACGGCGGGCCTCCCGCCGTTCTCGGTGCGGGACGAGCTCTACATCCTCGACTGGAACCCGGAGACGGTGCACCTCCTCGCCCGGACCTTCAGCCACGAGGGATCGCCGCAGCCGGTCTCCTGGGTGCGCCAGGAGGGGAGCGGCCGCGTCTTCTATGTTTCCCTCGGGCACAACCGCGACACCTACGACGTCCCGACGTTCCGCACCTGGGTCGGCCGCGGCGCCCGCTGGGCCGCGGGCGCCCTCTGAGAGCCCCGGCCGGGCCGGGGCTCCCTAGCCGGGCCCCGGGCCCGACCCGGGCGCGGCGTCGCCCAGCCGGCGGCCGATTTCGGGCACGGTGAGACCCTGGGCGAGCAGGGTCCGCACCAGGCCCAGGCGCCCCAGATCCTCCGCGGTGAACAGGCGGTGGCCGCCCGGGCTTCTCCGGGGAGCCACCAGCCCCCGCCGGTGGTAATAGCGGATCTGCCGGTCCGTCAGGCCCGTCATGCGCCGCGCGGCGCCCATCGTGTAGAGGACGCCCTCCGCGGGCGCGCCGCTTCCGTCCGCCACCGCGCCATCCCTCCGCGTCCCCGCGGGAGCCGGCTCCCGCGGGCGCCGCACCGCCCGCGTCCTTCGGGTTCCCGGCACGGTATGCCCGGGCGCCTGAAATTGCCTTTGCCCAGGCCCTGTGATACAGTCGCCGCGTGCAGCCGCCCGGCGCGGCGGGTTGCCGTTTCTTCCGTGCCCGGCCCAGGGCAGGCCGGACGAGGGAGCGCGACATCGACCCACGCCTCCTCCGGTCCGGCGTCGTCCTTTCTGCCCATCGCGTCCCCGAGGTTGAGGAGGGTTTGGTTTGCCGCTTGCCTCCGTCAAAAAGCTCGAGATCGTCGGCGAATTCGGTCGCGACGCGCAGGACACCGGGTCCACCGCGGTGCAGATCGCACTCCTCACGGCCCGCATCACCCAGTTGACCGAACATCTCCGGGCGCACCCCAAGGACCACCACAGCCGCCGCGGCCTGTTCAAGATGGTCGGCCAGCGGCGCCGCTTGATGAACTACCTGCGGAGGCGCGACGTCCCCAAATGGAGGAGCGTCACCGAACAGCTCGGCATCCGGACACGCTAGGGCGGCATCGCCGCCCTTTTTGCTGCCCGCGCCCGGGCCGGCACGCACCCGCCGCCGGCCCGCCTGCCCCGTGGGTACGGGTGGCTGCCGGGGTGGTGCCGGGGGCCCGGCGCGGCCGGGGCCCCGCGGGTCCGCGGGCGGCGCGCCCGCGGACAAGGACGTGGAGTGGGGGAACAGAGAGACATGGATCAGGGTTCCACGGAGATCACGCACGCGGGCAAGGGTGGCAAGCACGTCTTCCAGACCGAGCTCGCGGGCCGGCCGCTCGTCGCCGAGATCGGCGCCGTCGCCAAGCAGGCCAACGGGTCGGTGCTTCTGCGCCTCGGCGACACGGTGGTGCTCGTGACCGCGACGGCGAGCCGGCAGCCCCGCACCGACCTGGACTTCTTTCCGCTGCGCACCGACTACGAGGAACGCCAATACGCGGCCGGGCGCATCCCCGGTTCGTTCTTCCGCCGCGAGGGCCGGCCCTCCGAGAGGGCCACGCTCACGGCGCGGCTCATCGACCGCCCCATCCGGCCGCTGTTCCCGGACGGCTACCGGCACGACGTGCAGGTGGTGGCCACGGTCCTCTCCTATGACGGGGAGAACGCCCCCGACACGGCCGGCATCATCGGTGCCTCGATCGCCCTGGGCATATCCGACATCCCTTGGGCCGGCCCCATCGCCGGGGTCATGGTCGGGCTCGTCGACGGCCACCTCGTCACCAATCCGCGCGGCGCGGACCTCGACCGCAGCGCCCTGGAGCTCGTGGTGGCCGGCACGTCGGACGCCATCATCATGGTGGAGGCCGGCGCCGACGAGGTGCCCGAGGACCGGATCGTGGAGGCCCTGGAGCACGGGCACGCGGAGATCCGGCGCCTCTGCGACTGGCAGCGGGAGATCACGGCCGCCGTCGGCCGTCCCAAGATGGACGTGGGCCTGCCGGCGCGCGACGCCGAACTCGACCTGCGCGTGCGCGAGATGGCCGCGGCCCCCATGCGGGAGGCGGTGGCCAACCCGGACAAGCTCGGGCGGGAGCGGGGCATCGAGGACCTGAAGGCGCGCCTGCGCCAGGAGGCCGCGGCGCGGTTCCCGGGCGAGGAGAACCTGGCGCGGATTTCCACCGTGCTCGACGAAGTGGAAAAGACGGAAGTCCGGACGATGATCCTGGAGCGCGGCGTCCGTCCCGACGGCCGCGGGACGGAGGAGATCCGGCCCATCTGGTGCGACGTCGGCTTCCTGCCCCGCGCCCACGGGAGCGGCCTCTTCACGCGGGGCCAGACCCAGGTGATCAACATCACCACCCTCGGGGCCATGAGCGACCGGCAGCTCATCGACTCCGTCGGCGAGCGCGAAGAGTACAAGCGGTACATGCACCATTACAACTTTCCGCCTTACAGCACGGGCGAGGTGCGCCCGATGCGCGGCCCGGGTCGCCGCGAGATCGGGCACGGCGCCCTCGCCGAGCGGGCCCTGGTGCGCATGATCCCGTCCGAGGACCAGTTCCCCTACGCGCTGCGCCTCGTATCGGAGGTCGTCGAGAGCAACGGCTCGACGTCCATGGCCTCCGTGTGCGGCAGCACCCTTTCGCTGCTCGACGCCGGGGTGCCCATCCGGCGGCCGGTCGCGGGGATCGCCATGGGCCTGATCACCGAGGACGGCCGGAGCGCCACGGGCCGGACCGCGATCCTCTCGGACATCCAGGGCATGGAGGACCACCTCGGCGACATGGACTTCAAGGTGGCGGGCACGGAGCGGGGCGTCACCGCCATCCAGATGGACATCAAGATCGCCGGCGTGGACGCCGACCTCCTGCGCCGCGCCCTCGCCCAGGCCCGCCGCGGCCGCATGGAGATCATGGGCAAGATGATGGAAGTCATCTCCGCGCCGCGGAAGGAGATGAGCCCGTTCGCGCCGCGGATCACGGTGGTCCAGATTCCCGTGGACAAGATCCGCGACGTCATCGGGCCGGGCGGCAAGACGATCAACAAGATCATCGCCGAGACCGGCGCCGAGGTCGACGTGGAGGACGACGGCCGCGTCTTCATCGCCGCGCCGAGCGGGGACGCCGGACGGCGGGCGGAGGAGTGGATCCGCCGCCTCACGCGCGATCCCCAGCCCGGCGAGGTGTATGTGGGCAAGGTCGTCCGCCTGATGAACTTCGGGGCCTTCGTGGAGATCCTCCCGGGCAAGGACGGCCTCGTGCACATCAGCGAACTCGCCCGGGAGCGCGTGCCGACGGTGGAGGACGTCGTCGCCATCGGCGACCAGGTCATCGTCAAGGTCAAGGAGATCGACGAGCTCGGCCGCCTGAACCTGTCGCGCCGCGCCGCCCTGGAGACGGTCCCGGGGGCCGCCGAACAGGAGAAGATCGCGCCCAAGGAGCCGCGCCCGGAGCGGCCGGAGCAGCCGCCGGCCGGCCGGCCCGGCGGGCCCGGACGGTTTGGCGGCGGCGGGAACGGCCGGCCGGGGGGGCCCGGCGGCCCGCGCCCGGTGCAGCGGTGATGCGGACGCGCACCTTCCGGGCGCCCGCATCGCGCGGGCGCCCCCGGACGGGGAGGCCGGCGGCCGGGGCCGTGGCCTCCCCGTTCCGCGCGGCGCGGATGGGAAGCGGGCACGGCCGCCCCGGGCCGTCCGGTCGCTCGTGACGGTGGATGTCGCGCTTCCGCACGGCCTCCGCCTCGTGGTCGAGCGCGTCGCGCACGTGCGCACGGCGAGCGCCGGGCTCTGGTTTCCCGCGGGCAGCCGCGAGGATCCGCCGGAGGGCGCGGGGACCGCGCACCTCCTGGAGCACCTGGTCTTCAAGGGCAGCGGCGCGCAGGGCGCCCGCGCGCTGGCCGAGGCCATGGACGCCCTGGGCGGACAGTTCAACGCCTTCACGGGCCGCGAGCAGACCTGCTTCCATTGCCGCACCCTCGCCGGCCGCCTCGGCGACGGCCTCCGCCTGCTCGCGGAACTCGTCGTGGCGCCTCGCCTGGACGAGGGCGACCTGGCGCGGGAGCGGGGCGTCGTGCTCGACGAACTGGCCATGATCGCCGACGACCCGGCGGAAACGGCGGACGAACTGCTCGGGGAAGCGCTGTGGGGGGACCACCCGCTGGGCCGGCCGCAGGCCGGCACCGTCCAGTCCGTGCGCGCGGTGCGCGCCGCCGATCTGGCGGCCTTCCACGGCCGCCACTACGTCGCGCGGGGCGCCGTCCTGGCCGTGGCCGGGGCCGTCGATCCGGATCGCGTCGTGGCGGGGGCGGAGGCGGCCTTCTCCGGCCTGCGGCCCGGCGCGGCGGCCGGGCCGCGCGCGCCGGCCGTGCCGCGGGCGGCGGTTCGACGCCGCCACCGCCGCACGGCCCAGGCCCACCTCGTCCTTGGCGCTCCGGCGCCCTCCCAGGCCGACGAGGATCGCTGGGCGGCGGGACTGCTCGCCAGCGTGCTGGGCGGCAGCCCGTCGTCGCGGCTCTTCCAGGCGGTGCGGGAGGAACGGGGGCTCTGCTACGACGTCGGCGCCTCGTACGCGGAGTGGTCGGACGCCGGCGAGTTCGTTGCCTTCCTTTCGAGCGCGCCGCGGTCCATCGGCGCGGCCGCGCAGGTCACCGTGGAGGAGATCCGGCGACTCGCCGCCGACGGCGTGCCGGCGGCCGAGCTGGAGCGGCACCGGGCGCAGGCCCTTGCGGGGCTGTGGATGGCGCAGGAAGGGACCGAGGCCCGCATGATGCGCCTGGGCCGCCAGGCGGTCTCGGGCCTGCCGCTGCTCCGCCCGGCCGACATGGCGAGCGCCCTCCGCGGCGTCACGGCCCGCGACCTGCGCACCTCCGCCGAGCGGCTCGGGGATCCAGCCTGCTGGGCGGCGGCCTTTGTCGGACCCGCGGCGGCGCCCGGCCCGTGGACCTGGGAGGAGGGCGCCTAGCGTGGCCCGCCGCTTCGAGGTGCTGCCGGAGTACGCGCCACGCGGCGTCCTCCCGCCGCGGCGCCAGACCGCCGGGTCCGCGGGCTACGACCTGGCGGCGGCGGAGGCCGCCCTCATCCCCCCGGGCGGGGTGGCCGTCGTGCCCACCGGCCTCCGCGTGCGGCTGCCACCCGGAGAATTCCTGGCCATCTATGCGCGCAGCAGCCTCGCCGTGCGGCGTGGGCTCGTCCTGGCCAACGGCGTGGGCATCGTCGACGCGGACTACGCGGACAACCCCGCCAACGGCGGCCACATCCAGCTGGCGTTGCGCAACCTGGGCGCGGAGCCGGTGCGCGTCGAGGCGGGGGAGCGCCTCGCCCAGGGCATCTTCCAGGCGTTCGCCCGGGCGGACGGCGACGACGCGGCCGGCGACCGGTCCGGCGGCTTCGGCAGCACCGGGCAGCTGTAGCCGCCGCGGCCCCCCGGCGCCGGACGCATAACGCGGGCCGGCGCCGGCGCAGCCTACCCCCGACGTGCGCGCCTCGCTTCGCGCGCGCCATCCGGATCACGTCGGCAGGGGGGCGATCTCTTGGCGCAGACCCAGACGGTCATCGGCGTCTTCGGGAGCGAGCGGCAGGCGGAGACCGCGATCCGCGAGCTACGCCGCCAGGGCTTCTCGGACAACGAGATCTCCGTCATCGGGCCGGACTCGGGCAAGCACGGCCAGCAGGGACAGGGCGGGATGGGCGGAGACCAGGTCGGCGACGGGGCCACCTGGGGCGCCGGCATCGGCGGCGCCGCGGGGCTCCTCGCCACCGCGGGGGTGCTGGCCATCCCGGGCTTCGGGCCGATCCTCGCGCTGGGTCCGCTCGCGGCCACGCTGACGGCCGCGGCCGGCGGGGGCATCGCCGGCGCCCTCGTGGACTTCGGCATCCCCGAGCAGCAGGGCAAGCACTACGAGCAGGAGGTCAAGCACGGCAAATTCCTGGCCGTGCTCAAGACGGCCCAGGATGCCCGCAAGGCCGAACGCTGCCTGAAGGACCAGGGCGCCTCCGACGTCCGCATCGACTGACGGCCGCGCCGGGCCCCGGGGGGACCGCCCCTGGGGCCCTCGGCCGCCCCGCCCGGCCCGGGTTGTCCCCGTCGCCGCCACCCGCATATAGTGTCGCCGGAAGGCGGGCGCGCGGGGAGGTATGGCGGTGGAGGCCCTGCGCGTGGCGGTGGCGGGAGCCACGGGACGGACGGGCCGCGAGGCTGCGCGGGCGGTGCGGGGGGCCCCGGGGCTGCAGTTGGTGGCCGCGGTGGCCCGGCGCCGCTGCGGCGAGGACCTGGGCACCGTCCTGGGCGTCGAGCCCTGGGACGTGCCGCTCGAGAGCGACGTGGCGGCCACGCTGCGCCGGACCCGGCCCGACGTGCTGGTGGACTTCACCCTGGGGGACGCGGCCGGCAGCCACGCCCTGGCGGCACTGGACGCCGGCGTCCGGGTGGTCGTGGGGGCCACGGGTATTCCGCCCGCCCAGGTCGAGGAGATCCGGCGCCGGACCCGCGAGTCCGGACTGGGCGCCGCGATCGTCCCGAACTTCTCCTTCGGCATCCTCCTCCTCGCCCGCTTCTGCCGCGAGGCGCTGCGCTTCTATCGGGACGTCGAGATCGTCGAACTCCACCACGACGGCAAGAAGGATCGACCTTCCGGGACGGCGCAGCAGCTCCGCCGCGTGCTGGAGGCTGGCGGCGCCCACGCCCCGGTCGCCATCCACAGCGTCCGGCTTCCCGGCCTGGTCGCCCACCATGAAATCCTCTTCGGCGGGCCGGGGGAAACCCTGACCCTGCGCCACGACACCCTGAGCCGCGCCTCCTTCGGGGAGGGCGTGGTGCTCGCGGTCCGCCGCGTGATGGAGATCGCCGGCCTCGCGGAGGACCTCGAGGCCCTGCTGGCCACCCCTCGGGAATGACGGCGGCGCCGGGCCCCCCGGGGCCCGGCGCCGCGCCGCGCAGACGACCGGTGGGGAGACGTTGCGGCGCTACCCACCGCGGCCAAGGGATGTCCTGGTCGCGCACGGCCGGTGCGCACGCGCGGAGACTGTTGGGGGTCTCGCGGTGCCCGAGTCGTGGCACTGCGCAAATCGCCTCCGTCCGCCGAGGCGGCGCGGCATCGGATCGTCCGCGAGGCAAAGCGCACGGGGAGGATGCAGGGCTAGCCGCGTCGAGCGCGCACCAAGGCGTAGTAGCCGTGTTGGTCGTGCTCGAGCTTTATTGTGGCTGGGGAAACGGATCGAAACTCATGTGCGGCGTGGTAGCTCCCTGCCGTCCCCAAGTCGCCCGCGAGCTTCCCCGTCGGTCACGGCCGGTGGTGTGCCAGGTAGTGGGCGAATAACCCCGTAGCGGGCCTGGTGCCGAGATTCCGATCCTCCAAGTCGAGATGTCCCGTATCGGGGTCGACGGCGAGCCCGGGGACAAACTCATAGCGGCGCGCAGGACACACCCGCACGGACGGGCGCTTGCGCACGCCAGTCATCATCAGGATGGCCGCCTCGCCAACGGAATGGTCTGCAGACATCGCACCGAGGGTCTCCACTACCCGCGACTTGAACGACGCGCGCTCCCGCCGCTGGATGCTGTGTGGCTGGTCCCACCAGAACAACTCGGGCCCGGGAAGAAACCACTGTATGAAGGGCACGACGTCGGACGCCGCTTCGAGCGACATCTCCATGACGGCCCGTTGGACACGGACGTCGTCGAGATCGTGGTGGGCGAATGCGGCGCGGAGTTCGTCCTCGGCCCCAAGCCGCAGCTCGGCGCCCGCGACGCCCGCGGTGTGCGACAAGCGCGCAGCCGCCGTGCGGACCAGAGCCCCGAAGCCTGGCGAGTCGTCCACCAACGCCACGCACTGCACGGCCACGCGTCCGCCCGGGACGACGACGCGCGCCATCTCCCCTACCATGCGCTCACACTCCATGAACGGCGCCGCGAAGCTGCTCGCTACCGCGTCCTGCGAACCGCTCGGCAGGGGCACCGCCTCGCCCCAGCCCTCCACCGTCGCGACGTTATGGAGGCGGCGTTCGCGCGCTGCCGTGCGCAGCATCCCAAGAGCTTCTGGGTCCGGATCCTGCGCGATGACGCTGCCATGCGGGCCCACCAAAGTCGAACTTGGAACGCTGCCAGGAGACCTTGGCGCCGTCGCCCTTGTCGGAGGCGACCTGCACCACACCGTCGCCGCAGCGCCGCAGGATCTCGATCAGCTGCCTGGCCGGCAGCGCCGCCACACCGTCGTCGTGCATCGTCACCGGGGCCTTGGCGGAGACCGTGGTCTCCAGGTCGGTCCCGGTTAGCGTCAGGCCGCCGTCCCCGGCGGCCTGGTGGATGCAACCGAGCACCGGCCGGATGCTCCGAGCAGACACCGCCCGGGCAGCCGTCACGCACGCGACGAGCAGGGCCTGCCGATCCGCCTCGAACTTCACGCGGAACACCTCCGAATACGTTGTTTGGTGGTCCTTCAGGCCACGCGGCCGCGGGACGCGCGGTATTCCATGGCGGTATCTTGGGCTCGCCCCAGGTCTTCCTGGACCATCCGACCAAGGACGTCCGCGTTCTCGGGTTGCAGGAGCCGGATGGCCGCCTGTACGTCTGGATCGTCGGGGGCGCCCTCCAGGCGCAGCGTCACCAACGCACGCACGGTTAGGGCGTCCGTGAGCCCGGGCACGGCCAGTTCCAGTTCCGCCGCCGGGCCGGTCCCGTCTTCGATCGCGTAGATGGACACGCGGCCTTCGCGGATCGGGTAGCGCGCCATGCTGGCCTCGATGCCCTCCGCGGCCAGAAGCCTATCCGCGGTGCCACCGCACCGGGCCACCAGGACGATGCCGCTGGTCCGCTTGCAGCGCAGGTACCAGAAGCGGTCCGCCCCCGGAACCTCCAGGGGCTGCATCTCGACGATCTCACCCCAGCCCTCGCGCTGCCGGCCCTTGAGCACGTCGGCCGCAGCCATCCGGGCCACATGGCGCTCAAGCGCCGTCCGTTCGTTCAGACTCGCCGGCCGCTCCAACTGGGCCATCTCCTTTGGGGCGAAATGGGCACAAGAAAAGGCAGCCACAGGCTGCCTCTGCCCACCACCCCTTGCGATTTGAGGCGTTCAACTCGCGGCCCGATAGAACCGCGGCGCCTCATCCTCGGGTTCCCCCTCGCTCAGGTGCATGAGCACCTGGCGCCGGCCACGCCCATCCACGCGGTCCACCCGAACCTCCACCTGGGCCTCGGTATCCGCTACCCGATCCACGATGCAGCACGTCCTGCCGTTCCGGGTGGCCCAGACACAGACCGTTCGCTGTGCACCGGTATCGACGAGCAAGTGTGCTGCCACATTGGTTCCGAACCTGACCTGGACCACCGCCATGCGGTGGCCGGGGAGAAACGGTATCCGGAAGGCATTCACAGGATGACCACCACGTTGGACTTCGGGTCGACCAGCGGTCCGGCGAAGAACACCAGGGTCGTAGCGCCCGGGTGCTTCCGGCGGAACTCGCGCTCGACCCGCAGAACCTCATCATCATCACGGTTATGGGCGATCACGCGTCCGCGCTTGGTCTGCCCGGCCTCGTCCTCCTCGAGGACCTCCAAACGGACCCACTCGTCCGGGAAGCGCGTGAAGCACTCCACGACGGTCACCTCGTCCAAGATGACTCCTCCCTCAAGCCCACCGGCGGTCGGCGCGCCGCCGCCTATCTCTGCGGCTGCATTTCAGCTACAAGAGTTCCTTGAGTTGCTCCACTGTCAGGACCGCGTGCAACGTTCCTGGTGGCAGGGGCCGAGATCCATGGACGGCCACGATCGCCGTCCGGCCGTCAGCGTGTACTAACACGGCGTGGCTTCCGGTACGGCGGAGTTCGACGAAACCGATCTTCCCCAGGGCCCGAATGAGCCGATCACCGCGCACTTGCGGCAGCGGACTCATACAGGGACCTCCAGGTCCTCCACCGCGATGCCGCGGGCCACGTCCGGCACGGGCAGACCGCGCTCAACAAGGCTCTCGACGTACAGCTTGACTGCCTCGCGCAGGTGCTCGATGGCCTCGGCCCGACTTTCGCCGTAGGTCGCGCATCCCGGCAGGGCTGGCACCCACGCCGACCATGCGCCATCCGCCTCCTGCTCCAGTACGGCATGCACCCTCACAGCCCGTTCCCCCCAGAGGCGCGTTCGCGCCACCTCCTTCATTGTACCGCTCGCGGCGTGGCGGCCGCCCCGACTCAGCAGGCGCCGCCAATCTGTCCGTGGGCCCCTTTGAAGACCCACTTGAGGTACGTCCAACGACGCTCCGCGTACTTCTCGCCGACCCCGTGCGGGTTGGCGGCGAATACCGCGACGATCTCGTCGTCGCTGAAACCGGCCCGCACCATGGCGAAGTCGGCATCGCTGCGGCTTGGGTACCGCACCGGATCTGCCGCCCTGCCCTCCCGGATCACGCGCTGCATCCACGGGGACAGGCGCCGCTGCAAACGAACCCCTGAGCATCGGTGCACGTCCAACCTCAGCTGGGGCTTGGGCGGCAGCGACGCTTCGAGTTGGGCCAGGTCGTAGCGCACGTCCGGCGCCAGTTCCAAGACCCGCGAGCGTACCGACGGCCGTCCGCGCTTGGAATGCAGGGTCCCTGCCGCCGCCGGCTGGTCGGCCGCGCCCGCAGCTCGGGGTCGGGACCCTCGTGCGCGGGCGGCACGGCCTGCGCCGACCTCGACGCTCCGCCTGCCTGCGCTCCCACCAGCACCCCGTTCCGGCTTCCGGTCTCGCTCACCTGTTCGCCTTTCCCTCCCCCGCCCTTGGAGTCTCCATTAGTGTCGTTCCCTGTCCCACTCCACTATGGCAGACAGGGCCGGGCAGCAACGGCACAGACTGGCGCCTGCATGCGAGCTACGATGCTGGCACGGGGTGCTTTGACCGCCTAGACTTGACCGACGCCAAGGGCGGCGAATCGTTGGACCGAATCGCCGCTCGGCCGGGGGACGTTCTCCTGGCCGATCGGGGCTATGCGCATGCCGCGTCCCTGCTCAAGGTGATGGCGGCCGGCGGAATGTTTGTGGTGAGGTTCCCGTGATCGACGCTGCCGTTGCGGGACGTGAACGGCGACGTGTGGGACCTCCTGGCGTTTCTCCAGCAGATCCCGGATGCGGACGCGGCTGGGCACGAGGTGC
>JAJYVV010000235.1 GCA_021791815.1 Bacillota bacterium | reverse complement strand
TCGGCCCAACTGGTTCAGCGCTCGCAGGGCGGTCGGGGCGCGTGCGCGGGGGTGGGACACGAGCGCGGAGACGGCGCACCTGGGCATCCCCAAGCTGCGAGTTGTTCCTCCGCCGCCTGGCGGTCAGGCTGCGCAAAGATCGGCCTGTGCGCATACACGGGCCCCGAGGAGGGCTGACCTGGCGGCGCCGGATTCCGAATCCGCTGTCGCCGACGCCTCCGCCGTCAGATTAGAAGGCGTGCGGCGGCAGCCGCGCTGAACTGCCCGATGACCGGGGTGGGATTCCGTTCACGGGACGCGGCGCCGGATGCCGGAAATTCGGTCAAAGTGGCGGTCCCAGGTGTAGACCTCGGTGCAGCCCGTACTCGCCATCTCGACGGCCAGCAGGGCGTCGTAAAACGGAACGTTGTGCGAGCCGAAGCTGACCAGGGCCGCGCGGACGATGTCCGGGCGCTCCACGTGCACGCCGCGGTGGTCCAGGAAGCCCAACAGTTCCTCGGCGATGTCCACGCGCGCCACCTTGTACGCGCGATCGAGCGTCATCGCGACCTCCGCGACGGTGGTGGGGAAGATCCACAGACGCTCTCCGCGCGCGGCGACGGCCTCCACAAGCTCGTGTACCGCCTGAGCCTGGTCGGCCGGTTCTCCGAGGAGCAACGAAATGATCGGATTGGCGTCGAGACAAGCGATGACGGCCCGCTGGTCAGGCATTCGACCGATGCCGCTCCATGGACTCCCGCACCATGGCCTCCTCGATGCGTTCGCAACTGACCGGGCCGACGGGCGCTGCCTTGCCTTTGAAAACGCCGAGGAAGCCGTCGGCGTGCCTCCGGGCCCGGACCGGTCGGAGGACCAAGTGGTCCCCTTCCTGCTCGATCAGTACCCGAGAGCCCTCATCAAGACTCAGTGCCCGGCGCATGTCCGCCGGAATGCGGACGTCCCCCTTGTCCTTGACAGGGACCACCTTCACTGCACCAGACCTCCTTTGTCGACTCCGACGTCAGTATAGCGAAAGCGAGGTCGTGGTGCGGCAGCGGGGACCCGACTGGTCCCCATGCCGGTGACCCCCGCATACGGAGGTGGTCGCGGATGCGGGCCGGCGGTCGCGCACGCCGCCCTGCATCCGTTGAGCGCGACGGCCCGGGCGCCACCCGTTTGCAAACGCATTTGCAAACGCATTGCGCCGAAAAGGGCACCCGAATGCAGAATGGCGCACTCTGGAGGATCCGAGTGAGCCCAACTGGCTCAGCATCTTCAGGGTCTCGTGCGAACATATGATCTCAGGTGCGCAGCAGCCGGAAGCAGTTCACATCCGAGAGGTCGCTGGTTCGAAACCAGCCGCGCCCACCACGGAAAGTCGAGAGCCTCAAGGCCTTCAGGGCGGCCCCAGGGATAATCCGGGGGCCGCCTTCCATTGTCTGGTGTTTTGCTACCGTTCTGCTACCCTTTGGTACCGGCGCCCCGTCACCGCTCGATCCCCCGATCCTCGGGGCGGGGCCGTGCGCGCCGAACGGCGGCAAGCACCCTTGCCCGCCGCCGCGCGGATCGCCGGGCAGGGCGTGTCCGTAGATGTCCAGTGTGGTGTTCGCCTTGGCGTGCCCCAACCGCTGCTGGGCGACCACGACCCGGCCGTCCTCCCGCATGCGCAGAGTGCCGGCGGTGTGCCGCAGGTCATGGAAGCGGATGTCCGGGAGCCCCGCGCGCTGCAGCGCCGCGTGGAAGGAGCGCTGGACGTTCCGCCGGTGCAGGGGCGTGCCCGCCGCCGAAGGGAAGACCAGGTCCCCGCGCTCGAGCGTCCGGCCGCTGCGGCGGTGCTCGTCCGCGACCAGGGTGCGCTGCTGGCGGAGCATGGCCACCCCCCGTCGAGGTCGATATCCGACCAGCGGAGGCCCGCAAGCTCCCTTCCCGCATGCCGGTCGTCACGGCGCGGTAGATCATCGCCCAGAGCCGGTGTCCCTCCAAGCTGGCCAGGAGGGGCGCCACCTGGTCCGGGCCGAGCACCTGCTGCTCGCGATGGGCGCGGCGCGGTGACCGCATCCGCCGGGTTGCGGACGAGGAGGCCCTGCCGCACCGCGTACTTGAGGGCGGTGCGCAGGAGATCGTGCTCGTGCCGGACCGTGCTCGCAGACAGCTACTTCGGGGCGGCGGGGCGCGGCGGAAGCGGAGGCCCCGCGGACAGGGCTCGGCAATGTGCCCTGGGCGTGTCAAAGCGCGGGGAGTGCTTCCGCGTGGCGCACCTGGCGGCACCCACTGGCATCCCCGCCGCGGGCGCTGCGGTCAGTGGGTGCGAGGGCGTACCATGGTGGAGCAGGGGGGACCGAGGCCGCTAGCTAGGGGCGCGCGGAGTCCCCTCGTTGACGGAACCCGGCCCGAGCGCTCCCTCTCCGCTGCCGGGCGAGCCCGTGCAGCTGTCGCCGGCAGGGCGTGAAGCGGGTGCCAAGGATGGAGGTCGTCAAGGTGGATCGCCCGCAAGAGCTGATCACCTCGCTCGGTGATTCACCGGAGCGCGTCGCCCATGAGGCACGGAAGGCCCTGGTTCTGGAACTGCTTCGGATGGGCAAGATCAGTCAGGGGAAGGCCGCCGAGTTCCTGGGCCTTGATCGGTGGGGCGTCCTTGATCTCATGGCGGAACACAACATCGAAAGCGGTCCTTCCACGATCGAAGAAGTCGCGCGCGAGGTCGATCAGGTAGACCGTTTCATGCGGGACCGTGGCCGGTGAGGACGATCGCATAGCCATAGTGGCCGATTCCAGCCCGCTGATCGTCTTCGGGCGCTTGGGCCAGTTGGACATTCTGCGAGCGCTCTTCATGACCCGAGGGCCGAGAGTTTGGAACGACCCCCGGCCAGTGCTGATCCACTGCAGGGTTCACGACACGCCGCACGCGTTGACGTGTAGAACACAGCGTTCTACAATGGGCGCATGGAACAGCATGTGCCTCTGCGCGAACTCAACCAGCACACCAGCGCCGTCATCGAGACGGTCGCACGCGGCGCGTCCGTCGTGATCACCCGCAACGGCCGTCCGGTCGCCCGCATGGTCCCCGTGGCGCCCACGGCTCCCGGCCTCGACCAACTGGTGGCAACGGGGAGGGCAACCGCCCCAAGCGTCCGGGGTCAGATCCTATCGCCGCCCGTTCGGGGGGATGACGGCATCGACTTGGCGCGCGCCTTGAGCGCCGACCGGGACTGCGAGCGGTGATCTACCTCGATTCGTCCGCCATTGTCAAACTCGTCCATCGCGAGATTGAAAGTGCCCCTCTAATACTACAATCAGGGCTAAGTTCGGTGTGTGAGATGTAGCCCGATAGGGTAGGGTTGTTCGGTCTGGATGCCACCCCATTGGGCGTGCCAAAAGATGTAGGCGGAGTAACCCATGATTTCCCATGGACGACGGAGAAGTCCGCCGCATGCTGAAACCCCTTGAGGACTCCGCGACGCCCGCGGCGAATCCCCCGGCGCACAGGCCGCTCCGGGGGGAGGCCCGGTCCGTGCCCCTCGCCACGGAGGAGATGCCCCGGGCCTTGGCTCGCTACATGGAGCTCTTCCGGCGCGTCTTCCCGCGGGCGGAGACGTTCGGAAACGCCTGCGCCTACGTCATGGGCCTGCTCAGTGCACTGCCGCGGAAGAACGGCGAGAAGATGGCGGAGGCCATCGAGGGCGTCGCCAACACCGAGGCCGTCCATCGGTTCATGGCGCTCTCGCCGTGGTCCTCCGAGGAGTTGGACCGGCTCCGCGTCCAGCACGCGCTCTCCGTCGCCGCAGAGCCTGGAGAGTGGTCCGCGCTCATCTTTGACGAGGTGAGCCAACTCAAGCAGGGCAAGGGCAGCGTCGGGGTCAAACGGCAGTATCTCGGCTCCGAGGGCAAGACGGCCAACGGGCAGGTGTGCGTCACGGCCCACTACGCCGACCGGCGGTACGACTGGCCGGTGACCGGACGCCTCTACCTGCCGGAGGACTGGACCGAAGACACGCTGCGTCGGGAGAGGGCGGGGGTTCCTGACGACATCGTCTTTGCGACCAAGGCCGAGATCGTCCGAGATCTGCTCCGGCGTGCGCTGAGTTGGGGAGTCCCGGTCCGTTGGGTGTTCATGGACTCGGGCTATGACGACATGGACATGCTCGATGAGATGAACGCCCTGCATCTGGCGTTCTGCATCGGCATCAAGCGCGACTTCATGGTCCGCGTCCCGGCGGAGATCGAGGCCTGGGTCCCCCCGGCACCCGCCCCCCGCCGCGGTCGGCCGCGCAAGCACGTGGACCCCCACTCGCTACCGTCCGTCTACCGCGCCGACGAGGTCCTGGCCGGGGTGCCCGAATCCGCCTGGAAGGCGGTCACCTATCGGCTGGGTACGGACGGCCCGTTGACCAAGGAGTTCGCCGCGTTCCGCGTGCAGGCCGCCACCACCAGGCGCACGGGTCCGGATGTCTGGCT
>JAJYVV010000042.1 GCA_021791815.1 Bacillota bacterium | reverse complement strand
GGCGGTGCGTCCCGGGGATCACGCGCAGGCACCCGTTCTCCGGGAGGGAGTCGTCGACCGCCAGCCACAGCGTGACCACCCGCATGGGGTCCAGGGGCCAGTACGAGCCGTCCTGGTGCCACAGCACCGGCTGGCCGTCCAGGGGCGGCTTCGAGATGTAGTGGGAGGCGAAGAGGGCGATGTCCGGCCCGATGAACCGCTCCGCGACGTCGAGGAGGCGGTCGTCTCCGACGAGGCGGACCCAGAAGGGGTCCTCGCGCATCAGGGTGTGCCCCAACTGCTCGGGCCGCGTGCCGGCGTGGCGCGCCATCAGCCACTCGATGTGCCGCCGGGCCTCGGCTACGGTCTCCGGGTCCAGGACGTCCGGGACCAGGAGATATCCGTCGCGCTCATATCGTTCCACCGCGGTGGTCATCGCGCCGCCTCCACCTCCGGGCACGACGGGCCCCGTGCCCGGGTACTACCGCGGCCGCGCGCCCATCCCTCTCCGCATCGTGTGGACCGGCGGTAGAATGGGACGGTCCGCGGGACGAGCGGGATCCCGCGCCGTCCGGAAGGGGGCCTCCGCGTGGATGCAGCTGCCGCCCTGATCGCCGAGACCCGGGCCCGTTTGGAGCACATCCGCTCGCGCCTCCGCACCACGCTCGAGCGGATGTCCGCCGAGGACCTGGCCTGGCGGCCCAACGCCGAGAGCAACAGTGCCGGCAACCTGGTGGTGCACGTGTGCGGCAACCTCCGCCAGCGATTCGTGGCCGGCTTCGGGGGCGGCGCGGACGTCCGCCGGCGGGACGAGGAGTTCAACGCCGAGGGCCCCTGGACCGGCCCGGGGCTGGCCGCCGAGGCGGACGCCGCCATCGGCGCGGTGGATGCCTTCCTCGCGGCCCTCGAACCGGCCCGGCTCGCGGAGGCCTTGGAGATCCAGGGCCAGCCCATCACGCTCTTGGAGATGCTGGTGCGCACCGTCGCGCACACGTCCGAGCACGTGGGGCAGATCATGTATATCGCCAAGGCGCGCCAGGGGGAGCGCTTCGCGAGCCTGTCGCTGCCCCGGACCCGCCGGGCCTGAACCGGCCCGGCGGGTCCGGGGCTCCGGGGGAAGCGGGCGGCCACACCGCCTCCGGGAGCGGGCGGAGCCGGTCCAGGCTCTCCACGACCCCGGCCGGGTCCGTCGCCAGGACGAGGCGGGGCGCGTAGCCCACCCCGCGGAGGGCATCCGCCAGGGCGTCGCGGCGTCCCAGGGCGTTCGGTGGATGCACGCCAGGCGCCGCGGACCGATCTGCCGCACCTCGTCCGCGCACGTCCGGCCCCCGCGGGTGCGCATACAACCGCGAGGCGCGCGTGGGCGAGGTCGTCGACCACGCGCAGCGGGTCCTCCATGCCGCCGAGGCCGCCGTTGCGCCACAGGCTGCACTCGAACGCCGCCACCACGCCGCGCCGGCTACACCCGAGCCGTCGCGGCCCATCTGGTCCCACGTCGCCCGGCGTTGGGGCGGAGCCGCCGCGGGCCTCCGGGGCGCCCACGCTCACCCCCGCCAGCAGGTCGGGCGGCATGGCGTGCCCGCCGGAGACGGCGGGTGCGGCCCCACGGGATTGCCGCGCCCCCTCGCTGCCCGCAGCCGATGGACGGCGGCCACGCGGATGGTGGCCGCCCACCATGGCGAAGAGGTTGTCCCCGAAGTCGAGCAGCAGGACGGTGTTGTCGTCCGTCTCCACCGCGGTGTCGCGGTCCTTCCAGCGCCGGACGGGGAGCCCGGCGCCGGGCATGCCGGTCACGCGCCGCGCCGGTCATTTACCAGGTCAACAGTTGACGCCCCCGGCCCGGCAGCACCACGTGGGGTCGAGGTGGGAGAGGACGCCCTCCCCGTGACCGAAGCCCTCGCCCTCATGCCCGTCCCCGGCCGTGTCGCGCCCAGGACAGGCGGCAGAGGACGTCCGCCCGCAGCGGCGCGCGTGCCATCCGGAACGCCGGGCGCAGCATCTGCCCAGCCGCAGGCCGCGCCGCGCGGCCTGCGCCCGCGGCTCGTGCAGCGGAATGGGCGTGGCCCGCGGGACGGCGTCGATCCGGGAGCGGCGCAGCATGTCCTCGTGGCCGGCGCAGGCCTCGGCCCACCCGGGCCTGCGCGTCCGCGCACGCGAGGTGCGGCAGGCTCCCCAGGCCCACGTTCGGGTCCCGTCCGGAAGGTGCACCGGGCCGCCGGGGGAGCCGGCCCGGTGCCGTCGGCGCCCGGATTCCGGCAGGCGGGCCGCACCTGCACCCGCACACGGCGCGCGGGCGCATACCATGGGCAGGACCCGTGGCACGACCCGTCCGGATCGGAGGCGACGCCGGGGAGCCCGGCCGGAGCCCGCCGGCGGGCGCAGGGGGGTGGAAGGGGTGCGCCGGGCACCGGCGCCGGGGGGCCTCGGGCACATCGACCACTTCGTCCTGCTCATGCTGGAAAACCGCTCCTTCGACGACATGCTCGGCTGGCTCGACGCCTCCGACAACCCCCCGCCGTTCCGGCCGCGTCCCGGAGGCCCGCGGGTCGACGGCCTGGCCGGGGCGCGCCGGACCAACCCGGTGCCCGCCTGGCTCGGCGGGGGAGAGGTCGCGGCGGGGCGCGCCAGCCGTGCGGACGAGCCGGATCCGGCGCCCAGCAACACGTTCGCGCACACCCACGTGCAGCTCTACGGGCGGGCGTGGAGCGGCGGGCAGGGGGCGGCGGAGGGCGCGCCGTCCATGGATGGATTCGTGGCCGACTACGCGGAGGTGCTGCGCGCAAGCGGCCAGCCGCTCACGCCGGCGACGTACGGGGCCGTGATGGACGCCTTTCGCCCGGTGGCGGTCCCGGTCCTCAGCGGCCTGGCGCGCGCGTACGCCGTCTGCGACCGGTGGCACTGCTCCGTGCCGAGCCAGACGTTTCCCAACCGGGCGTTCTCGCTCGCGGCCACGTCCCTGGGGCGGGCGGACAACGTCCCCTACACCGGCTGGCTGCGCATGGATGCGCCCACGATCTGCAACCGCATCATGGAGGCGGGGCGGCCCGAGCTGACGTGGCGCGTCTACTACGACCGGGCCGACGTGCTGCCCGCCGCCTGGCTGCTCTGCTCGCGGCTCCGTCCGTATCTCCTGACCCACTTCGCCGGCATGGAGGCCTTCCTGCGGGACGCGGCCGCCGGCGCCCTGCCCAGCTTCGCGGTCGTCGAGCCCCGCTTCATCGTCCGGCCCGACGACGATCACCCGCCGGCGAGTGTGGAGGGCGGTGAGCGGCTGATCCGCACCGTCTACGAGGTGCTGGCCGGCGGACCGGCGTGGGAGCGGACGCTGCTCCTCATCACCTACGACGAGCACGGCGGGTGCTTCGACCACGTCCCGCCCCCGGCGGCGGCGCCGCCGGACCCGGGGGCGCCCGCCGGGCAGTATGGCTTCCGGTTCGACCGCTTGGGCGTGCGCGTCCCCGCCATCCTGGTCTCGCCGTGGATCGACGCGGGGACCGTGTTTCGCCCGCGGGACGCGGACGGCGCGCTGGCGTCCCTGGACCACACCTCGTGGCTTGCCAGCGTGGAGCGGCGGTTCGGCCTGGCGCCCCTCACCGCGAGGGACGCCGCCGCCGCGGACGTGGCCGGGGCGCTCACCCGCACGGAGCCGCGGCGCGACCGTCCCGCGATCCCCTCCGCGGGATCGGCGCCGGCCGGGGGAGCGCGGGCGCGCAGCGCGGCGTGGGGCGCCGACCTCGCCGCGGACCGGCGGGCGCTGGCGGCCTGCCTGCGGGAGGCGGGCCCCTGGGAAGCCGCGGCGGAGCGGCGCCTGCGGAGCCTCGCGGGCGCGCCTTAGTCGTTCTGCGCCTTGGCGCGGCTTTCGGCGGCGACGCGCAGGATCAGGTCCCAGGTGTTGTACACGCCGGTGGCGAGGACCACGATCATGTAGAGCGCCAGGTTGTAGAGGGCGCCGGCCGGCCCGCCGCGCATCTGCAGGCCGATGAACACGAGCCCGACGTTGGCGATGACCGCCGTGCCGAAGCGGCGCACCAGGTGCCCGAGCTGCAGCAGCCGGTCGCCCGAGCCCAGGCCGGCCCACATGCCGCGCACGGTCGCGAACAGGGTGAAGAGGGCGAGCGCGACAAAGACGTCGCCGGTCACCCGGGCGCCGAGCGTCGGCATGAGCATGACGAGGGCCACGGCGATCGCGCTGAGGAAGCTGTTGAGGATGCGGGCCGCGAGGGCCCGCACGTCGCCGCGGGCGACCATGACCTCGATCTGCATGGAGAGCGCCACGAAGAGCAGCCCGACGAGCGCCGTGGCGCCGCCGCCGGCCGTCGCGTAGAACGCCTGCCACGACTGGACCTGCGCGGACCAAGCCACCGGCGCCCATCCTCCCCGCCGCCGTGCGGCGGCCGAACCCGGCCCCATTTCGGGGAGGGCCGCGGCGGCCCTCCCCGCCGGCCGGCGGCGACCCGCCCCGCTCCACCCGGATCTCCACCTGGACGTCCACCCGCGGCGGGTTGGCGGCCGGGTCCCCTGCCCCTACGCTGGGCGGCGGGAGGCGAGGCGCGTGTCCGGCGCGAGCGGAGTCCTCGAGATCGTCATCGGGGTGGCGGTGGTGGCGTGGGTGCTCGTGCGGCAGCTTCTGCCGCGGCGCGTGTCGTGGAGGATGATGCTCGTGTTCCCCGCGGTCCTGGCCTACTTCGCCTGGAAGAGCCTGCCCGCGGGCGCCATTCCCGCCCGCCAGGGCGTCGAGCTGGCCCTGGAGCTCGTGCTGGCGCTGGCATGCGGCCTGTGGCAGGCCAGCGTGACCAGGGTGTGGCGCCAGGGGAGCCAGTGGATGATGCGGGGCGGCCCCCTGTACCTGGCGGGCTGGGTCGTCTTCATCGGCGGGGACATCGGCCTGCGGCTGGCGATCGAGGGCCCCTCGGCCCTGACCTCCGCCCCCGGCCACGGGAGCACCTGGATCGCGATCGTCGGCGGGGCCGCCTGCTGGCTGGTCCGGGCCGCGGTGCTGGCCCTGCGCCATCCGGAGACCCTGTCCGCCGGCCCCGCGCCCTCCTGAACAGCCGCGGCGGGTCCGCGACACCCGCCGCGGGTGGCTGCCCGTGCCGGCGCGTCTCGGGCCGGGCGCCGTCCCACCGCCCCTGCTCCGGCCCCGCCTGCCCACCAGCCCACCGCGTGCCGCGCCCCCCGCGGGCGGTCGCCATTCTCTTGTTTGACAGAATGGGGGAGCCGGCGTTGGAGGTGTTGCGTGCGCTGAAGTACGACCTCGACGCCTCGGACGGCGCCATCATGGAGCAGGCCCTGGAGACGCGCGCGATGGAGCGGCTGCGCGAGTACGTCGAAGAGGTGGACCGCGTCGACCGCGGTCTGCCGTCGGAGGCGCGCCGGGACACGCACGCCACGGCCGCGCAGGTGCTCCTCACGGCGCTGAACCGGGAGCGGCAGCGCTACCGCTGGGCGGACGGGCGGTTGGAGTTCGGAAGCCCGGCGGACGGCCCGCTCGGCCCCGACCGCTGGGTCGGCATCGACGAGGTGCGGATGTGGGGCACGGGTCTCGCGCGGGCCTGCATCGACGCGGCCGTGGAGGAGGTCCGCGAGCTGGGATGCGCGGGCGTCGACCTGCCCGAGGCGCTGGCTTCCCTGACCCGGCCGGCATCCCCCGGTGCCGCGGTCCTGCGGGCGCTGGCGGTCGACCCGGACGCCCTGCGCTCCGCCGTGTTGCCGCATGTGGCCCGCGGCGATCTGCCCCGCGACCGGGAGGTCCCGTTCGGCGCGCGCGGCGCGGAGGCGCTCTCGTTCGAACCCCCGGCGGAGGCGGTGCGGCTGCGGGCCGCCGGGGCTGACGGTCCCGCGCGGGTGCAAGCCCGAGCACCAGGTGCTCGCGGCCGTGCGGGCGGCGCCGCGGACCGATCCTCCTCGCCCGCGAGGCCCACGCCGCCACCTACGACCTGCTGCGGCTGCGCCTGGCGGCGCGCCCGGCCGTTCTGCCCTGGGCGCCCGACCTGACCCAGGTGCTCGTGCGCGCGTACGCGCTCGCCCGGCGCGCGCGCCGGGCGGAGCTCGACCCCGTCCTGCTCCTGCTGGCCCTGGCGGATGAGGGCCCGGCGGCCACCCCCCACCTGGACCACGCCGCCCTGCGCGATGCCGCTGCGGCCGCGGAGCTCTGCCGGCCGGCGGCCGAACCCCTGCCGGCCAGCCAGCCCGTGGCCCTGCGGGACACCTTCGGGCATTCCATCATCGTGCACGAGGCGCTGCTTGCCGCGTCGGCGCGGGCACGGGCCGCCCCGCGCGGCGCCGTCTACGCCGCGGACGCGTGCGGGGCGCTCTGTGCCCTACGGGAGGGCTGGCCGGTCCGGACGAGCGCGGGCTACCAGCAGAGCGTGGCCGCCCTCACGCCGGCGGTGCGGGGTTCTTCGACGGGTCGGCGAACACGACGTGCCATGTCCCGGCCTGATCGGTCACGTTGTCGCCCGTCGTGTCTCCGGGCTTCGCGTCGCCCGCGAACGTGTACAGCGGCCAGCCGCCGTAGGTGACCTGCTTCTGGCCGGTCGGGCCGACGATGACCCCCAGTGTGCCGGTGACGCCCGCCCCTGCGGTCGGCGTGCCCTGGGCCGGGGCCAGCAGGGGGGGCCAGAGGTGGGTGCAGCCCGCCCACGTGCAGTTGCTCTTACCTTGGGTGTCGGCGCTATACCGGTAGAGCGTCATGCCGCTGGCGTTCGCGAGGACGGTGCCGAGACTCGTGGTTACGGCCTCAACGGTGGCCGGCCGGGCCGCCGCGCTGCTCGACGACGCCGGGGCGGATGCGCTGCCGGAGGGTGTGGCGACGGGTGCGGCCGCGCTGCTGGACGGGGTCGTCCCGCTCGGGGCGCTCGCGGACGCGGACACGGGCGTGGTGGTGGCGCTACTCGCCGAGGAGGCGGCCGGCGTCGCGGCGCCGCTCGCGGACGAGCTCACCGAGCCGGCGGCGCCGCTCGCCGAGGCGGGGGCCCCGGCTGGGGCCGGGTTCTTCGACGGGTCGGCGTAGACGACGTACCACGTGCCGGCCTGATCCTTGAACTTCTGCCCGTTGGTCTGCCCGGGCTTCGTATCCGCCGCGTACGTGTACAGGGGCCAGCCCCCGTACGTCACCTGGTTCTGGCCGGTCGGGCCGACGATCACCCCGAGCGTGCCGGTGACGCCAGGGCCCGCCGTCGGCGCGCCCTGGGCCGGCGCCGGCACGGGCGGCCAGAGCGCGGTGCAGCCCGCCCAGGTGCAGTTGCTCTTGTCGTTGGCGTCCGCGGTGTAGCGGTAGAGGGTCATGCCCTGGGCGTTCACCAGGATGGTGCCGAGCGCCGTGGATGCGGCCTTCACGGTGGTCGACGCGGCCGCGGCCGGGCCGGATGCGGCGCCGGATCCCGGCGCCGAGGCGCCGGCGGCGGGCGTGCTGCTGCTGGGGGCCGGCGTGGTGATATTGCCGCAGGCGGCGGCAGCCCCCAGGGTCAGGGCCAGCGCAACCACGATCCCGGCGTTCCGGAGTCGCCCCGAGCGCATCCTGCCAACCCCTTTCGGCCATCGGCGACGTCGGAGTTGTACCACAATCCGTTCAGACCCATCCATCACCCGGGCGGGGTAGGGCAATCCCCCACGGCGACGGACCGCGCTGGGGTTGCGGCGAGCAGGCCGGCCCGGACGGCGGCGCGTCGCCCGGGGTGGCAGCGGGGGCGGTTGTGCCGGCAGCGGAGGCTGGGGCAGTTCGTCGGCCGCCGGTGGGTCGCCCGCTGTCGGCAGGGGCGGTGCCGATGCACTGCAGGGCCGGCGGCAGAGGTCTCCGCCCGGGCAGGAGATAGCTCAGCGCGAGCACGGTCAGGGCCAGGTGATGACGGAGGCCGGGCCAGGAGCGCTCTCGGTCATCCCCAAGTCCCACTTCTTTGCTGGCGTCTTCGTACGACGCCCTTTCGATCCGTGGGCGGCGGTGAACCAGGTCCGCCAGCGTCAGGCTGTCGGCCCCATGGATCGCGTACCGTTTGAGCTCATGCGCACGGTGGGGGCCGGGCCCGCACGGTTGCTCCAACAGCAGCCGGAGTTCAGGGCTCTCCGCGCCGCCCGCCTCGGGTGTCCCGGAGTGGCCCGACCGGCGGGCGGACAAGGCTGCGCGTACCCGCGGACCTGTCCACCGTCGATCCCCCGGCTGACCACCGTCTCCGGCCCCGCCGAGGCCCTTGGCCGGGAGTCGGTGGAACTGCTCCTGCGGGGGCAGGGCGGCCACGCGGCCGCCCTGGCCCCCACGACCGTGGTGCAGCCGCGGCTCCTCGCGCCGGAGGGCGCGGGGCGCAGCGGAGCCGGGCGCCTGACGCCGGCACGCACATGCGCGCCGTCTCCGTTTTTCTCCCAACGGCCCCGCCGGGCAAGGGCGCGTTTCCGGTGGCGGGTTCCGCGACGGTGATGGGTCCCCGAACAGGAAAAGGCCGGCGGGCGGCCTCGGCGGCAGGTGCCGGCCTGGCCCTGGCGCTCCTGGCCGGCTGCGGCGCCGCCGCCAGGCCCGCGGCCTCGTCCGGCGCCGCATACACGCAGAAGACGGTCACGGGGCAGGTCGGGGCCGCATACGCGAGCACGCCCCCGCCGCACCGCCGGGCTCCGGACGTCCTCCGCGGCGCGAGCAGGTGGCCAGGCGCGAAGCGGGCCGCGCTCGACGTCGGCGCCATGTGGACCAGCAGCGACCTCTCCATCGGCGCGACGGTCGACCAGGACCACGCGCACTCCAACCCCTGCACCGGCGGGAACGTCTGGAAGGGGGACTCGCTCGGGCTCTATTGCACGAAGGGCGTCGGCGCCACCGCCGCGGCGGGAGGCCGTCCGCGGCCCGCCGGATCCAGGCGGCCCGCGCGCCCGGCGACGACGGCGAGCCGGTTGTCACGATGATGCTGCCGTCGGAAGACTGGGGCCGACGGGGAGGCGTGCGGAGCCCCGACGGGCGACCGCCCCCCGGCCTTCAGACCTCGAGCCTGCCGCCTTCCGGGATCCCGTGCTCCCCTGCGTCCCGCCCGGCGATGCGCAGCCGCAGCCGCCCGCCCCGCGCCGCGCGGATCTCGGCCCGGCGCAGCCGCCCGCCCGCCCACTCCACGTCCACCTCGAACCCGCCCCGCGCCCGCAGTCCCCGGACGTGGCCGTCGGGCCAGGCGACCGGAAGCGCCGGCAGGAGGTGGATCTCGGGCGGAGCGGTCCCGGGCCGGGCCGGCCCGTTGCCTCCGGCGTGGCTCTGCAGCAGCATCTCCACGATGGCGGCGGTCCCACCGAAGTTGCCGTCGATCTGGAAGGGGGGGTGCAGGTCGAACAGGTTGTCCGCCGTCGACCGCCGCAGCAGCGCCAGCAGGTGTGCGTGCGCTTCGCCGCCCTCCTCGAGCCGCGCCCAGAAGTTCGCCACCCAGGCGCGGCTCCAGCCGGTGTGGCCTCCCCCGTGGGCCAGGCGCCGCTCGAGCGCCGTGCGCACCGCCCGCGCCAGTTCCGGGGTCGCGCGTGGGGTGATCTGCCGGCCGGGGTGCAGGGCGAACAGGTGCGACATGTGGCGGTGGCCTGGGTCGCGCTCGTCGTAGTCCTCGATCCACTCCTGCAGCTGCCCGTGGCGGCCGATCCGCAACGGCCGCAACCGTCCCAGGGCCGCCCGCAGTTCCGCGCGGAACTCCCCGTCCTCCCCCAGCAGTTCGGCCGCCGCGATCGTGTTCGTGAGCAGGTCGAAGACGATCTCCAGGTCCATCGTGGCGCCGACCGTGAACTGCGACACGCTGCCGTCCGGCAGCCGGAAGCTGTTCTCCGGGGAGTGGGACGGGTTGGTCACGAGATACCCTTCGCCGTCCTCGGAGAGGAAGTCGCAGATGAAGCGGGCCGCGTCCCGCAGGATGGGGTAGCCGAGGGTCCGCAGGGCCTCCGCGTCGCCGCTGAAGGCGTAGTGCTCCCAGGCGTGCTGGGCGAGCCAGGCCGCGCCCATCGGCCAGATGCCCCACACGCCGTCGCACGGGGTTGTGCAGCCCCACACGTCCGAGAGGTGGTGGACGACGAACCCCCGGCAACCGTAATGCGCCCGGGCCGTGCGCGCGCCCGGGGCCCGCAGCCCGTCGGTGTACCGGAGGAGGGGCACCGCGCACTCCGCGAGGTTGGCGGGCTCGGCGGGCCAGTAGTTCATCTGCAGGTTGATGTTGGTGTGGTAGTCGGAGTTCCAGGGCGGGCTCATGCCGTCGGCCCAGACCCCCTGCAGGTTGGCCGGGAGGCATCCCGGGCGGGAACTGGCCATCAGGAGGTAGCGGCCGAACTGGAAATACAGGGCCAGGAGGGCCGGGTCCTCGGCGCCTGCCCTGACGCGGGCGAGGCGCTCGTCCGTGGGCAGGTCGCCCGGTCCCATCCCGAGGTCGAGGTCGACGCGCCGGAACAGGGCCCGGTGCTCCGCCGTGTGGCGCTCGAGGAGCTCCGGGTAGGGGCGCGCCGCCGCGGCATCCACCCGGGCAAGGGCCTCCGCCCCGGGCTCGCCGCCGCGGTAGGAGGTGGCCGCCGCGAGCAGGAGCGTCACCGCGTGGCACCCCTCGGCCCGCAGGGTGTCCCCGTCGGTGCGGACCGAGCCGCCGTGGCCGAGGGCGCGCAGATGGGCCTCGAAGCGGAGGCCGGCGCCGCCGTCGAGGGCGCCGTGCAGGCGCAGCCGGTCTTCCCCGGCGGCGTGGCATTCCGCCTCCTGTTCGCGGCTGAGGCGGACGCGCGCGGCGAGCCCGCGGGGATCGTCGGTGGAGAGGCGCAGGACGAGCACCCCGTCGGGCGCCGAGACGAAGCACTCGCGGGTGTGGCGCGCGCCTCCCGCGCCGTAGCGGACGCGGACGGCGGCCGCGTCCAGGTCCAACTCCCGGCGGTACTCGGCGACGTCGTCCCCGTGCTCCAGGTCGATCCAGAGGTCGCCGAACGACTGGTAGGGCCGGATGCGCGGCGGCACGCCCATCATCGTCTCCTGGGCCACGGCCGTGGCCTCGGCGTGCCGGCCCTCCAGGAGGAGGCGACGGACCTCGGGCAGGTGGGCGAGCGCCTGGGGGTTGTCACGGTCCACCGGGCCGCCGGCCCAGAGGGTCTCCTCATTGAACTGGATGCGCTCCGCCGGCGCGCCGCCGAACACCATGGCGCCGAGGGCGCCGTTGCCGATGGGCAGGGCCTCCATCCACCGGGCGGCGGGGCGAGGATACCAGAGGGTCAGGTCGGCCGCGCTCACCGGTGCACACACCTCCGCGCATCCGAGGCGGGTCCTCGCCCCTCCACCCCTACAGCGACACGGGCGTCCCGGTCCGGGCCGCGGTCGCGATCGCGTCGAGCACGCGCTGGGCGGCATGCCCGTCCGCAAATGTCGCCGGCTGATCGGCCGGCGCCGGGGCCGCCCGGCCGAGGCACGCCTCCACGAACGCGCCCATCATCTTGAAGAGGCAGTGGTTGGGCGCCGGAGCCGCGCCGGCCGGCAGCGGCAGGGCCTCGGGGGCCGCTCCCGCCCGGCCGAGGGCCAGCGTGTCGGTGTCCCCGCGGGAGTAGGCGAGGCGGATGTAGCCGCCGTCGCCCACGAACTCCACGTAGTTGCGGTGGGGCGGCGGGTTGAGGCTGCTGACGCGGAGCGTCGCGCAGGCCGGCTCCCCCCCGGCCCCGCCCGCCCAGAAGTCGCACAGGGCCTCGGCTTCGTCGTCCGCCGTCACCGCCCGGACCGCGCCCGGGCGGTCGCCGTCGGGCCGCTCCGGGGTCCCGATCCGCCACTGGGCGCCGCGCACGGCGCCGAATTCCCCACCGGTCACGAACCGCGCCAGGTCGGCGAGGTGCGAGCCCATGTCGCCGAGCAGGCCGTACCCAGAAAGCGCGGCGTCGTTGCGCCAGCGCGCCTGCGCCCCGGGCCGCATCGCCCCGCTGCCCTCCGTCACCGCGAGGATGCGGCGCACGGTCCCGATGGCGCCACCCCGCACGAGGCGCTGGGCCTCGTGCGCCGCGTAGAGGAACCGGAACGTGAACGCGACCTGGTGCACCAGGCCCCGCCGCTCCGCGAGGTCAAGGAGTTCCGCGCTCTCCGCGTGGTTCAGGGCCAGAGGTTTCTCGCAGAAGACGTGCTTGCCGGCCTGGAGGGCGGCGCGGGCGATGGGGTGGTGCCAGCGGTTCGGTGTGGAGATGGTCACCGCGTCGACGTTCGCGCGGGCGATCAGTTCCTCGTAGTCGCCGTATGTCTCGGGGACGCCGAAGCGCGCCGCCTGGGCCTGCCGCCGTTCGGGCGACCGCCCGCAGAGGGCCACGACGGCGGCCTCGGGGTGGCCCTGGATCCCCGGGATGTGGCAGGTCTCCGTCCATCCGCCGACCCCGATGACCCCGACACGCAGCATCCGCTCGTCCCCCTCCGGTTCCGTGGCCGCGGCGCCCGCCCCTCAGAACGTGGTCCGCAGGTCCTGGGCGGCGCCCGTCTCGGCCGAGCGGAACGCCGACTCGATGATGTCGATCACGTGCCGCGCCTGCTCGGCCGTGACCGGCGAGGGCTTGCCGTCCCGGACCCAGTCGACCAGCTGCATCACGTCCTCGAAGACGTGCGCCTCCTCCATGCCCCGGTGGGGGCCGACGACGTGGGGGAGGACCCAGAGGGCGCCGTGGCCGGCGGGATCGCTCTCGGCGATCTCCCGGCCCGGGAAGTCGATCGGCTGCCCGTTCAGGCGCGTGCCGGCGATGGTCCCGCGGGTCCCGAAGAAGCTGGTGGGTCCCACGCCGCCGGCCGCCGTCCCGTACACGAAGGCGAAGAGGCCGTCGCCGTAGTCGAGCAGGATCAGGGTGTTGTCGTCCGCGTCACAGGGCACCATGCGGCCCTGGAACTCGCGTTCCCGCAGCCGCACCGCCGACAGGGCCGTGACCCGCCGCGCGGGGCCCAGAACCGAGGTCAGCTCGTGCAGCCCATACACCGTCATGTCATACAGCGGCCCTCCGCCGGGCCGGCGGAAGTACCACGAGGGGTCGATGTTGGAGAGCACGTCGGGTCCCTGGCGGACGCGCTCCCGCTCGTGGTACGTGCCGAACGCGGCGCCGGTCACGGCCCAGCACAGCGTGCCGATGGCGCCCTCGGCGACCAGGCGCCGGATGGCCTGGACCTGGGGTCGCAGGACCTGGCCGGGTGAGGCCACGAGGCGCAGGCCGCGCGCCCGCGCCTTGTCGATGAGGTCCGTGGCCTCGGCCACCGTGGTGGTCATGGTCTTGTTGAAGTGGACGTGCTTCCCGGCCTCCAGCGCGAGGCGCGCCTGCTCGTAGTGGAGGCCGATCGGCGAGGCCAGCGTGACCGCGTCCACGCCGCCCTCCGCCAGGAGGTCCTCGAACCGTTCGAAGGCGCGGGGCACGCCGAAGCGCTCCGCCGCCGCCTGGGCGCGGCCCGCGACCGGATCGCAGACCGCCTGGACCACCACGCGGTCGCGCACGTCGTCCTGGGTGAGGTGGGGCAGGAGGCCCCGCAGGGCGATGCTACCCGCGCCCACGACCCCGATGCGCACAGGTTCCGGCACGGCTGCCGCCTCCTCGAGGGCCCGGCACGGCGGATTCGTTCCGGGTGCAGGTGCGCCGCGTCCCGGGCCGCCTCCTGCTGCGGGTTGTGGGGGCGGGGCGCGGCCGCGCCCCGCCATGGTAGACTGGCCGCGGAGGCTGGCGCGTGGCTCCTGGCGGCCCGAGGAACTTCCTGCTTTTGGATGCCGATGCCCAAGAAGGGGTTTCCCTGCCCATTCTGGGGTGTCGGCGCAGGCGTCGGGCCCGAACGGCCCGCCCCCCCGCGCCGCGCTGGGGGTCGTGCCGTTGCCCGCGTATCCTCCCCAAGGCTACCGTAAGCCCCTTCGGACGGACGGCGCCGGCCCGCCGCTGCGGGATCTGACCCTCCTCTTCGCCGGAGACGCCCGATCGGTCCTCGGCGCCTACTTCAACCTCGTGGCCGTGGCGGCCCTGAGCTTCGCCCTGTCCCGGAGCGTGGCGGCCCTGAGCCTGCAACTGGGCGCGGCCGCCCCCGCCGGCGTCGTCACGGCGCCCTGGGCGGGCGGCCGACCGCTGCCGGGACCGCCGCCGGCCCATGCTGCTGGCGGATCTGCTGCGCGCGGCGGCCGCGCTGGCCCTGGCGGCCGCCCATCGCCCCTGGGAGGTCGCGCCCCTCGCCGCGGCCGCGGCGGCGGGCGGCGCGCTCTACGCGCCCGCCCGGGGCGGGCTCATGCTCCAGTTGGTCGGGCGGGAGGCCATCGCTCGCGCCAACGGATGGCGGGCGGTGGTGGTCGGGGCGTCGCGGATCGCCGGGCCGCTCCTGGCCGGGGCCGTGCTCGCCCGCCTCGGGGTCGGCGCGGCCCTGATGGGCAACGCGGCCGGCTACCTCGCTTCCGCGGCCGCCACCTGCGCCGTGCGCTCCCGGCGCGCAAGGGACCCGGACGGGCCGGCGCGTCCGGAGCCGGGTCCCCGCGCCGCGTTGGCCTGGACGGTGGGCGACCCCGTGGTCCGCGACGCCTTGGCCCTGTGGGGCTGGGTCCTGGTCGGGACCTGGTGCGTCAACACGCTGTGGTTCGTCTGGGTGCAGGCGGCGGCCTTCGGTGGCCCGTCGGTGATGGGCGCGGCCATCGCCGCGTACGAGGGCGGTTCCATCGCGGCCGGGGCCGCGCTGGCCCGGGCCCGTCTGCCGGCCTGGAGCCAGGTCGCGCTCGCCGCGGGAATGCTGCTGTGCTGGTGCGGGTTGGCCGTGGCCCGCTCGGCCGCGGCGGTCGTCGCGCTCTCCCGGATCGAAGGGATCGGCGCGTGGTGGCTGAGACTCTTCGTGCCGACGCTCATCCAGCAGCGGGCGCCCGACGCCCTGGTCGGGGGCGTCGTGGCCGTCGAGGGCCAGGTGGATGCCGCCGGGCACCTGGCCGGTGTGGGCCTCGCGGCGGCCGTGGCCCGCGTCGCCGCCCCGCCGGGGGCGTTTCTCGGTGCGGCGGTGGCCGCGGCGGTGGGCTTCGGGGCGACGGCGGCCGGTTTTCGGCTGGCGCCCGGGTCCGCCGCCCGCGTGACGGCCGCGCCACCGCGAGGAACTGCTCGTCGGCCCGGGCGGGCCCGTCCTCCACCGTTGCGTCCATCCCGCCGCTCGCCGCGGCGATGTCCCCGTGCGGGCGGGACGTCCGGCGGGGCGGGTCCCGATCCCGAAGAGGGGTACGGCGCTTGCGGGAGGTTGCCAAGACCTTTGGCCACCGCCTCCAGCGCAGCGGACTTGCGGCGGGGACCCGCCGGCTCGTCCGCGGCCCGTGGCAGCAACGCGTCCCGGTCCCCCCGGGGCAGGAGGCGCAACGCCGCCGCGACGTCGATCCGGTCCGGAGCCTCCGGGGGAACCACCGGGGCGTTGGGACAAGGGGGCGGCGCGGATGAGCGACGGCCCCGATGCGCCCCACCCCGCGGCCCGCGCACCGGCCTGGGCCGACGTTCCGCTGGCGGTGGAGGTCTTCGCGCACCCCTGCCGCGCGGAGCGGGCCGGTCCGCTGTGGGTCATGAGGGACGCGCCCCGGCGACGCGGGGCGTACCGCGCCGAGGAGGGGATCGCGCTCGGGGCCGCCCCGGACGAGGTGCACCGCATCGCGCCCGCGCCGACCCGGGGCCGGTTCGCCGTGTGCGCGATCCGTCCGGCGTCGGTGCCCGAGCCCCCGTGCGGCAGGGGTAGCGGGCCCTCGGGTAGCGGCTGTCGCCGGCGGGGGCGCTGACGACCCACACCCTGGCCGGCGTGCCGGAGGCACGGGTCCCGGCGGGGATCACCGTCGAGCCGGTGGCGGCGGAGGAGCAGGCCGCTCGGTTGGCGCGGGCCGCCGGCTCGCGCCAGATCCTCCCCGAGCACCTGGCCGCCGGGGCGCCCGTGCGGCAGTACGCGGCGACGGAGGGCGGCCTCCGCGTCGGCTGGGCGCGGAGCAGCGTCGCCGCCGGGTGCACCTGGTGCCACAGCATGTTCGTGAAGCCGGCGCACCGCCCTCGCGGTATCGCCCGGCTCTGCCGCATGCTCGCGAACGATCGCGCCGCGGTCCTGCTGGCGAGCCCGCCGGGGCCATGCTCGATCCGGTCGTCGGCTGCGAGCAGATCGGCACGCTGCTGCTCTTCGCGCCCCGGCGGGAAGGCGCCGCGGCCGGGTCCGCGGCCGAAGGACCGCCCTGGCGTCCGCCGGGGGGGTCGGCGGGGCCCGTCCGTCGGCTCCAGCAGCCCCGGCTACCGCCGCCCGCCGCCCTCCGCCCGCCAGGCGCCGTCCGACCAGCGGAAGGCCACCGTCTCCAGGGTCTCTCCGTCCGGGAGCTCCACCGCCACGAGGATGCGGCCGTCCGGCGCCGGCCGGAGGTGGTGGACCTCGCCGGGTACGCGGGCCAGCGCCTCCGGGCCCAGGGCCGGGAGCAGGGCGTCTTCCATCCAAAGCCGCTCCCGATACCACAGGGGCGCGGACTGCGGCGGCGGATAGCCGCGTTGGGGCGCGCCGACGGCCGCGGCCAACTCGGCCGCGCCCGCCGGAAGGGCCGCGCCGCGACCCACGGCGGCCACGAAGCGGAGGCACAGCTCGACCGTGCGCAGAACCTCGGCCGCGCGCAGGGAGCCGTTCGCGTACCGGATCTCCACGGTGCCGACGTTGTACCACGAGCCCGCGTGGATGCCGCAGCGGTGGGCCTGCGGGCGCCCCGGGCGCTCGAGCGCGTCGGGCCCGGGCTGGCGGGCGTATGCCTCGACCATGGCCGCGTCCACCGGGGGGCAGAAGCGCAACCGGTGGTCGGCCGCCCGCACGAGGTCGCGCAGCGCATCCTGCGCCGTGAGGGCGGCCCGCAGGAGGGGCAGCACGGCCTCCTCGCCCCAAGGATCCAGCCCCACGTGGACGTGCAGCCCGCAATCCCAATTGGCCCGCGCTCCGACGCCGCGCAGGCCCGCGAGCACGGACCGGATCTCATCCCGCCGCGCCCAGGTCAGCGGCGGCGGGACGAGTTCGCCGCCGGATTCGGCGCCGTCGTCGTCGACCTGCAATTCGCCTGGCAGCAGGCGCCAGCCCGGCAGCAGGGCGAGGTCGGCAGGGCGCCCGCCCACGAACTCCAGCTCGACCCCGAAGCGCAGGTCCCGCCACGGCACCGTCAGCGGCCACACCGCGGGTCCCTCCTCTCTGGGCAAGGCGGGGGCCGCGGGCCGGAGCGGTCCTCCGTCGACCTGCCGGGGGGGCCCGCTCCGGCCCCGGCGGCACCCCCGCGAGGGGCGCGTCCAGGATCGGCGGGGAGGGAGCGGCGACGGGGCTCAGCCGGACGTCGGGCCCGGGGGCTCACCCCGGCGCGGCCCCGCCCCCGGTGTCCCGCGCAGGAGGAGCCAGCCCGCCCTGCGGAGCACCGCGAGCAGGATCAGCAGGGCGATGAGCAGCCAGCCGGTCACGGAGTCCCGGCCCCAGCCCAACAAGCGCAGCACGGTGGATACGGCCGTCAGCGCGATCAGGGCGAATGAGGCGGCACGGCGCCACGGCCGGGCGTGCACGGGGACACCATCTCCGTGCGGTGCCCGGTCGCGCGCGCTCCGCGCGCTGGACGACGCCACGAGGTCGCCCCACGGGCGGCGTGGGGCGGAGTCAAACGCCGGAGGAAGGCCGGAAGGCGACGCGGGGCCCGCCGCGGGGTTCCGCGGCGATCCCCTTGCCCACGGTGAGCCTTCGCGCGCCAAGGCCTCCGACATCCGCCGTGGTCGCTGCGCGCGCGACCGGGCAGGCCTCACCCCTTCGGATCCGCGGCGGCATCCTGCTCGGATGCCGGCCGCGTGTCGGCCGGAACGCTGGACAGAGCGGCGTCAGCGGTCGCCACCACGAAGGTCGCGTCTTCGATGGCGCGTCGAGCGTCCTCGGCGCTGTACTCCTCGGTCGGGACGAAGTCGTCGTCGCCGTAGAAGGCGAACTCCCGCTCCTTGCGCAAGCGCTTCGAGATGGCGGCCACCCGGTCGAGCGAAGCGTGGGTCGCCGGATGCAGCAGGGCGCGCGAGCCCACCACCAGGGCCCCGACGTCGTGCTGCTTGGGCGGCTCAACCCCGATATGGCGCAGCAGGCCTTTGAGCGCCAGTTCCACACACTCCTGGGCCTCGCGAACCACGTCCGAATAGCCCCTGCGCTCGTGGTAGAACTCCAGGGCGGCGAGCCTCAGGTGCGCCTTCTGTAGGTAGCTTCTCCCGAGGGTCTCGTTCACGGGCGCAGGAGGCTCGGATCGGCCGGAATCCTCCACACCCAACTCCCCTTGTAGGGCTCGCGGCGCGCGCCCACGGCGGCCAGCTTGGCCGCGATCCTGCCGAGACGCGACGCCATGAAGCCGTCCCGATCGACCAGGAGGCGCCCGTCGAGCGTGAAGTCGAGGAACAGCCAGGAACCGGCGTCGACCTCGGCCGGGGTGCGCAGGATGGGCGAGAGCGCGGCATCGGCGTCGCCGCCGGTCCCGAGGAGCGCCTCCACGGCGGCGAACTCCTCGACGCGCGCGATGCGGCCCCGGGGCAGGGGCTCAGCCACGACATAGAGGTCGATGTCGGAGTCCGGCCTGGCCGTGCCCCGGCCCACCGACCCGAAGACCAGGGCGGAGGTGAGCCGCGGCCCGTACACGCGCCCCAGCGCCTCCGGCAGGGCGCTCACCAAGGCAGAGTGCGGGCCCGAGAGCCTGGGTGGTGTGCCCGTCCGCATGGGCCCATTATAGGCCGCCGTCGGGGCGGGGGCGGGACGGGGAGGCCCGGGCCGGCGATGCCTGCGCGTGGGCTGGGGAAGAGGCGGGCGCGGGCCGCCGGCCCCCGCGCTTCGTCGCGGACCACCGCTCGGTCCGCCCCTGCTACTGGGTCGAGCCGGACCCGGTGACGCCTGCCCGCGCTGCCTGATCGCCCCCGGGGGCGGGGAATGCCATTCCGCGCGCCGTCCCGGTCCGGCCCCCAGGCCACGCGGCGGCCGGTTCACCGGGCGGTGACGGCGTACCCGGCGTCCACGAGGTCCAGGCGGCCGGCAACCGGATCGAACAGCAGGCCGTGCACCGGCACGTCGCCGGGAATCAGCGGGTTGGCGCGGATCTGCCGCACGACGTTGAGGACGTTGCCGTGCGGATCGCGAAACGCGCCGAGCCATTCGCGCAGGCTCGGCCGGAGCGCGTCGAGCGCTTCCAGCGGGACGCCGCGCCCGAGCATCGTCTCCCGCAGGGCGGCCTCGTCGACCTGCGCCATGCCGCAATCCCGGTGCCCGACCACGCATACCTCGTCGCAGCCCAGCGCGAAGATCGCGACGACCAAGCTGCGGATGACGCCCCCGGCGGGATCGATGAGGGTGTTGCCCGCGTTCTTGATGACCTTGGCGTCCCCGCGGCGGATGCCCATCGCCGGTTCGAGGAACTCGACGAGCCGCGTGTCCATGCACGTGAACAAGGCGATCTTCCTGGCCGGCTGCCTGGTCAGCGGACGCTCGCGGTCCGCCACGAAGCGCGCGTTGTGCTCGAGGATCTCGTCCAACAGGGCCATCGGCCGACACCTCACAGTCGGGGTCCGGTCGGGCCGGGGGCCGGGCGCGCCCCGCCGCCGCCCGGCTTCAGTCGTGGTGCGCGTCGGGGTCCAGGCGCTCCGGGTCCGTGGGCGCCTCCCGCATGACCGGACCGCCGCCTCCCTGGGCCATGTCCGCCATCATGGTCGGCGCGGCGGCGGGGGGCCCGCCGCGCGCGGGGGGCTCGGTCGCCGCACACGGCGTGCCGAACTTGGGCTGCGCGAACGGCAGGTGCGTGCGGCCGCGGGCCAGGATGTGCCGGTCGTTGGCCATGGCCGGCTCGTACCCGTAGTCCCACTCCGTGTACGAGCGGGCGTTGCAGTAGTGGCCGACGAACGACCGGCGCCAGCGCGTCGCGCTCCGGTTGCGGTGGCTGCGGTGCAGCACGTGGCCGCCGAAGAACACGACGTCGCCGGGATCGGCCGCGGCGGGGAGTTCGGCACCCGCCGGGTAGCGGCGCGCGACCGGGGTGAGGCCGTTGCGCGCCTCGTCGGTATCGCTGACGTGGTCCACCACGCGCAGGTCCTCCGGCCGCGCCGCCGGGTAGTGCACGCGCAGGTTGTGCGCGTCCGGGTAGATCGGCTCGTGCTGGCTCCCGGTCGTGAACCACACGCAGCCGTTTTCCTCGTCGGCGCGGTCGATGGCGATCCACGCGCCGCAGAGGGTGTCCGGCAGCGTGGGGATGTAGTAGCTGTCCTGGTGGTACCCCTGGCCGTTCGAACCCGGCGGCTTGAGGAACAGCATCGTCTGCAGCGCGAGCACATCCGGACCGATCAGCGCCTCCAGCACGTCCAGCACCCGCGGATGCAGGAGGTAACGCTCGTGGATCGGCAGGTGGCGGTGCAGCATGTGGATGCGGTTATAGATCTTTTCCGCCTCTGCCGCGTCCGAGTACATCACGTGCTGCCCGAGGAGGTCGCGGGCGATCCGCCCGGCGACGATCTCGTCGCAGTGCGCCTCCAGTTGGGCGACGTCCTCGGGCGGCACCAGCCCGGGAACGACCAGGAACCCGTCGCGGTGGAAGCGCACGTACTGGTCGACGGTGACCGTGTAGCGCGCGTACCGGCGCGGCGCCGGGGCGGTCGCGAGGGCCATGCGGCCTCACCTTCCCAGTGGTTGGGGATTCGGCGGCGGGGGGAGGAGGGCCTCCCGAGTGCACGGCGGGGGGCTTGCGCCCGCGGTCGGGGGGTGCGAGCCTGGGGCCGGGGGTGGGCGGTACGGGGCAGGGGACGGGCGAGGCGCCGTACTGGGTCGGCGCCTCGGATCTCTGCGTCGACCCATCCGGCCGGGTGCTCCTGGTCCTGCAGGGCCACGCCGGGGAGCCGAGGACGTGGGGCCTGCCCGGGGGCGGGTGCCAACCCGGCGAGTCGGTCGAGGCCTGCTGTCTCCGCGAATTGTGGGAGGAGACCGGCTACCGGGGGACGATCCTGCGGCCCCTCGGGGCCAAGACGGGCCGCGCGGGCGGCCATCCCTTCGCCGTCCACCGCTTCGAGGTGCGGGTCACGGGTGGCGAACCGCGCCCCCGCGATCCCGACGGCCTCATCCACCAGGTGGGATGGTTCGGCGCGGAGGAGGCCCGCGGGCTGCGCTGGTCCTTTCCGGAGGATGGGGCCTGGGTCCTGGACCGGCTCGGGCGCCGCGCCGGTCCGCCCACGGCCCCGGCGCCGGGCAAGTTGGTCCGCGACCGCATCCCCGAGCACATGGGGCGGCTGGGCGAGGCGGGCCGCTTCCGCGTGGCCGAACCGGACGAGATGGTGGCCCTCCTGGTTTCAAAGGCGCGGGAGGAGGCCGCCGAGGTCGCGGCGTCCGGCGGCAGCGCCGAGGAGATCGCCGACCTGCTCGAGGTGCTGGAGGCCCTGGTCCGCCACAACGGTTCGGCCCGGGCCGTGGAACAGGCGAGGGCTGCCAAGCGGTCGACCCACGGCGCCTTCGAGCGGTGGTTCGTGCTGGAGGGCCGCGGCGGTACGCCGCAAGGGCCCGCGGACGCGGCGCGCGATGCGCCGGAGAGCCGGCACGGGTAGGCACGCGCACGGCCCAGCCTTGCGGGGGGAGTCGCGGTGGATGGGGGCATCCTGGATGCCCACCGGGGGCCGGGGCGGTTCGGCCCCGCCTACGCGCACATGTTCGAGCACGATGTCCACGCCGCGGGGTCCGTCGACCGGTGGCTCCTGGGCCGGATGGTCTGGCTCTGCGCCGAGACCGCGCCGCACCTGTACGCGGCGCCGGCTTCCGGCCACTCCGCGTACGGTGCGGGCACGCGGCCGGCGTTGGAGGCGCTGCTGCCGCCCCGACTGGGGGTAGCCGGAGAGGGCGCGAAGGTGCGGGGCGTGGTCATGGCCTGCGCCCGCATCGTGCGGGCGGCGGAGGCCGCCGGGCCCAGGGCCCTGGACGACCTCCGCTTCGGGGGCCCGGAGGAGGCCATCGCCGCCCGGGGGTCCGACTGGTGCACGGACGTGGCGCGCGTGGCCTGCCGGCTCTGCCAGGTGGCGGGCCTGCCCGCGCGCCTCGTGTTCCTCGCCGACACCGGCGCCGCGTACAGCGGCCACGCGATCATCGAGGCGTGGCGCGACGGCCGGTGGGGCGCGATCGACGCGTTGACGGGCGTCATCTACGAGGAGGCCGGCGGTCGCCCCATCGGCACGTGGGATCTCATGAACGACCCGGAACTGGTCCGGCGGCACCGCCGCGGCGCGGACACCCCCTACACGGCCGCCGACCAGTTCCGCGCCGCCGGCATCGCCGAGTATCCGTGGGATGCGCCCGGCACCCACGAGGTCACGGGGCTGGGACCATATGGCCGCAGCATTCTCGAGATGGCCGAGCGCGGTTGGCCGGGCGGGCTGCGGTGGCTGCATGGCGAGGACCGCCCGGCCGCCGCGGAACCTGCCGGGCGCCATCCAGAGGCTTCTCCCACGTCTGCGCGGTGAAGCCTCGCCCCGGCCACGGGTGCGTCCCGGCGGCCCGGTGCCCGAGGCGGCCGTCGAAGGCGGCCAGGGCTCCGTCGGCGGCGGGCGGTGCCGAGCGCGCCGGACGCCCGCGCCGCGCCCTGGTGCCGTCAGTGCCGGCCGTCGCGATGGGGGAGGTAGGAGCGGTCGCCGATCCACGGCGCGGCCACGATCTCCAGCTCCCGCGCGAGGTGATGGAGCAGCGGCATGTACTGCAGGCGGCGGGCGGCGAAGGCCGCCCAGGCGAGGTCGGGGTCCCGCACGGTGTGGCCCGCGGCGCGGAGCCGCGCCAGGGCTCCGTCGAATTCGCCCCGCTCGAGCCCGGGCAGCCGCGGCCCGGTGTGCCGGAAGGAATGGCCGAGGTCGTCCGCGAGGTGCTTGCCGACCTTGTAGAAGAGCTCAGCCCGGCCGCGGGGCACGTCGGCGAGGGTGGTGAGCACGAGGTTGGCCGCGTCCATCACCGCGCCGAAGGAGTTGACCCAGGCCTCGTTGTCGTGGCTCGAGCGGAAGTAGATCAGCACGGGGAAGGAGAGGTGGCTCTCGAGCACCTGGGCCGCCCAGAGCTCCCAGTCCGAGAACACCTCGTCCAGCAGGTCGGGGACGCCGAGCTCGGCGCAGGACTCGAGCACGTGCACGCCGGAGGGCGGGGCGCCCGCGATCGCATCGAGCATGACGACGCGCACCTCACGCCGCTCGAAGGCGCCGAAGAGGAGGAAGAGGAGGCTCACGACCAGCGCCACGAGCCCGAGGCCGCTCGCCGCCGCCAGCGAGACCACCACGCGCGGCGCCGCCGAGGCCGGCGCCACCCCGCTCAGGCCGAACGTGAACAGCGCGGCCGCCGCCAGGTACAGGCTGCCGCCAAGCCCGTGCCCGGGCAGCACCGCGTGGAGGACGAGTCCGTACCCGGCGACGAGCGCCGCCGACCAGCAGGCGAGGAGCAGGATCACGGCCAGGGGGGCGAACGCGCCCAGCACGGCCTCGCGCCGCCGCAGCGCGCCCAGCCGCCGGCCCGCGGCGCGCCAGAACCGCCAGAGGGTTGCCACCAGGAGGATGCTGAGGCGGAAGCGGCCTACGGCGGGACGGGGCAGGACCACCGACTGCACCAGGTCGTAGGCGGTCGCCGCCAGGACCACGACGCCGCCCGCGAGGGAGGCCAGCTGGGCCCCGGTCACACGGCTTCCCTCCCGAGGGGCCCTGCCCCGGCGGTCGGGACGGTAGCATGGCCGCGGGCCTGCTGGCAACGGCTGGGGACGGGGCGCCCGGGGCCGGCGCCCGCCCGGCGGCAGGCCGCCCGGCTCCCGCAGAGAAGGCTGCC
>JAJYVV010000041.1 GCA_021791815.1 Bacillota bacterium | reverse complement strand
CCTCCCGCGATCATCTCGCCCTCGCGCAGTTCCTGGCGGCCGTGCGCGACGGCGCGCCGGCGGGCATCGACCTCGACCGCTCGCTCGAGTTCACCGCCCCCTGCATCTGCGCCCACGCCTCGGCGGAGCGCGGCGGCGCCCCTGTGGATGTGCCGGACTTCCGCGGGCCCGGGACGTGAGGGCGAACGGGCCCGGGGGCGGACGGGGTCCCGCCGCCCCCGGGCCGTCATCCAACGATAACCCGAGCTTCGGCAGGGTGCCGGCCCCCGTGGAAGGAACGCGCGGGTCTCGGGCCGGAGCCCGCGCGGGCTCCGCCGAGGGTCCACCCGGGGGGCTTGCTGCGCATGCGCATCCACGTGGTCCGCCACGGCGAGTCGGTCAACAACGCCGGGGTGAGCACCGTCCCCGATCCACCCCTGACGGCCGCGGGGCTGGGCCAGGCCCAACGCCTCGCGGCGTGCTGGCGCGACGAGGCCTTCGACGGCCTGGTCTGCAGCCCGCTCTGGCGCGCGCTGCAGACGGCCGAACCGCTGCTCGGCGCCGCCCGGGTGGGCCGCGCGGTCGCCTGGCCGGCCCTGGTCGAGTGGAATCGCAGCTCGCCGCTCGACGGGCATCCCCCGGCCGAGATCGCCGCGCGCTTTCCGGGCGTCCGCTGCGACCCGCCTTTGCAGGAAACCGGCTGGCCGGAGTATCCGGGAACCGAGACGGCGGCAGACGTCGTCCGGCGGGCCGATGGGGTCCTGCGGCGCCTGGTGGGCGAATTCCCGCCGGGCGCCCGCGTGGTCGTGGTGGCGCACCAGGGCTTCGATGGCGCCCTGCTGTGCGCCGCCCTGGGCGCCGATCTCGACCGCGTCCGCTTCGGGCAGGGCAACGGCCGCGTCCACACGCTGGACCACCAGGACGGCCGGTACACCCTGCGCTCCGTGAACGGCGATGCATCGTGGGTGGAGGGCGCGGCCCGCTTGGCGGACGACGAAGGAGCCGGCCTCGTCGCCGCGCGGCCCGCCGCGCCGGGGGACATCGACGTGTATCTCATGGCCGGAGAGGCCGCGGCGGAGGCGGCGGCACGGGCGGACTGGGGGGACCGCGGGTTGGGGGCCGTGGTCGTGGCCGGCATGGCCGATGCGGGCTGGCGGGCGGGGATGGCGCTCGCTCGTGCGACCGGCGCCCGGCTCGAGGTGTGGCCGGGGGCCGCGGAGGCGGGCGGCGAGGCGCGGGCCTCCGCCGATGCGCTGTGGGAGCGCGTGCGCCGGTCCCGGCCCGAACACGGTGCCATCGCGGTCCTCGCGCCGGCGCCGGCGGCGGGACGGGTGCTGGCCGCGGCCGTGGGCGATGGGGGCGTGACGCGTCCGGCCGTGGTCCTGGACGAGGGCTCCGTCAGCCACGTGCGCTGCCAGGAAGGTCGTGTGACGATACGCCAGGCCAACGCCGTCCTGCGCGACGGCCCGGCGCGAGGAGCCGTGGACGGACCGACCGGCTGAGGTCGGCCGGGGCCATGGGATCTGCCGCCGCCCGGCCGTGGGACGCGCCTGGTATCCGCGGGCGGTAGGCCCAGGGCCGCCGTGCCTGAACCCCCACTGCGGCCGGCATGCCGGACCGCCCGGCCCCAGGACGGCCGCTCGTCCACTCCAGAGGGCCGCATCTCACGCTCCGGACCCTGCGAGAGCAGGCGCCGCCGGCACAGGACGCGGCATGGAACGCGGGCCGGAGCGCATGGAATGCCGCCTGCGGCCGCGCCCGACCAAACAAACGGCCAGGGCGGGAGCAGCGGATCTCTTCATCCCGGCGGAGGGCGGCCTCCACAGGCCGCCCTGGAGGGGTCCCCTCGCGGCGGTCGGGCGCGGCCACGGGCAGGGCATCCAGCGGACGTCGTGAAGGGATCCACGCTTCGCGGCGGCGACCGTCCACGGACCGGGCGCCCCCCACCGCCGCGCGCCGGGAGGAGATCAGCCTGGAGAAAGTGCGCTGGTCGCGGCGCCAGGTGTTGCAGGCGGGCGTGGTGGCCGCGGCGGGACTGACGGGCTGCCGGGCGGGCAAGGGGCGTGCAAGGGCCCAGAGCCCTCCTGCAGCGTCATCCGTGACGCTGCCCGTGCAGTCGTCTTGGCCCGTGACGCTCGTCCATGCCTTTGAGGACGCCCACCCCGGCATCCGCCTCGACCCGTCGGGCGCGTCTCCGGATCGCCCCTACGAAGTGGACGGGTGGGACGACTCGGCCACGCTTGCCGGCAACCTCACCGACCTGTCGCCGGCCCTCAGGGAGCTGAATTTCCGCTCCGGCGCGGTCTTCCCCGGCGTCTGGGCGTCCTGGACCGACCAGGGCCGGGTGCTGGGGGTGCCGGTGTCGGTCAACCCTTGGGGCGTTCGCTGGCGGCAGGACGCGTTCCACGCCGCGCGCCTGCAGCCGCCCAGCGCGGGATGGACGTTCGAGGAGTTCCAGGCGGACTGCATCGCGCTTGCGCGGCTCGCCGGTACCGGAGAGGTCCAGGGACTGGCCGCGGCGCTCGGCCCGATGTCGCCCGCCCTTATACCGAATCGGGTCGGCGGCATCACCATCACCGCCCGCGGCGCGATCGGCGGGCCCTCCGGGGTGATTTTCCCCACGGCCATGCGGTACGAGGGGCTCTGGCAGGCGTTCGTCCGCGGGTTCGGCGGCACCATAGGCAGGGATGGCGCATTCAGCTTCGCGTCGGATGCGGCCTCCGTGTCGGCGATGGCAACCTTGACCGGCCTGATCCGGGACTATGCCCTCCCCGTGGCGCAGGTCCAAGCGGTGGCCGGACGGTCTGCTTCCTGGTCATGGGGGCGGCAGGTGACGCCGCTCTTCGCCATGACCTTCGACCGGTTGGATGGGTGGCGCAACCTCAACTATGCATCCCCGCCGTGGGGGTGGGCGCGGATGCCGCGGTTTCCGGTCCTCCCGGTCATCACGGTGGGATCGAACGCCGTCGTCTTGAGGAGTCTGTCGGGGCACCCCCGGCTCCCCTCCAACGCACCGCAGGCGCTGGCGACGGCCGAGTTCGGCATCTGGCTCAACTCCGCGACCGCCACGAATCTGACGAGCGCCCTCGGGCCATGGGCCCCGCCCGCGAGCGCCGATCCCGCGGTCCAGACCCGGTTCTGGTCCGGTCCGGCCGTCACGAACCACGCCGCGGCCGCCTCCGGCGTCGCCGCGGCTGGGGACTGGAAGCATTTCGTCGACGTGTATGATGGCTTTCCGGCCATACCGGCCCACGATGCCGTCTTGGACGCCATGGCCAGCGCGCTCGGCGGCACGACGCCGCTGGAGGCGGCGCTCGCCCAGGCGCAGCAGACGATGAACGCCCAACTCCCGGCCTAGCGGGTCCGACCGCGCGGACCCGTGGCGCGCCGCGGGGTCGTCCGCCTGGAACGGGCGGGCGGCCGAACGGTCCCGAGGGGGCCGACGGACCACGGAATGCGCGACCGGGGGAGGAGGCGCCTCGGGGCGTGCGCATCGCAAGGTCGGGACCGGGCAGGGGGCGGAGGGGCATGGCACAGCGGCCGGTCGCGATCATGGAACAACCACGCAGGATCACCCTGCACGGCTACGGCACCGCCCATCAGTCCGGCAAGGCACGCGGCGCGGAGTTCATGGAACTCCTCCAGCGGGTGTGGGTGGAGGTGCGCGCGAAGGACCTGGCCCACGGAGGCATCAGCCACGCCGTCTACGACTGTGGCGACGTCGTCTTCGCGGGCGTGGAGTTGCTGGCGCCTGCGGCAACCCCGACGAGCCTCGTGAAGAAGGACGTCGTTTTCACGAGATACGCGCACTGGAAGCACATCGGCCCATACCATGGCTTGCCGAAGGCGTACGAGGCGATGGAGGCGGCGATCCGGGGACTCGGGCTTTCGCGGACGTGCCCCAGCATGGAGATCTATGGCCACTGGACCGCCGACGAGAGCCGGCTCGAGACCGAGATCTTCATCTCCGTGACCTGAGTCCGGGGCCCCGGCGGGGGAGGATGCGGGAAGGCGCAGGGGGCGGGATCACGAGGCCGCCTCCGAGGCCCCGTCCGCCGCCTCTACCTGCACCGTCCCTGCGGTGCCGTCCACCGTGACCCGCGCTCCGTCGGGGATGCGCTGGGTCGCATCGCGCGTTTGGATCACGGCGGGCACCCCGTACTCGCGGGCCACGGCCGCCGCGTGCTGCAGCAGCGCCCCCCGGTCGAGGACGAGCCCGCCCAGCGCCGGAAAGAGGGGCGTCCAGAGTGGGCCCGCGTCCCCGGCGACCAGGACGTCGCCGGGCCCGATCTCCGGAACGAGGGCGGCGTCGGCGATCACGCGGGCACGGGCCCGCACCACGCCGGGGCTCGCCGCCTGGCCGGAGATCCGTCCGCGGTGGCGTTCCTCCCTGGTCGCGAGATGGGTCACCTCGTCCTGGAAGGGCGGCCGCGGCTCCAGGGCGGCCTCGGGGGTCCCGAGGAGCACGGGCGGCTGCAGCGCCCGGTGGGCCGCGTGCTCGGCCCGCCGGCGCGCCACCAGCGCCCGCAGGTCACCGGACGCCTCGGCCCGCAGCGCCTCCACGATCTCCGCACGGCGCATCCAGAACACGTCTGCGACGCCGTCCAGGCTGCCCTTCGCGACCAGGTGCCGCCCGGCGGAAAGGATCGCCGCGCGCAGCTGGCCGGTGGCGGCCTGGTCGATGGAGTGGTTGTGGTTTTCCAGGTCCGCGGCCGTCCGCCGGGCCAGGGGAAGCCAGCGTCCGAACGCGGCGACGGCATCCCGGTCCGCGCATCCGGCGGCGAGGGCCTCCACGTAGGCGTCCCGCGCGTGCCGGGCGCGCGCCCGCGCCGCGGCGGGCGGCTCGGCGTGCGGGTCCAGGTAGACGGCGGCGACCCGCAGGACGAGGGTCGGGTCCTCCCGCCAGGTGGGTGTCTCCACCGACGCGGACGACCCATAGCCGCAGCCGCTGTGGTCCCCGTACCGGTCCAACAGGGCGTCGAGCGCCTGGAGGAACGGGCCGGCCTCTGGGAGGGCGCGCAGGCGGGCCACCGCGTCCGGCGGGCACGCGCGCACGACGGCGGCGACCGCCGGGACCTGCGTCGCGACCTGGCCCAGGGCGTGCAGGCGGTCGATGAGGGCGGTGAACTCGCTCTCCTCCCCGTGCAGCACCCGGGCGCGCGCGTTGGCCGCGGACTTGTCCGACAGGCCGCTCACGGCGTCGAACGCCTCGCGGAAGGGGGCGGTCACCTCGTTGCCGAGGCTGGCCATCTCCCAGTGGACGTTCCAGTGGTGGCGGTAGTTGCCGAAAGCGTCCTCCAGATGGGCGGCGAGCGCGGGCCCATCCGCCGAGCCGGCGTCAAAGGCGGCGAGCCGCCGCACGGCCGCGGCGACCACGGGCCGCAGATGCTCCCACGCGGTCGTGTCGCGCTCGCGGAGCCAGGATCCCCATTCCCGCCGCGCCGCCTGCCGCGTGCGGACGTCGCCTTCGCGCAGGTCCGAGGGCCTCCGCCGGCTGTATGGCACGCCGTGGAAGAGCCGGACCTCCTCCACGTGCTCGTCCGCGTGGGCCAGCGGCGAGTCGACATGGGCCGCGCGGGAGGCGGCGCCCACGTCCAACAGCAGCGGCGGGGGCGCTTCCCTGCGCCCGCGCCGCCACGCCGGCACCCGCGGGCCAAGCTCGGATGCGGTGACGGGGAAGGCCGGCGCGGCGGCGAGGTGCGCGGGCAGGCCGGTGATCGCCCGGCTCTGCAGCACCCAGACGCGCTGGCCGGAGATCGCCCACTCGACGTCCTGGGGCCGCTCGAGGAGCTGTTCCGCCGCCAGCGCGAACTCGGCCACCCGGCGCCACCAGGGCGGGGGCAGGCACGCCGCGCGGCGCTCCTCTGCGGGTACGGGCTCCGGCCGCAGGCCGGAGCCGTCTGGCGCGGGGGCCACGCGCTCCGCCTTCTCCACGATGCGCTCTTGCCGCAGCTCCAGATCGTCGCGGCGCACCCACACCGTATCGGCCGCCACGCTGCCGTCCACGGCGCCGACGCCCATGCCCCACACCGCGTTGATGACGAAGGTGTCCACGCGGAGCTGCGCGGGGTCGACCGTGTAGCAGACGCCCGAGCAGTCCGCGTCGATCAGGCGTTGGACCAGGACGGCCATCCCTTCGCCGTCGCCCGTGAGGCCGGCCGCGGCCCGCGCGAGGAGTGCGCCCGGCGCAAAGAAGGAGCGCCAGCATGCCACCACGGCGGCGAGCAGCGCGTCCCAGCCCCGCACGCCGGCCACGGTCTCGTACGCGCCGGCGAAGCTCGCCTCCGGCCTGTCCTCCGCGGTGGCCGTCGAGCGCACGGCGAGGGGCTCGGCATGGACCCAGTCGGGGGCCGCGCCGCGCAGCGCGGCCTCCACCGCCGGCGGGACGGCGAGCCCCGCAAGCGCATCGGCGCAGACCTGGGCCGCAAGGACCGCCTGGCGGGGGTCGCGGGCATCGCGGCCTGCCGCGGCCGCCAGGCCCTGGCCGTGGGGAGCCACCGCGAGGCGGAAGGCGGCGGTGGTCAGGACGAGGCCTGCCGGTACCGGGAAACCCGCGCCGGCCAGGGCCCCGAGCGTGGCCGCCTTGTGCCCCGCCAGGCGGGCGTCGGCCAGCCCCAGGCCCTGAAGGGGGACGACCAGGGGCGCCTGCGCGGCGTCGGGCACCGTCTTCACCTCGGTGGGGAGTGGGAGTCGGCCGCCAACACGGGGCGCCCGTGCGGTCGGCGCCCCATGCGCGCGGCACACCCGCGCCGAGCGACCGTTTTCGAGGGAGCGCGCCGCAGGGTCCGGACGGTGAAGGTTTGGGATTCGCCACGCTGGGGCCGCTCCCTCCCCAGGCTGGAGGGGGGCCCGACGACCCGCCAAGGGGTGACTCGGGGCGCACGCGCGAGGCCGTGGCCCACCTGCGGGTCCGCTCGACCCGCTGGGGCGTCCTCCGTTCGCCTGCCGCGGAGAGGGGCGGCGCGCGCGGTGCCGGCGGGACGCGGACGACACCTCATCGGGGACCGGCGCCCCGTGCCGCGGGTGGGGGGACGGACGCCGCCCCGAGGCCCCGGAGGGGTACTATGGGCTGCGGGCCCGTCCGGACGCGTCCGCGACGGGGACTGGGAGGTGCGGCCATGCGCGCGATCACCATCCGCCCGGGCCAGGCCGGCTCGGTGCAGGTGGGGGACATCCCGGAACCGGTGCCCGGACCCGGCCAGGCGCTTCTGCAGACGCTCTCGGTGGGCGTGTGCGGGACCGACCGCGAGATCCTCGCGGGTGCGCACGGCGCCGCTCCGGCGGGCAGGGACGTCCTCATCCCGGGCCACGAGTGCCTGGCCCGCGTGCTCCGCGCCCCCGACGGCTCCGGCCTCGCGGCCGGCCAGCTCGTGGTGCCGACCGTGCGCCGGCCGTGCGGCCGGCCCGAGTGCTACCCCTGCGCCCATGACCACCCGGACATGTGCGTGACGCTGGGCTATACGGAACGGGGCATCCAGGGCGCGGACGGCTACCAGTGCGAGCGGTTCACGGAGGTGCCCCGCTATCTCGTCGCCGTCCCGGCGGCCCTCGGCGCGGCGGCGGTGCTCCTGGAGCCGACCAGCGTGGTGGCGAAGGCCGTCGAGGAGGCCGCCCGCGTCCAGCGGGCCCGGCTGGCGTGGGAACCGCGGGCCGCGCTCGTGACCGGCGCCGGGCCCGTCGGCCTGCTCGGCGCCATGCTGCTGCGCCTGCGCGGGCTCGACGTGACCGTCTATGACCGCATGCCCGCGGACAGCTTCAAGGCCCGCGCCGCGGCGGCCGTCGGCGCGCGGTACCTCTGCGCCGACCAGGCCAAGCTCGGGGAGGGCGGCCCGTTCGACTGGATTCTGGAGTGCACGGGTGCGCCACCGGTGGTCTTCGGCAGCATCCCGGCCCTCGCGCCCTGCGGCGTACTCTGCCTGCTCGGCGTCTCCGGCACCGAGGGAACGCTTTCCGTGCCGGCCGCGGCGGTGAATCGGCAACTGGTGCTGACCAACGGGCTCCTGTTCGGATCGGTCAACGCGAGCCGCGAGGCGTTCACCGCCGGGGCCCAGGCCCTCGCCGCGGCCCAGGCGGCGTGGCCGGGCTGGCTGGAGCGGCTGATCACGCGCCGGGTGGCGCCGAACGCGGTCGGGCAGGCGGTGGACCTCGGCCCCGAGGACGTCAAGGCCGTCGTGGAGTGGGCGGCGGCCTGAGGCCCCCGGGGACCGGGCGCCGGAGAGGGAGCCCCCCTCCGGCGCCCGCGCGCTCACCCGGACGAACCGGAAGCCGAGCTGCCGCTCGCCGCTGCCGCCGAGGAGGACGACGAAGGCGGGGAGGCCGTCGACGAAGTCGTCGCGCCGGCGGTCGCCGTGCTCGATGTCGGTGTGGTCGTTCCCGAACCCGCCGTGTTGGTGGCCGCGGCGTTGCCACACCCGGCCAGGGCGACCGTCACGGCCGCCGCCGCCGCCATCCCGGCGAGCCACCGGCGCCGCCCCCCGGCCCGGATGGGCGGCATCTCCTTCGTGCTCATGGGTTGGAACCCCCTCCATGACAGCCGGCCCCGCGCGGGACGGCGGCCCGGGCCGCGTCCCACGCCCATCCGGCCATGAGCGATTGGAAGCACACCACATGCCGGCGGTGTGGTATTGGTGACAATACCACACCGCGGATGCGTTGTGTCAACCACGGGTGGCGCGGCAGGCGGAAACGCCGGTCAGGCGTGGGATTCGGTGGCGTCCGCGTTGGGGTCGAGGAAGGTGGCGTTGCAGGACAGGCCCATCCGCAGGTCGCCGGTGATGAGCGGCAGGGTCGCCGTGCGTTCGAGCTTGGACCGAAGTTCGAAGACGTGCTTGCGCAGGGCGGCCGGGGTCAGGCCGGGGAGGCGGCACGCGGCGATCAGGTCCGGCACCCGCATGCGGCGCTGCGGGTCCGCGGCGGCCGCACGCACGAGGCAGTAGAGGACCACGGACTCGGTCGGCGTGAGGGAGATCACCGCGCCCCCCGCCGCGGCCGTCAGGTGCTGGCGGACGGGGTCGAACGAGTACCCGCCGAGGCGGTAGACGCGCTCCCCGGGCCGCGCCGCGGCGGCCGGTTTGGGCCCGCCGGGGCCGGGAGCCAGTTCCGAGAGGCGCCGCAGCTTCAGGGCGAGTTCTTCGGCCTGCTCGGGCCCTTCGCCGATGACGTCGGCCGCGCCCGCGCGCATCGCGCCCAGGCGGTCGACCTCCGCGCCGGGCAGGGCCAGGAGGATGGCATGGTGCCCGCGCGCGTGCAGGCGGCGCACGAACTGGGCAAGGCCGGCGGACCAGGCCGAGGCCAGGATGGCCACCGGCCGGCGGGCGGGCACCTGCCCCTCGATGCGCACGGGGGGCCGCACCTCGGCGCGCACCCCGAGCGCGCCGAGGCGCTCGGCGAGGCTGAGGGCGGCCAGGCGGCGCTCCCCCGTGATGACGACGGCGACGTCCGCTCCGGCCACCCGAGACCTCCCCGCCCGCGCCCGCCCGCCGGCCCCCTTCGCCCTTCCGCGGCCGGGCCGGGATTCCTGGAATCGGTCCGCGCGGCACCCGCGCGCCGCCACCGCCTCCCGCGTCAGGGCACCGTCGCCAGGATCAACTCCCCCGGCGCCTCCAGGTGCGACAGCGAGGCCGCGTCGAGGAGGCGGCCCACGCGCGCGCCCAGGTCGTGCAGGAGATCGTGGCGCGCCCTCCAGGGGATGCGTTCCAGCACGCCGGTCCCGGTCCCCCCGTGGAGCAGGTGGGCCCACACGTGCGGATGGGCGGCGACGGGAACCACCCCGGGCCGCGCGTCGATCTCCAGGAACCCATGCCGCCGCAGCAGCGCCCCGGCCTGGCCGGGCGCGTGGATCCGCCAGGGCTCCGCCACCTCGAGGCGGGCCGCCAGCGCCAGGAGCGGTTCCATCGACCCGCGCAGCAGCGCGTGTCCGGGATCGATCGCGTGGGGCACGGCCAGGGCCAGGCGCCCGCCCGGGCGCACCACCCGCCGGATCTCGGCCAGCACGGCGCCGTCGGCGCCCAGGTGTAGGAAGCCCGGGGCGAGGCAGACGTCGACCGCGCCGTCGGAGAGCGGCAGGGCGTCGAACCGGCCCGGCGCGAACCGGGCGTGCGGCAGGCCGCGCGGCGCACCCCCGTCCGCGCCGTGGGCGAACAGCCGCAACACGGCCACCGCCGGGTCGACGACGTGCACGATGCCCGTCGGGGCGACCAGTTCGGCGGCCTCGCGGATCAAGGCGGCGCCGCCGACGGCCACCCCCAGCAGCAGGACCCGGCCTCCGGGACCGAGGCCGCAACCCGCGAGCAGCTCGGCCCAGGTCTGGTGGAGGGCCCCGGCCGCCGCGGGATCCGGGCCGGCGGCACGGGCCAGCGCGTTGCGATGGGTGAGGGCCAGGCGGTGGCGGCGCTCGGCCAGGATGCCGCCCGCCTCCAGGCGCCCCGCGACCGCGCCCAGGGTCCGCCGCCCCTCGGCGGTCAGCACGATCTGGCGGGACGGGGACGCCGGACCCTGCGGGCGGACCCGCACGAGACCCGCCGCGGCAGCCATGAGCAGTTCGTCCTGCAGCGGAGCGGACGACCACGGCCGGTGCCAGGCCCCGCTGACGAAGACGTCCTCGGCCATGGGCTCGTAGAAAGCCACGGCCTGCAGGTCGTCGTAGGCCGCCACGGCCGCGTACGAACGCACGACCGGCCCGAGGCCATGGCCGTCGACGAACTCGGCCACGCGCCGCGCCGTCTCCTCGGCGAGCGCGAGGTCCACCTCGACGGCGCCGCTCGCCTCCTGCGCGGCGCAGGCGGCGGTGGCGGCCAGGACCTCGTACGCCGCCCAGCGGCCCAGGTCCGCCGGCACGGCCGCATCGCCGGCCTCGGACGGGCCCCAGCCGTCGGCGGCGAGGTCCAGGGCGACCTCGGCGAGGTGGAGTTGGGCATCACAGGCGAACGTCTCCTCGCCCAGGCCCGCGGCGGGCGGATCGGCCGCCAGGCCGGACTCCACGAACAAGCGCAGTTCCGACACCGGCGCGACGTACCCCGGCGCGCGCGCCGTCTCGCCCATCGCCCCGTCCCTCCAAGCGCCGCCCGGCCCGCATCCCTCGGACCCGCGCCGGCCGCCGGATTCCCCGGTGGCTGCAGGATAGCATCCTCCCCCGGACCGGGAGGGCCGCGGGGGCCGCCTGCGTTGCGACTTCGTAACGGCCGCCGGCCGGGGGTCGGACACGCACGCCGGGGCCTCGCCTCGGGCGGCGCATGACACCGCGCAGGGCCGGACGCCGGGCGGCGCGAACTCGCGCGGCGGGCACGGTTCGAGGGCGTGCAGCCGGCCCGCCGGCCCCGCGGGAGGCGACGAACGTTGGCTGGCGCGCCACCCGTCCCCGCCGACAGCCCCCGCGCGCCGGCCGGGCTGCTGCAGCGCGTCCTCGGCTTCCGCACGATCGTGTCGACCAGCGCCGGCCTCGCGTTCGCGGCCGTCAACTTCCTGGCCGTGCTGGCTATCCTGGGCAGCGCCCGTGGCATCCTGGCCCCCATCGCGATCCTGGGCGCCGGGGCCCTGTGCATGCTCGCCGTGGCCATCTTCGGGGAACTGAACGGAACGCTGCCCTCGGCCGCGGGCATACGGGTCTGGACGCTGCGGGGACTCGGCGACCCCTTCTCGCTCGCCTTCACGCTGCTCTACCTCGGCACCGTGCTGGCGGTGATCGCCGCCGACGGCTTCGTGCTCGCGGCCGCCCTCCGCGCGGCCCTGCCCGCCGTCCCGGGGGCCCTGTGGATCCTGCTCTTCCTGACCGGCGCGCTGATCGCCAACCTCCGGAGCGTGCGGACGGCGGGCGCGGTCCAGGACCTGACGACGTATGCGCTGCTCGCCGCCCTGGTCCTCGTCGGCCTCGCCGCCCTGCGCGCGCCGGGGCACCTGCCGCCGGTGCCGGCCGCGTGGCCGGCCGGCCTCTTCGGCGGCCTCGCCCTCGCGGTGTTCGTGTTCATGGGCTTCGAGTGGGTCACGCCGCTCGCCGAGGAGGTGCGGCGCCCGGCGCAGATGCCCCAGGGCCTGGCGCTCGCCGTGCTGCTCCTCGCGGTGGCCTTCGGGCTCTTCGCGCTCGTCGCCGGACGCCTTCCCGGCGTGGCCGCTGCGGGCCTGGCCCCGCAGCTCACCGTCGGACGCGCGGCGCTCGGCGCGGCGGGCTTCTGGATCATGCTGGGCGTCACGGTGGTGACGGCGGGGACCACCTTCAACGGCGGCTTCGTGGCCGCGTCGCGCCTGCTCTATGCCCTCGGGCGCTCCGGCTTCCTCCCGGCGCCGGTCGGGCGCCTCAACGCGCGCTTCGTCCCGGCCCGCGCCCTCTGGGTGCTGTACGGGGTGTCGGTCGCGCTCACCCTGCTCGTCTTCGCCACCGGGCGCTACCTCATCCTGATCAACGCGGGCGCCGCGCTGGAGTGCGCCATGTATGTGGTGGCCGCCCTGGCGCTGCTCGGCCTGCGGCGCCGCATGCCGGAGGCGCCCCGCACCTGGACGGCGCCGGGCGGCCGCTGGGTGCCGATCGCCGCGATCGCCGTGTTCGGCGGCTTGGGCATCGGGGCCCTGCTCGCCGCGGACAACCTGCCGCTGCCCGGGGTGCCGTGGACCGCCGTGCTGCTCGTCGCCCTCTCCCTCGGCGCGTGGCGGTACGCCGCCCTGCGGCTCCGCGCCCGCGCCCGGGAACGGGCGGGCCGCCCGGCCCCGCGGCCGCAGGCCCATGGGGCCTCGGCGCCGCCGGGGTGAAGCGGGTATGGCCCCAGCCGGCCCCGGAAAAGGAGCCCGCAGGATGGATGGGAACCTCGACGTCGAGGCCGTGCGCCGGGCGCTGCCGGCCTGCGCTTCCGCCGCGTACATGAACACGGGCACCGCGGGGCCCCTGCCGGAACCGGCGGCCCAGGCCCTGCGCGCGGCCCTGGCCGCCGAGGTCGAGCACGGGCGGGGGGCAGCCCGGGGCGGCCCCGACCCCATGGCGGCCGCGCGGGAATCCGTCGCGCGCCTGCTCGGCGCCCCGGCGGACCGGATCGCGCTCATGCACCACACGAGCGCCGGGCTCAACGCCGCGGCCCTGGGCCTTCGGTTCCGGCCCGGCGACGTGGTGGTGACGACGGACCTGGAGCACGCCGCGATCCAACTCGTGGTGGGTGCCCTGCGCCTCCGGTACGGGGTGGAGGTGCGGATCGCCCGCCTGGGGCGGGAGGGCCACCGGCCCGAGGCGGCCCTCGCCGCCCTGCGGTCGGCGCTGGCGCCATCGGGACCCGTACGCGCCGTGTTCCTCTCGCACGTGTCGTACGCCACCGGAGCGGTGCTGCCCGTGGCGGAGATCGCGGCCGCCGCCCACGACGCCGGCGCCGCCGTGGTGGTGGACGGCGCGCAGTCGGTGGGTGCGCTGTCCGTCCGTCCGGCCGACCTCGGCGCGGACTTCTACACCGTGTCGGGCCAGAAGTGGCTCTGCGGCCCCGAGGGCACGGGGGCCCTCTGGGTGGCGCCCGGGCAGGAGGAGCGGCTGCAGCCGGGCGCCGTCGGCTACATGGGCGTGGCGCGGATCGACGACGCCGGCCACTACCTGCCCGCCCCCGGCGCGCGGCGCCTGGAGGTGGGCATGGTCTTCCGACCGGCGCTCGCCGGGTGGGTGGCGGCCATGGGTTGGCTGGAGGGCCTGGGCTGGGAGGCGGTGTGGGGCCGGATCCACGCCCTCGCGGAGCGGGCGCGGACGGCCCTGGGCGCCGTCCGCGGCGTCGAACTGCTCACGCCGGCGGGCGCGGGCCACGCCGGCCTCGTCTCCTTCCGCGTGCCGGGAATCTCGGCCGAGGCGGCCGTGGCCGCCCTGCGCGAGCGCGGATACCTTCTGCGCAGCATCCCTGGGTGGGAGGCCGTGCGGGTTTCGTGCGCCTTCTTCCTCCGCGAGGCGGAGATCGACGGGCTGGCCGAGGCGGTGGCGGGGATCGCGCCGCCCGGGGCCTGAGCGGCCCCGCCGGCGGTCCGCGCGCCGGGCCCACGGTCGGGGCGCCCGCAGGGACCGCGGCGGGCGCGGCCGAACACGGGCGGCCGGAGGGGACCCGCCGTGGCAGAGCCGGGGCGCGTCGTCGTGAACCTGATCAACCCCGCCGGCAGGCCGGCGTCCGTGCTGCCGCCGGAAGCCATCGAGCCGCTGCGCACCGCCGGGTGGCAAGTGCGCGAACGGCCGCTGCCGCGCGGAGCCTCGGCGGGCGATCTCGCGGCATCCATCGGACCCGAGGCCCGGGCGGTCCTCGCGAGTTGGGGATGCCCTCCGTTCACGCCGGAGGTGCATGCCGCCCTCCCCCGGCTCGGGTTCATCGGGTACTGCGCGGGCAGCGTGAAGCACCTGGTGGGCCCGGCCACGTTCGAGCGGGGTGTCGCGGTGGTCAGCGCCGCCCCGGTCATCGCGCTGGGCGTGGCGGAATACTGCCTGGCCGTGGCGCTGTGGAGCCTGCGCGACCTGGGCGCATCCGTGGCCGGTCTGGCGAGCGACCCCGGCCGCGCCGGGTGGGGGCGGGGCAAGTCCGCGGCCAGCCGCAGCCTGTGGGGCCGCTCCGTGGGCATCGTGTCGGCCAGCAGCACCGGCCGCGGCTTCATCCGCCTGCTCCAGCCGTTCGGGTGCGACATCGCCGTCTACGACCCCTACCTCGACGAGGGCGCGGCCCGCGCGCTGGGCGTGCGCCGGGCGGACCTGGACGAGGTGTGCGGGCAGTCGGTGGTGTCGGTGCACGCGCCCAACCTGCCCGCGACCCAGGGGCTGGTGGGCCGCGCCCAGCTGGCCCGCGTCCCGGACGGTGGGCTCTTCATCAACTCATCCCGCCCCGGGGTCGTCGACTACGGGGCCCTGGCCGAGGAACTGCGGGCGGGACGGTTCCGGGCCGCCCTGGACGTCTTCCCGCAGGAGCCGCTGCCGCCGGACAGCCCGCTCCACGGCCTGCCCGGGGTCGTCCTGACGCCCCACGTCGCCGGTTACAGCGCGGACGTGTATGCGCGGATCGGCCGGGAGGTCGTCGCCGACCTGCTCCGCTGGGATGCGGGGCAAGCTCTGCAGATGGGTGTGGACTTCCGGCGGTGGGAGCTGCTCGCGTAGCGCCCGGCGCGGGCATCCCCTGCTCCCGCGGATGGAGGAGGCGCGCGATGCTCCCCTGGGATGCGCAGGGACCGGCGGAGCCGGGCTCGGAGGCGGCGGCGCGGCCCCGGTTGGATCAGCAACTGGGGTTCGTCCTGGAGGTGGACCGCCTCAAGGGCGTGCTGCGGCAGAGCCTTCTCCGCGACGGGTCCCGGCGGGAGAACGACGCCGAGCACTCGTGGCACCTCGCCCTGATGGCGCTGGTGCTGGCCGAGCACGCCGCGGCGCCGGTGGAGCTCGGGCGGGTGCTCGGCATGCTGGTCGTCCACGACATCGTCGAGATCGACGCGGGCGATACGTTCGTCTACGACGACGCGGCCCAGGCCACGAAGGCGCAGCGGGAGGAGGCGGCCGCGCGGCGCATCTTCGGGCTTCTGCCGCCCGCGCAGGGCGCGCGCCTGCGCGGGCTGTGGGAGGAATTCGAGGCGCGCGAGACCGCGGAGGCCCGCTTCGCGGCGGCGCTCGACCGGCTTCAGCCCCTCCTCCTCAACTTCCACACCGGCGGCGCGACGTGGAGGGCCCACGGCGTGCGGCGCTCGCAGGTCATCGCCCGCAACCGCTCGGTGGCCGAGGGCGCCCCCGAGCTGTGGGCGTATGCGGCGCGCCTCATCGACGAGGCCGTGGCGCGCGGCTACCTCGCCGACGGCTGAGGGGGGCGGCAAGCGCCGCGCCGCAGCGACCGGGCCGGGGCGCTGGCCTGCCCCTTCGGGCCGGCCTCCCCCATCGCGGGCGCGGCGGTCCCCGTAGAGCTCCTCGTCGCTGCAGCCAAAGCACGGCCGTCGCGGGCACCCGACCAACCGGACGGGGTCCTCCGGGTCGGCCAGGGCATGCAACACCCCGCGCCACGCGCGCAGCGCTCCGGTGTCGGTCTCCGGATCGAGCCCGACCGTCTCGGCCGGTGCGCCCCGTCGCCGCAGCTCGGTGGCGCAGGGCAGGAAGAGGCGGCGCGTCCGTCAGGATGGTGGGGAAGTCGGCGGGAGGCGCGGGAGCGCAGCCGCCCGTCCTCGGGTAGCACCAAGCCGTCGCAGGCGTGCGCGACGAAGGCCGCGATACCGCGGGCGTCCGCCGCGTCGTTGTTGTGCTCCTTGCCCGGTGCGCTGACCCGGCGGAGCCCGCAGACCGGGGTGCCCCCGCCGGCCAGACCGGATCCAGGGGCGCCAGCGCGGCCTGGCAGGCGGTTTCCACGGGCGGCAACCGGTGCGCCTTCGGGTGTCCCCGCGGGCAGCGGCCAACTCGGGAGGCCGCCGCCGCGGTCCCTGCGCGGCGGCCTCCGTCGCTGCGGGCCAGCAGGCCCGTGGGACGGCGGGCGGCCTCAGCCGTCCCACGCCAGCCGGCCGCCGCACAGAGGTATGTGCACCCGCACCGCCTCCGGGGCGCCGTCCCCAACCGCGCGCGGCGCCAAGGCCACCGCGTTCCAGGACAGCCGCGCGCCGCCGCGCGGGCGCAGCCAGCGCCGGCCCTCGTCGGTCACCGCCCGCAACTCGACATCGGCGAGCCCGCACGGGTGCGCCTCTTCAAACTCCAGCGCCCAGCTGGGCCCTGCGACGGCGTCGGCGGGGCCCGCCGCCGAGGCGGCAGGCGCTTCGCCCCGCCGGGCGACTTCCCGGATGCGCAGCCCGGCGCAGGCGGCGGCCAGTTCCGCGTGGCGCCGCAGGGGCACCCACTCGACGGCGGCCCCGAAGTGCTGGAGCATCCGCCCGGCCAACGTCTCGAGGGCGCGGATGCCCCCCATCGACCCGTTCCCGTACAGCGACTGCCAATGGGTGCAGAAGACGAGGGGCAGACCCGCGTCCCTCAATTTCCGCGCCCGTCCCGTGCCGTCCGGCGCGAGGATGGAGTCGACGATGTCGGGCTTGCCGTACTGGGTCGCCCAGCCGGGGTCGCCGCCACCGCCGGCCACGACGCTGACCGCGATCGTCCCGCGGTCCCGGTACCCGATGCGGGGCAGGACGTCGAGGCCGCTCGCGAAGTGCAGGAAGTACCAGGCCAGTCTCTGTCCGCGGCGGCGCGCCGCGAGCGCGACGCCCTCGGCGTAGGCCCGCTCGTTGTCCTGGCCTGCGTCCCAAGGGGATGTGACGCCGTCCATCACGAGCCCGGCGTCGCCGAGGATCCGCGCGGCCAGGCCGATCGCCGCGGCGAACTCCTCGGCGGTGGCGTGCGAGGCCCACCGGCGCTCCGTCTCCGGCAGCGGCGTCTCCGTGCGGACGTCGATCGCGCTGCTGTGCGTCAGGAACTCGCATGTCAGGTCGAAGCGGGGGGCGATCCGCGACCGCACGACCTCCACGAACTCCGGCAGAGCCGCCCGCGCCTCGGCCGGCAGGGTCTCCGGTCGGTCCAGGCGCCCGAGCGCGAGCGGCCACGGCACGACCGTGAACTTGCCCTGCAATCCGTGGCGTTCCGCGAGGTCGGCGAAGCGGTGGAGGACGGTGTTGGGAATCTCCCGGCGATGGGGGTGTGCCGGTTCGTGGTCGATCATGGGGTTGAGCCCGGGCATGGGGTCGTCGACGATCAGGCTGGCCGGGATGCGGCCGCCCGGCCAGCGGATGGCCACCTCGAGGTTCGGCGTCCGGAGCACGCGCCACGGGTGCGTGTCCATGCCCGACGATTCGGGAGGCGGTGGGCCCCGCCCTTCGGGCCGGCCGCGGGACGGGTGGGGCAGGCTGCGCCGGGCGGGCCCGTTGTCCGAAGCGGCGTCGCCGCGGACCAGGTCCCCGCGCGGGTACGGCCGGCCGCGAGGCGAAAGCGGGATAGGGGGCCCACGTGGACGACACGGACAGGGATGCCGCTCGTCCGCGCCCCGTCCCGGTGCTCCGTGACCAGCACGCCGCTCGGATTCCACGGGGCGCTGCGCGCCCCCGCCCTTCCCTCGCGGGGATCGCTCCGCCCGGACGTCCCAGGAAACTCCGTCCGTGCCTCGCGCCGGCGCCAGAACATGCGCACGGACGGCACTGCAGGCAAGACGCCGGTGGCAGCCGGGCATGCTCCGCCGGTCCCCGCCCGCGGGACCACCGCCGCTGGCGCTCCGGAGCCAACGCCCGAGCGTCGCCGCCGCGGACGACGGCCCGATGGCGACACGCCCGGCCGCCTCGCGGGTGGCGTCGCGGGGTTTCGAGAACAGGCATTTGCTGCCCGCATCCACCGCTCCACCGATCCCGGGCGAGACCCCGGTCGGAAGGCGTCCTGCCGCGCGGCGAGGTACCGGTCCACGCCTGCGCCCACGGACGCGGGCCCGTTGGGCCCGGCCGGCCGTTCGCGCCTGGACGACCCCGTCCGAGCTTCGGTAGACTCCGGCACACGCGCCCCTCCCACCCTTCCCACACAGGGGGCCCCAAGCGATGGATCCGCCACCCGACGCCGCGACCGCGGACGCCGACGCGCCGCCCCCGCCCGAGCGCCCCGCCGAGGCGCAGGAGGGCAATTCCCGGCCGGCTGCCGGACCGGATCCGTCCGCGAACTCCGGGGGGCTTCGCGGGACCCCCGTCGGACCCCCGAACCCCCATGCGGGACCTCCGCCGCGGGCATCGGCCCCGTCGCCGGATGCGGCGCATCCGCCCGGCGGCACCCCGCCGCCCCCCGACGGCCCGGCGGCGACCGCGCTTCCCGCCGACACCGCCCTGGCCGCCGTCCGGCGCCGCTTCGACGCGGCGCTCGCCCGGCTCGTGGCCAGCCTGCGGCAGGACCCCTACGTGCTGGCCGCCGTCCTGTTCGGGAGCATGGCCCACGACGTCGTCTGGGAGAAGTCGGACATCGACCTCCTCCTCGTGGTGCAGGAGGGGGCGAAGCGCCGTGCCGACGGGGTCAACCTCGTCGAGGAGGGCGTCAACATCCACGCGGCCGCCGTGCCCCGCAGCGAGTTCCGGCGCATGATCGAGGGCTCGCTCCAGAGTTCGTTCCTCGCCTCCGCCATCTCGCGGGGAAGGCTCCTGTTCACCCGGGACCCGTCCATCGAGGGGATGATGGCGGACCTGGGCGGCCTCGGTCGCGCGGACCGTGACGCGGCCCTGCTCGGCGCGGCCGCAGCGGTCCTCGGCGCGGTGGCCAAGGCCCACAAGTGGTACCGCACCCGGGGCGACATGCGCTACGCCTTCTTCTGGATCATGAAGGCCGTGGACGGCCTGGCGGACATCGAGACCATCGCGCACGGCGACGTCCCGGGCAGGGAGGTGGTCCAGCAGGCGCTGGCGATCAACCCGGCGTTCTTCGGCGCCATATACACAGACCTGATCGACGGCCCGAAGACCCCGGCCACGGTCGGCTCCGCGCTGGCCCTCATCGAGGCGTATCTGCGCCAACACGCGCCGACGGTCTTCCGTCCCATCCTGGACCACCTCGCCCTGGCGGGGGGCCCCCGGTCGTGCTCGGACCTGGACCACCACTTTGCCCGGCAGATGAATGTGGAGGGTCTGGCGCCCGCCTACGAGTGGCTCGCCGACGAAGGCATCATCGCCAAGGTGTCGTGCCCGGTGCGGCTCTCCGAGAGGAGCCGGGTCGACCTGCAGGAGGCCGCCTACCACTACGGGGGTCCGCCGGGCGGCGGCTGAGCGGCCGCCCGGGCCGTCCCGCGGGGTGCCTGCCGCCCGGTGCCCCCCCGCCGCCGGGCTGGGCCGCAGCGGACCATGTTCGTCGTTGGAGGTCGGTGCCGTTGCGGACCACGATCGCCGTCCAGGGGGCCCGCGTCCACAACCTGCGGAACGTGAGCCTGGAGATCCCCCGCGACCGCCTGATCGTGTTCACCGGCGTGAGCGGCTCCGGGAAGTCGTCCCTGGCCTTCGACACCATCTACGCGGAGGGGCAGAGGCGGTATCTGGATTCCCTGTCCTCGTTCGTGCGCGGGTTCGTCGACCAGGTTAAGAAGCCGGACGTGGACTTCGTCGACGGCCTCTCGCCCGTGGTGTCCATCGGCCAGAAAACCGTGACGCGCAACCCGCGCTCCACCGTGGGCACGATGACGGACATCGCCGGATACCTCAACCTCCTCTTCGCCACCCAGTCCCGGGCCCGTTGCCCGTTCTGCGAGAGCCCGGTCCCCCTGCGCACCCGCACGCAGATCGTCGAGCAGGTCCTGGCCCTGCCGGCCGGGACCACGGTCGAACTGCGGGCGCCCGCGTTCCCGATCTACGGGGAGGACCACGCCTTCCTCTTCGCGGCGTTGCGCAAGAGGGGCGTGCGCCGCGTGTGGGTCGACGGAGGCTCGCTCCTGGACATCGCCGAGGGCACGGAGTTCGAGGACGGCGTCGGCCGGCGGCTGGAGGCCGTGGTCGACCGCATCGTGGTGCGCCCCGGCATGGAGCGCCAGGTCGCCGCTTCGGTGGACGAGGCCCTCGCCATCGGCGAGCGCTTCATGGGCGTCCGCGTCCTGGACGGGCCCGCGGGTTCCGAGGCCGCCTTCGGGGCCTGCGAGCACCGCCTGGTCGCGGGCGACCTATCCTCCGAGGACTTCATGTTCAACGAGCCGGAGAGCGCGTGCCACACCTGCCTCGGCCTGGGGACGTACCTGAAGGTCCACCCCGACCTGCTCGTGCCCGACCGCCGCCGCAGCATCGCCGGGGGCGCGTTCGTCCCGGAGGCCTTCCGCTACAACCCGGAGACGTGGGACGGGCGCATGATGTGGAGCCTGTCCCGGCATTACGGCTTCAGCGTGGACACACCGTTCGCCGAACTGCCCGGGGAGATCGTGGAGATGCTTTTCCGGGGCACCCGGGGCGAGAAGTTCCCGATACGCCTGCCGGACGGGGTGCGGGACGAGCGCTACGAGGGGCGCGAGTTCCGCTTCGACGGCATCATGACCCGCATCGAGCGCCAGTACCGGCGCTACCGGCAGCAGAACGTCGCCCACTCCCACATGGAGGCGTATCTGGAGAAGGTCATGGTCGAGCACCGCTGCCCGGACTGCGGGGGCGCCCGGCTGCGGCCGCAGCGCCTGCTCTTCCAGGTCGGCGGTCGCGACATCCATCAGGTCGGCGCGCTGCACCTCCCCGACCTGCTCACCTTCCTCCAGGAGCTGCCCCTGGACGGACCCCGCCGGGAAGCCGGCCTCCGCATCGTGCAGGAGATCAGCGCCCGCCTGCAGCTGCTGCTCGGCATCGGCCTCGACTACCTCGACCTCAACCGCCGGTCCGGGACCCTCTCCGGCGGCGAGTCGCAGCGCATCCGGCTCAGTTCGCAGATCGGCTCCGGCCTGATGGGCATGCTCTACGTCCTGGACGAGCCGAGCATCGGCCTCCACCCCAAGGACAACGCCAAGATGATCGCCACGCTGCGGCGCCTGCGGGACATCGGCAACACGGTGATCGTCGTCGAGCACGACGAGGAGACCATCGCCGCCGCCGAGCACATCGTGGAGATGGGCCCCGGGGCCGGCGTGCACGGCGGGCGGGTCGTCGCCCAGGGCACATACGCGGACATCGTCGCCCATGAGGCGTCCCCCACCGGCCAGTTCCTCAGCGGGAGGCAGCGCATCGAGGTCCCCGCCCGCCGGCGGACGGGGGATGGGCGGCTGCTGCGCATCCGGGGGGCGCGGGAGAACAACCTCAAGGGCATCGACGTCGACGTCCCGCTGGGCCTCCTGGTCTGCGTGACCGGCGCCTCCGGGTCGGGCAAGAGCACGCTCGTCCACGAGATCCTGTTCAAGCGGCTGTTCGCCCACTTCTACGACAGCCGGGTCCTTGCGGGCGCCCACGACGGCATCGACGGCATGGAGCACCTGAGCGGCGTGGTGGGCATCGACCAGTCGCCCATCGGACGCTCCCCGCGCAGCAACCCGGCCACGTACACCGGCTTCTACGACGAGATCCGGCGCCTCTTCGCGGGCACGCCGGAGGCCCGGCGGCGGGACTATACCGCTTCGCGCTTCAGCTTCAACGTCAAGGGTGGCCGGTGCGAGGAGTGCCAGGGCGACGGCACCATCACGACGCACCTCGCCTTCCTTCCCGACGTCGAGGTGCGCTGCGAGGCCTGCAAGGGCACCCGCTATAACGCGGAGACGCTGGAGGTGACCTATCGCGGGAAGACCATCGCCGAGGTGCTGGACATGTCGATCGAGGACGGGCGCGCCTTCTTCGCCGGCGACGCGGCCATCGCGCGGCGGCTCACCGTCCTCGACGAGCTCGGGCTCGGGTACCTGACGCTGGGCCAGTCGGCGACCTCCCTCTCCGGGGGCGAGGCCCAGCGTGTGAAGCTGGCGAATGAACTCTCCAAGCTCAAGCGCGGCGGCGGCACCCTCTACATCCTCGACGAGCCGACCACCGGGCTGCACCTCGCCGACGTGCGGAGGCTGCTCGACTGCCTGAACCGCCTGGTGGGCGCCGGCCACACCGTGGTGGTGATCGAACACCACATGGACGTGATCAAGACGGCCGACCACGTGATCGACCTCGGGCCGGAGGGCGGCCACGAGGGCGGCGAGGTCGTGGCCACCGGCACGCCCGAGGCGGTGGCGGCCGAGCCGCGCTCGCATACCGGCCGCTACCTCCGGGCCCGGCTCGGCGATGCGGCTGCGGCAGATCGCGCGCCGGGGGCTTCTCCGCGGCCGGCGGCGCGGGTCCGCTGAGTCGCCGCGCCGCCGGCCGTGCTCCTGGCGCCCACGCGCGGCCACCCAGGGGCCACCCGACCCGCCATCAGCTCCACTCCAGCCTGCCGGCTGTCCGCGGCGGCGTCGCCGCCTGCCCCGGCCGGACGGGATGCTCCGTCGCGCGCGGAGGGCGCTGGGGACCGCCCCGACGGGCACGTCGCCGCCTGCCCAATGCCGGTTGGACCCACCAAGCCCTCGCGCCCTCGGTTGGCTCCGCTGGCGACGCCACCCCAGCGTCGCCGGCAAATCGCAGGAAAGCGCCTCGGCTCCGAGAAAGCCCCGATCCGCGCGAGGTCGCCACGATCCTAGGCGTGCGCAGGCCCATCGGGCGGGGCGCGAATGACGGCGGGGATGCCGAGGTGAACGGGGGTGACCTCGCCCCCAGGCCGCACCGCCCAAGCCCTGGCACGCGCCGTGCTGAGGGACCCGGCACCCCGGACCGCGCGCCGGGCGTCGAATGCGTATCGAGGGCCCAGGGCTGTCCGAGGACGCGCTCGTGCCTCCGGGTCGGCACCGGCGATGAACGTCCAACGAGCAGGTATGGCACTTCGTTATGCGTTGAGGGCCATGGCGCGGAGAGTCCTTAGACTCCATGTCGCGGCGGCGCCCAGAGATGGCGTGGGAGCAGCACGACGGCTTCGGACAGGGTCGGAGGGGGCGATGGGATTGAGAAGATTGGCGCTGCGTGCGGCACATCGTGTGGCGTTGTTGGTGGCCCTGCTGGCGACTTGTGCGGTGGCTGTTCTGTCACTGCCGTCCGTGGCCGGCGCCACCGTCTCGTGCGCCCCCGGATCCTACTTGGATGGCTCGACCTGCTCGCCTTGTGCGCTGGGGACCTACCAACCAAACACGGCCCAGACATCCTGCCTGGCGGCACCGGCGGGCACGTACGTCGACACCACGGGCGCCATAACGCCGACGGCCTGCGCGCTGGGGACGTACCAGCCCAACACCGGCCAGACATCCTGCCTCCCCGCGCCAGCGGGGACCTACGTCGACACCACGGGTGCCATAGCGCCGACGGCCTGCGCCTTGGGGACCTACCAACCCGAGACGGGCCAAACCTCGTGCCTGGCCGCTCCGGCGGGCAAGTACGTCGACACCACGGGTGCCATAGCGCCGACGGCCTGCGCCTTGGGGACCTACCAACCCGAGACGGGCCAAACCTCGTGCCTGGCCGCTCCGGCGGGC
>JAJYVV010000234.1 GCA_021791815.1 Bacillota bacterium | reverse complement strand
CCCGGCCTCTCACATAGCGCGAGCAGCGGGACCACTGTTCGGTCGCCATTCCCCTGGTCAGTCGCACCCCCGAGCACCCGCCGCTCCCGCCCCTTCGGCCCCTCCCCAGGGGGGCCTGAGCAGTTACTCATGCTTTACCCAGGTTTTCCTGCTCGAGCGTTCCGCCGCGTGTGTGGCCATCCGTCGCCGGGCGGACTCGCGCCAGGCGTGGTACCGGCACGTGGGGCCGCTCCTCTTCGACCAGGTGCGCGAGGGGCTGCCCGAGCCCACCGACCTGGGGGGGCTGGTCCGCTGGCTGGAGGCGGAGCGGGACCGGCAGGCGGGGCTTGCCCGCTGGCTCGCGGCGCAGCTCGGCGACGGCTTCCCGTACGAGGCCCCTGCGGCGGTCGACCGGGTGCTGGCGGCATGCGCCGAGCGGCTGGCGGCGTAACGCGGGGCGAGCCGCCGTGCCCTGGCGAGGGCTGGCGATGGCGGCCCGGACCTGGGCGGCCGCCGCATCGCCAACGGCGACGCGGTCCCGGCCCAGCGGGCGCTGCAGACCTGCGCAAAACGCTCCTCAGGACGGGGGTGCTTCATGTGGGCGGACTCGGCAGGCTCCTCGACGACCTCTGGCGGCGCCAGGTCGAGTGGTGCGGCGGGAGGATCCGCGAGCACGACAGCAACTGGGTCCTCGTCACCGACCGCACGCCGCCGGCCCTGCGCAGCGCCAACGGCATCCCGTTCCCCGACCGGCTGGACGCCGACGGCCGCCCGATGCGGCTCATCCGCCAGGCGAGGGTCCACTGCGGCAACCCGCTGGTCGGGCGCGAGAGCGCGTACCCGCGCTGCCAGACCGAGCCGGCCGAGCAGCCGCTGTACTTCCTGCCGGCCTCCGTCTGCCGGGGCTGCCCCTTCCGCTGGACGCGGGGGGAGCACGGGCTGCCCTGGCCGCATTGCGGCTGGGCACTCAAGGTCCGCGGCGGCCGGGAGGGGGCGGCGCGACCTTCGCGCCGCCGAGCGCCAGGCGTGGCAGGAGGTCGACCGCTCGCTCGGCGGCAGCGGCGGAGTTGCGGGCCGGCGGTCATGACGGGGCTGGCTGCCGGGGCCGTCTGCGGCATGGCGCGAGGATCAAGGAGGCGAGAGGGATGTTCAACACCGTGACGCTGGTGGGCCGACTGGCCCGCGACGCGGAGGTCGACCGCCTGACGGGCGAGCACCGGACCCCGCGGCTGCGCTTCACGCTGGCGGTCGACCGCGACTACGAGGTGGACGGCGAGAGCCCGACCGACTTCTGGCCGGTGGAGGTGCTCGGAGAGTCCGGCAGCGGCCTCGCCCCGCACCTCGACAAGGGACGCCTGGTGCTGGTGCACGGAGCCGCCCACGTCGACGCGCGCCAGGACGCCGGCGGCGCCCGCCGGCTGCTGCCGTTCATCGAGGTCCGCGCGATCCGCTTCCTGGACAGGCAGCCGGGGTGAGCGTGCGGGCTGCCGCACGGGCGGCGCCGGGCGCGCGGGGCGGGGGAAGTGCCTGGGGGGAGGTGGCCGCGTTGCCGCGCCACGCCGTGAGTCGGATGATCGCCGCACTGCGGGCCCTCTGGGGCAGGGGCGCGGTCCGCCCTGCGGCGGCCCTGCGCGCCGCGGCGGCCGGCTACCTGCTCCTGGTCAGATGGGCGCCCGTGGGCCTGGCGGCGGCGGGGGGCCTGCTGCAACTGCTCGCGGGGCTGCTCATCGCCCGGGAAGCGGCCGCGTGGCGGTATCTGGCCGTGCGTGACCCGCTGACCGGACTGTGGAGCCGCCGCCACCTGGAGGAGCGGCTCCGCGGGGCGCTGGCGGCCCGGCGTCGCCGGCCGGGTCAGCCGGCCCTGGTGCTGCTGGACCTGGACCGCTTCAAGCAGGTGAACGACCGCCTGGGGCATGCCGCGGGGGACCGGCTGCTGGCCGAGGTCGCCCGCACCTTGGCCGCCGTGACGCGGCGCTCGGAGGTGCTGGGCCGCTGGGGCGGCGACGAGTTCGCCCTGGTCCTCCCCGAGGGCGACGGGTCCGAGGCGGCGGGCGCGGCGCGGCGGCTCCAGGCGGCTGCCGGCGCGGCGGGGGTTGGCCTTTCGGCGGGGTTGGCCGCCGCGGACGGGGGCGAGGGGCCGGAGGCCTTGTTTGCACGGGCGGACGCGGACCTGTATCGCAGCAAGCGGGCGCGCGGCGGTTCTACCGGCCCCGCGGGGGTGCGGGAGGCGGCGGGGGGCTGCTACGCGTTGCATTGACGCGGGGACGGGGCCGGGATGGTTCCGCCAACCGGGCGCGTGGCGCCGTGGGACGGCGGCTGGCGGGTACCCACGGCGGGCCGCTGTCTTTGGTCCGTGGTGCCGGGCGACCCCTCACGATGGCGGCGGCACCATCGTCCGCCGATCATGACGGCTGGGTGGCACGGTCGTGCTGAGCTGCAGCAGCAAGGGGTGCCTTGAGTCACCCGGGCCGATGCATTCCGTCAGAGCGCTGGTAGAGGAGGTGCACGACTGGGCTTGACCTGGTTTCGTGGACACCACGACACTTGGGCGTGAGGCCCCGCAAGGGTGGCGTCCACGATGCCAAAGAGCCGACCGCCAGATCCGTTTCGTGCAGGTTGGTCAAGTGCTTTGGTAACGTTCAATGAGTGCCAACGGGTTGGCAATTCACCGGTTTGCACGATGGTGTGTGGGTGAGGCTGGCCGTTGACGGGATAACACCGTCCGTATGCGGCGCCTGGTCAGCAGGCCGATCCCGTTGCGGCGATGGTCATTGTTGTATCGTGGGGCGCCTCTGCCGACGGATCGGTCGCTATTCCGCCTGGGAGTCCGCCGTCGCCGCGCTCGCCGTCGTCCTGGCCCGCATCCGCGCTCTGATCCAACGTCTACCTCGTCCTGTATCGCCGCCCTGGCTTCGCTTGCTGGTGCTGGCTTCCCTGCCATCGCCCTGAACAGCCCAACTTCGCCTGCCTCAGTCGAGCACCGCCACCGTGCCCGCGCTGCCGTCCACACGGATTCGCTGCCCGGTATGCAGCACTGTCGTCGCCGACGGCACCCCCACCACCGCTGGGATGCCGTACTCCCGCGCCACGATGGAGCCGTGGGAGATCATGCCGCCCGTTTCTGTGACGAGCGCTCCGGCGGTGAGGAAGAGCGGCGTCCAGGCAGGGTCGGTTGCTGGGGCGACGAGGATCTCGCCCGGCTCGAGCCGCGCGCCGTGCGGGTCGAGGATGACGCGCACGACGCCCTCGAAGCTGCCTGCGGATGCCCCGAGCCCGGACAGCACACCGTCAGCGCGCGGCGCCGCGCCGTATGAGACCTGAGCGTGACCGGGTTGACACCGGCCTCGGCCGCAATCTTTCGCGTCGTCACGCCCTCCATGCCCCGTTCGACCGCGAGGCGCAGGAAGGCGCCGAGAATGCGGTCGTCGGTGCTGACCTGCTGCGTTGCCTCCACCCCCAGGATGCAACCGTGCGATTGCATGCAGTATCCTAACATGAGCAATCGGTTGCTTGCAATGCCGCTTCATGTCCCGCAGGTAGTCCTCGCGCCCCTGTGCAGCCTTCGCCCGTAGGTCGCGGCCCGACGCGAACTCTTCTGTGTTTAGGAAGAAGACGTCGTCCTGGCTGCCCAGAAGTCCGGCCCGCACAAGGTCGTCCCCTGTCTCCTGCAGCAACTGCCGCACGACGGCGAGGACGTGCACCACGTAGACTGCGCCAGGAATCCGATGCTCTTCCGCCTCCACGGGGACCATCCGAGGCTCTGCGTGCTGCGGGTGAGCCCGGAGGTGCTGGGACCCGCCACTGCCCGTTCCTGATCCGTTTTGAGGAGGGCTCTGCGTGCTGCGGGTGAGCCCGGAGGTGCTGGACCTTCCCGGTGCGGTGATCGCCGACGGCAACGCGGCCAGCGGTTACACATCGTTCCGGCCGGCACCGGCCGGGCTGGCCTTCGTGGACGGGGACACGGTCTTCGCCGAGCGCTGGACCGAAGGGGACCAGATCGAGGTGTGGGAGAAGACCAGGGTCAAATGCGCGGAGGTCTTGGTTCCGGGGCGCGGGGACCCCCGATGGGTCGTCGGGGCCTACGTATCGGGCGGCGCGGCGCGCGACCCGGGCCGTGCTTCCCGTGACCGTCGACGCGCACCTGTTCTTCGTGGGCTGAAAGGGGGACGTCGTCATGGCTGTCACGGTGCTGGAGGGCGACCTGTTTCAGTCCGGCGCCCAGACCCTCGTCAACACGGTGAACTGCGTCGGCGTGATGGGCAAGGGCGTCGCACTCGAATTCAAGCGGCGATTTCCCGAGATGTACGAGGACTACGTGGAGCGGTGCCGGCGGGGGGAGGTGCGACTCGGGCGTCCGTACCTGTACCGCTACCCCCGCCCGCCCTGGGTGCTCAACTTCCCCACCAAGGACCACTGGCGGTCGGTGGCGCGTGTCGACGACATCGTCCGCGGCCTGGAGTTCCTGCTGGCGCACTACTGCGAGTGGGGGATCACGTCCCTGGCTGTTCCCCCTCTCGGCTGCGGCAACGGCCAGCTTGAGTGGCGCGTCGTCGGGCCGACCCTGCACCGCTACC
>JAJYVV010000233.1 GCA_021791815.1 Bacillota bacterium | reverse complement strand
CCACCGCGCTCGCGGCCCGGGCGAACGACACCTCGACACCCAGCCGTGCCGCCGCCTGCAGCAGGGACGGTAGCCACGCCCCTGGGCCCACCGCCAACAGTTGATCGGCAGGCGCGTAGCCTTGGCCGCACCGATCACAGTGCAGATACGGCCGCACGTATACGCTTTCGCCCAGAATGCCCGTCAGGTGGCGCTCCCGCGCGGACGCCACCAGCCGCACCTTCTCTCCACACACCCCGCAGATTCCACCACGGGGCGCCTCCGCTGCCCGCGCCGTCAGTTCCTCGCCCACCACCGGGCCGAACACTTCACGGGCCAGCCGCAGCGACTCCTCTTCCACCTGCGAAGCCGTCGCGCATCCTGGCAGCCGCCGTCGCAACTCCCCCCGTACCGCCGCGCGCACCTCGGACACCGCCCGCAGCCACTCCGCGTTGTTGCCTTCCGCTCCAGCCCGCCCTACAGTCGTGGTACTCCTCTCCTGGCCCGGGGTGGACTACCCCCACAGAGGGCTGCTCCGGGCCAGCCAGGGGAGTTTTCTACGGGACCGCCAAATCCTGGTTCTGCCAAATATTACCTGCACCCACCACCATCGTGCCGCCCACCCGCCGCGGCCGCGGGTGCTTCACCCCGCCCGCGCCGAGCGCTCCCCGCGGCTGCCATTCAGCCGATGACGACGGCTTCCTGCCAGCGGAGCGTCGGCGCGTCCCCCCACAGGCGCTCCAGGTCGAAGTATCGCCGGACGTCCTCCTGGAAGAGGTGCACGATGATATCACCGAAGTCCAGACATATCCAGCGGCCCTCCGCGTGCCCCTCGGAGCGCAGGGGCCGTTCGCCGGCGGCACGCGCCGCGTCGCGAACGGCGTCCGCCAAGGCCTGCACGGCCAGCCGGGACTGGGCGCTGGCGACGATGAACGTGTCGGCGACGGAGCTCACGGCGGCGATGTCGAGGACGGTCACGTCGTGGGCCTTCTTCGCGACCAGGGCGGCACAGAGCAGTTCCACTCGGTCCCCGCTGTGCTGTGGCGTCCCAATCCCCTCCGCAGGGATCTTAGGCCGGTCCCACCCGGGGGTCAACGGCGACGGCCGGCGGCCGCCGGGCGCCGGCCCGGCCGAGCACGGCGTTGCGCGCGACGACGGTGCGGGCGTCGATGGGCCGTCCGCCCTCCAGGAGGTGGCGCAGCCCCCTGTTCATCGCCTCGAGCGTGGCGGCCCAGAGGTCCGCTTCCGCGAGGCGCCGCAGCTCCTCCACGCCGAGCCAGCGGTGGGCCGGTTCGACGAGGTCTCCGACAAAGAGGCAGCAGTCGAAGGGCGTCATGGCCGGGTCGCCCGTGGTGTGCCGGTCGATGGCCCGCCACACATTCCCAGGGACGCCGGGCCAGCGTGGCGGCAGCACCCGCGCGGCGACCGGTCCATGCAGGACCGCGGGCACCAAGGCGTCGTCGGGCGTGTCGGCCGGGACCGCCCCGCAGGACCGGGCCATGGCCACGATGTCGGCGGCAGGCACCTCGCGGAAGTAGTCGTGCAGCAGGCCGGCCACGCGCGCCTGCCCGGCGTCCAGGCCGTGCCGCGCCGCGAGCGCCGCGGCCGTTTCGGCCACGCGCTCGCTGTGGGCGGCGCGCGCCGCGCTGAGCTGGCCCCGCACCGCCGCCTGCAGTTCGGCGGCGGTCGGGGCCGTGCCGGCGCAGGGCGCGTCCGCCCGCCCGCCGCCGGCCCCATACAGCCCCCGTTGGGCGATCAGATCCCGCACCGGGTCGGGGACCAGATACCGGATGCTGCGGCCTTCCGCTACCCGCTGCCGGAGGTCGCTGGAGGAGATGTCGAGGCCCGGGACCTCCACCACTTCGAGGCGGGGGCGCCGGCCGGCCGGTTGCGCGCGAAGCCACGTCTCGATGCGCGCGGCCGGCCAGCCGGGCCGCAGCAGCGCCACGAACGCGGCCGCGGAGAAGAGCCGCTCGGGTTCATGCCAGGTATCCAACTGGACGGCCGTGTCCGACCCGACCAGGCAGAACAGCTCGGCACCCGGATGAAGCGTTCGCAGAGCGTCCAGGGTGTCCACCGTGTAGGAGGGGCCGGGACGGTCCACCTCGAGCCCGCACGCCTCGAAGCCGGGGCGTCCGGCGACGGCGGCGCGCACCATGGCAAGGCGCTCCAGGGCGGGCGTCAGGACCGCGCCGGCCTTGTGCGGCGGGCGCGGCGCCGGCACGAAGAGCACCCGGTCCAAGCCGAGGGCCTGGCGGGCCTCCTCGGCGACCACCAGGTGGCCCAGGTGCGGCGGGTCGAAGGAACCCCCGAACACCCCGAGCCGCACCGGCGCAACCTCCCCCGGTCGGGCCCGCCCCGCCTCGTCCCGACGGGCGCCTCAGGACTCCGGTCCGTCGTCGGCGCGGGGGCCGGCCGTAAGTTCGGACCCATGGCCCGGCGGGCCTCCCGGCGCCCCGGGCGCCTCCTCCCCCGGCTCCGCCAGCATCGGCGTGGCACCGTCCCCCAGCTTGAACCACCAGTCCGCAACGACGGCCATATCGCCGGGCACGGCGCCTGCGCGGCGCAGCCGGGTCGGCACGCCGAGCCGGAGCAGGCGCTCGAACACATAGTCGAGGGCTTCGGGATTCTCGAGATCCGCCTGGCGGACCAGCCGTTCCACCGCCCGCCCGCGGACGCGGAACGCGCCGGGACCGACCTCGGCCACGGTGATGGCGCGCTCGAAGTCCGGCCGAACCACGACGTCGGCGTCGGCGGGCTCCCCCGTCTCCGGCCGGGCCTCTCCGGGGGCGCGCGCCCCCAGGGCGCGCACGCGCTGGAGAAGGAAGCCCACGACGGGCTCGGTCCCCTCGCGCGTGGCCGCCGAGGCGGGAAAGGCCGCTTCGAACCCGGGCAGCGCCTGCAGCCGGGGCCAGTGCTCCGCCCATCCGGGGAGATCGGCCTTGTTGCCCACCAGGATCCGCGGCCGGGCCGCCAGGTCCGCGCTGTACTCCGCCAGTTCGCGCTCCACCGCCCGGACGTCGGCGACCGGGTCGCGCCCCTCGCTGCCAGCCGCGTCGACGACGAGGGCGATCACGCGGCAGCGGCTGATGTGCCGCAGGAAGTCACTACCCAGGCCCCGACCGAGGCTGGCACCCTCGATGAGACCGGGGATGTCCGCAAGGACCATCTCGTGCTCGCCCCGGCGAACGACGCCCAGCTGCGGCTCCAGCGTGGTGAAGGGGTACGGGCCGATGCGCGGCCGGGCGGCCGAGACGGCGCCCAGGAACGTCGACTTGCCGGCGTTCGGCATGCCGGCCAAGCCCACGTCGGCGAGGACGCGCAGTTCGAGGCGCAGGCGGCGGACCTCCCCGGGCTCGCCCCTCTCGGCGAAGCGCGGCGCCTGGCGGGTGCTGGCCGTGAACCGGGCGTTGCCGCGTCCACCCGCCCCTCCACGGGCCACGCAGACCCGTTGTGCGGCCGCGACGACGTCGCCCAGGCGGACCCCGCTGTCCGCGTCCCAGACCTCGGTGCCGGGCGGCACCCCGACCTCCAGGTCGGCCCCACCGCGGCCGTGCCGGTTCTTGGACTGCCCCGCGGCGCCGGGAGCGGCGGCCAGAATGGTGCGGTGCTGCAGCGAAAGGAGCGTGGCCAGGCCGGCCGCCCCCACCACATACACGCTGCCGCCCCGGCCGCCGTCCCCGCCACTCGGTCCGCCCAGCGGCACGTATTTCTCGCGCCGGAAGGCCACGGCGCCGGCCCCCCCGTCCCCGGCCCGGGCCTCGACCTCGGCGTGGTCCACGAACATGGGAGCGCGCCCTCCCCCCGGGGCCACGGCGCCGCCCGCCAGGTCTCCGACCGCTTGCGGTCCTGCAGAAACGGGCCGGGGGGAGGGGCACGCCCCTCCCCCCCGCCACCGCTCCCCGCCGGTCCCCACGACCCGCTACGCGCCGGCCGCCTGACCTTCCAGGACGCTGATCTCCTTGCGGCCGCCCGCCTTCGTAGCGAAGTGCACCGTCCCGTGGCGGAGCGCAAAGAGGGTGTCGTCCGACCCGCGTCCGACCCCCGCCCCCGGCCGGACCGCGGTCCCGCGCTGCCGCACCAGCACGCAGCCGGCCGGCACGACCTGCCCGTCGAAGCGCTTGATCCCCAGGCGCTTGGGTTGGCTGTCCCGGCCGTTGCGCGAACTCCCGCCGCCCTTTTTGTGCGCGAACCGCTGCAGGTCGAATCTCCATGCGACCGACGCCGGCGACATACGCGCCCTCCTCCGCGCGGGCCGGCCCGCGCGGACCGCCCGGCGCCTCCGACACTCGCTCCCGCGGATGCACCGCCCCGACACCTTGCCGGGCGCGCGTCAGGCGGGCGGCACCGCGCCTGCGCTCGCCACCGGGCCGTCCCGGCGGACCACCAGCCGGCCGGGCGCCCCGCGTGCAATCTCCGTCAGCCCGAGCACCATGGTCTCCAGGATGTCCTGGGCACGCCCGCTCACGTCGGACGGCTGCCCCGGGGCCAGCCGGCAGAGGAAGACGCCGTCCGCGGCCTCGATGCGCACCGAGGCCCCAAGGCGGCGCTCCAGGCCGAGGGCCGCGGTCTGCACGAGGGCCGACACGCCGGCACACACGAC
>JAJYVV010000232.1 GCA_021791815.1 Bacillota bacterium | reverse complement strand
AGCGCGATGATCTCTTCTCTGCTCGGCCGTGCGGCTGCCATGTGGCGGGCCTCCCCACCCAGAGGCACCCGGGTAGGGCGACCCTACCATGGACCGCACCCCCTGTCCAGCGATTTCTTTGCCCGCTTCGCCAGGGGGGTCCTGAGCAGTTACCACTGAACACAAAAAGCGCAACATCCTCGAGCACCTGCCCAAAGGCGAGCGGCGTTGGGTGCAAAAGGCGCTGTGGCAGGCCTGGCACCTCACGGACGCCGAAGAGGCCGAACGGGAACTACGGGGCTTGATCGCCGAGTTGGAGCCCCGTTGGCCGGAGGCGGCGGCGAGCCTGCGCGAGGGCTTGCTGGAGACGCTGACCTGCCAGCGACTGGGTCTACCGCGTGAACTCGCGGATGCGCTCCGGACCACCAACCTGATCGAGAACGCCTTCGCGACCACGGAGTCGATCTGCCACCGGGTGCGGCGCTGGCGCAACGCCGCGCAGGCCCAGCGCTGGGCGACGATGGCGCTGCTGAAGGCGGAGCATGGGTTCAAGCCCGTCGCCTCACCGGAGGCGATGGCCGAATTAGCCAAAAGCCTGGAGCACCAACTACGCGAGCGCACCGTGGCGATGCAGCTGGCGATCTGACCCGAGGAGATCCATCGAACGCGGGGCAGGCGAGGAGAGAACCAGGGCCCGCGACTCCCACAAATAGCAGAGACCGGCGACCGCTGTGGTGGACGCAAGATGTGATGAACATCTGCTCTGACACCTTTAGTTGAGCGTGCCATTCTTCAAATTTATCTCGGTAGAGGGGTTGACAATCGGGAACATGAGTGCTATTCTATAGAACGTCAGATCTCTCTTCTCTCCAAACCCCACAAACATTGGGACATCCCCAACACGGGGAGGACCACACGGCTCCCGTTCGCAGGCGGGGGCCGCCTCCCGGCCGGCCCGGGCGGACTCGAGACGCCGCCGCGGGACCGCGCGATGGGGCGCGAGGCGTGGGCGGCGCACCCTGAACGCGGACCGCGGCAGCGGCAGCCCTCCCGCGGGTGTGGATGCATCGTCCCGCATACGAGAACCCACGGTGGGTGAACGTGGTATTCGCAGCCGGCTGAAGGAACTCCAGCCGCTTGACGGGTTCCGCTCGTGCCTGGCGGCGGGTGACCTGCCGGAGCGGAAGGTGCGCGGGAGCCGAGTTGCCAACGGTTTGGCTCGCGGTCTACCATCCATCCATGCTGCGGCGCTGACCGCGGGCGGGGGAGCGATGGGTGTGGCGCGGCCTGCACTAGCTCCGCGGGAGATCGCGGCGTCGCTGGGCGCCGCGCTTCTCCCCGAAAACGACGTGCGTTCCGCGTGGCTGTTTGGTTCCACCGCTGCGGGGCGGGCCCGGCAGGACTCGGACGTCGACGTCGGCGTATGGATGGACGGTGATTGCACCTTCGAGCGCTTCGCGGACCTGGCCGCGTGCATCGAGGGGCGAACCGGTCTGCCCATCGACCTCCTCGTTTTGGACCGGGCTTCGCCCCTGGTTGTGCTGGATGCCGTGCACGGTATCCCCGTCCTGACGCGGGACGAGCGCGCCCAGCTGGAGTGGGTGCTGCAGGTGTCGCGCGAGGCCGAGGACTGGGGCGAATTCCTCGGGTCGTTCCTGCTCGAGCGCCGCCGGCACCGGGAGGCGTTCCCTCGGTGAAAATGACGGCCTCCCAACGGTCTGCGGTGGCGGTGCGGATCGAATTCGCCCGTGGTGAATTGGCGGATCTTGCGGAATACAGTGCGCTGGACTGGATCACCTATCAGCAGGATCGTAAGGCCCGTCGCAACGTCGAGCGCATGGCCGAGAACATCGCCAATGCGGTCATCGACGTCGCGAAGATCCTGCTGTCCGCCAGCGGTTCGGACGTGCCGGCCACATATCGGGAGGTCCTCGGCGCGCTGGGCGGGGTCGGGCTGGCCCGTCCGGGTACGACCGAGGAGTTCGTTCGCCTCGCCCAGCTGCGCAATATCCTCTCCCACAGCTACCTCGACTACAAGTGGGAGAGCCTGAAGTGGTTTCTGGGCACCGGGTCCGCCCGGGTCGCCGAGTGGCTCGAGCAGTGCGAGGCGATCGTGACGCCAACGGACGAGGAGCATGGCGGCTCCTGAGGGGACGGGGTCGGTGGTCGTCGCCCCGCGTCACCGCCCGTCCCTGCCCCAGGGTGGGAAGAAGGCGTCCGCCAGGGCGTCGTGGATGCGGCCGATGCCCACGGGCGCTCCGATGGCGCTGCCCCGTGCTTCCCCCCAGAGCGTGTGAAGCCTCCACGGGCAAGGGGCCCTTGAGCGAATGAAGCACCGGGGGGAAACCTGGGCGCTTGCGGTCATTTCGTCGATGATCCATGTCCCGAGAACCTTGCCGGACGGTTCGTGCAACGTCAGGGTCCTGGGGACGGACCCCATCCAGCTTGAGGATGCTCTTCAGCCGCTTGAACGCCATCCCAGGCTGCCGGCGCAGGAGCTCCAGCTCCACGGCCTGCCGCGCATCCGTGGTCTCCACCGCAATATATGGGACGCAAATACCATCGTCAGCGGATGCCCCTGCCTGCCTTTGGGCTTCGCAGCGCGGATGGCCCTGTCGCGCGCCGCTGCAGTGGCCGCCCCCGGACTCGCCAGCCGCGACCACTCGGACGCGAGGCCCCCATGGGACTCGACGGCCAGCGGTCGGCCATTCGCACGTCGCCGGAGGCGAGTGGCATGCGTCGCAGGGCTTCTCCGCCCTGCGCAGTCGTGAGCTCGAGATGGTCGCGGCAGCCGGGCCCGGCGTCACAGCTCGCGTGCAGGCGCCGGTCGGCCCCGGCGCTGCCGGCGGGCGCCCCCCGTCCGCAGCCGTGCCTTCGGCCGGTCGTGCGCGGGCCCGCGCTCCTGCAGCCACTGGCCGGTCCAACCATTGGGCAAGAGCGCGGGCGGCCCCGCATAGTCTGCCATGCGCCGGCGGCCCCGCGGGGCTCTCCGGCGCCTGTCCGGCATCACGGCGGCACGGCGGGAGTGTGAGGATGAACAGGAAGCGGCCGGTAACCCGGGACTACGTCCACGTCGCCTTCCCCATCGCCCAGGGCGCCATCGAAAGCGCTCGAACCCTGAGCGACGCCGACATCCTGACGTACCGGCGTGCGCTGCAGGGCATGCGGTCCATGCCCCTGCCGGCGGTCGCAGGCCACGCCGATGCGCTGCTGAAGATCGTGGACCGGCTGGAGGCGATCAAACACGGGGGCGCAGCGGAGGCGCGAGACGGCGCGGAACGCGGACCCGGATGACCGCCCCAAGCGCGCCGCCATCTACCTCCGTGTTTCCACGGAGGAGCAGGCCAGGGGCGGCTTCTCCCTCCAGGCTCAGGAGCGGGTCTGCGGCGCCTACGCCGACTCCCAATGCTGGGACCTCGTCGGTGTATACGGCGACGAAGGCTATTCGGCCAAAGACCTCAAGCGCCCCCAACTACGCCGACTTCTGGCGGACACTGGAGCCGCCCGAATCGATGTCGTTCTCGTCTGGCGCTTGGATCGGCTCTCGCGCCGGCAGGCCGATGTCATGCACCTGATCCAGGACGTGCTCGCGCCGGCGGGCGTGGGCTTCAAGTCCGTGACCGAGCCGTTCGACACCACGTCCGCGGCGGGGCTGGCCATGGTTGGAATGCTCGCCGTCTTTGCCCAACTCGAACGCGAGACGATCATGGAGCGCACCCGCATGGGGCTCACCCAGCGCTCGCGAAACGGCCTGTGGTCCGGCTCGGCCCCCTGGGGCTATCGCTACCGCGCCGATGGCGTCTTGGAACCGGATCCAGCCCTCGCCCCGTGGGTCTCTCGAGTCTTCGAAATGGCGGCCGACGCGGTCGACGGCCGCGGTATCGCGGCCATCGCTTCCTGGCTGGCGGGGCACGGAATACCCGCGTCCCACGGACGGAGCGGTTGGCACAGGAGCACCGTGCGCCTGATCCTTGGCAACCGCGCCTACCTCGGCCAACGGCGCCACCAGGGCGGGTGGATAGCGGCCGCGCACGAGCCGCTGATCTCCGAAGCCCTCTTCGCACGCGCTCAGCGTGGGATCGAGGCGCGCCGCACGGGCGGACGCCCGACATCCGGTGACGAAACGGACTATGCCTTGACCGGAACGGCGTATTGCGGTCACTGCGGTGGCCGGCTCCGGGGCAAGCAGCAGAAATGGGCGAACGGCATACGCCGCCGCTACTACGTCTGCCGCAACCGCTTCTCAGGGCAGAATCCGGACTGCGCCTTCGGCTGGCAGCCGGTCGAGAAGGTCGAGGCCGCGGTGCTCCGCGCTCTTGGCGAGGTGGGCGCCGACGAAGCCCATGCGCGCGCGGCCATCGACGACGCCGCTGCGCCATCGGTCGACGGGTCGGCGCGGCAACTTGACGCGGCCCGGCGTGCGATGGCGGCCTGCGACGAGCGGGTTCGGCGGCTGCTGCACTCGGTCGAGCAAGGCTGGCTGTCGGGTTCCGACGTGGGGGAGAGGATGGGCGCCCTGCGGACGGAACGCGCCGAACTCCAGACGCGCGCAGCGGCCTTGGAACTGGACCTCGCCCGCGATCACCGCCCCGATCCGGAAAACG
>JAJYVV010000231.1 GCA_021791815.1 Bacillota bacterium | reverse complement strand
GGCGGAGCGGCCCCTGGCCGCCCTGCTGCGGGCGGCGGCCGGCTCGGCGCGCGGGGTGCGGCCGTTCGAACCCGCCCTCCGCTCCGCCGCGCCCGGGCGCGTCGCGGTGATGGCGGAGGTCAAGCGCGCCTCGCCCTCCGCCGGGCCGCTGCAGCCGGGCCTGGACCCGGAGGGCCTCGCGGCCGCCTACGCCCGGGGCGGCGCCGCGGCCCTGTCGGTGCTCACGGAACCCGACTTCTTCTCGGCGCGGCCCGACGACCTCGCGCGCGCGCGGCGCGCGTCCGGGCTGCCGACCCTGCGCAAGGACTTCGTCGTCGACCCCTGGCAGGTGGCCGAGACGGCCCTGCTCGGCGCGGACGCGGTGCTGCTCCTCGTCGTCGTCCTGGGGCGGGACACCGGCGCCCACGTCGACCTGGCGCTCGATCTGGGGATCACGCCGTTCGTCGAGGTGCACACGGCCGAGGAGATGGAGATCGCCCTGGGGACCCGGGCGGCGGCGATCGGGATCAACAATCGGGACCTGCGCACCTTCGCCCTCGACCCGGGCACGGCGGCCCGGCTCGCCCCGCGGGCGGCGGGCCGAACCGTGGCCGCCCTCAGCGGGATCCGGACACCGGAGGATCTCCGCGGGCTGGCGGCGGCGGGGGTGTCCGCGGTGCTGGTGGGGGAGTCGCTCGTGCGGGCCACCGACCCCGAGCGCGCGGTGCGGGCCCTCGTGGAGGCCGCGGCGTGAGCGGGGAAGGCGCCCACCGGCCCAACGGCCACACGCGCGGCCCCGGGGCCGGCGCGGAGGCGCGGAGCCCGGAGCGGCCGCGCCGCCTGTGGATCAAGATCTGCGGGTGCCGGGCGCCGGAGGACGCCGCCGCCGCGGGTGGCGCGGGCGCGGACGCCTTCGGGCTCGTGCTCGCGCCGGGCTTCCGCCGCACCCTCACCCTCGACGGGGCGCGGCGCATCCGGGAGGCGGCGCCCGCGGGACTGCAGGCGATCGGCATCTTCCTGGGCCAGCCGGCCGCGGAGATCGCCGCCGCGGCGGCCAACCTGGCGCTGGACGGCGTGCAGGTGCACGGGGACGTGGCCGAGGAGGCCGTGCGGCGCCTGCGGGACCGCCTGCTCGTGATCCGGGCCTGGGATCTGGAGGGCCCCGAGCCCGGCGCCTGCGACTTTCTCCACCTGGAACCCGGCGCGGCGGCGGGCGGCGGGACGGGGCGGGCCTGGGACTGGGCGCGGGCCATGGCCCGGCGGCCCTCGCGCCCGTTCATCCTCTCCGGGGGCCTCACCCCCGAGACGGTGGCCGCGGCGTGCGCGGCCGCGCGGCCCGACGGCGTCGACGTCTCCTCCGGGGTGGAGACCGGCGGGCGCAAGGACCCGGAGAAGATCGCGCGCTTCTGCGCCGAGGCACGGAGGTGGCGGGATGCGGCCGGCGGAGAGGGTCGAGGGGGCGGAAGGCCCTGACGCGCACGGCAGGTTCGGGCCGTACGGGGGGCAGTATGTGCCGGAGACCGTGATGCCGGCGCTCGCGGAACTGGAGGCGGCGTTCCGCGGCGCCCTGGCGGACCCCTCGTTCCATGCCGAACTGGAGCGGCTGCTTCGCGACTACGTCGGCCGGCCGACGCCGCTGTGGCACGCGGAGCGGCTGTCGCAGCGGCTGGGGCGCGGGGTGCGCGTCTACCTCAAGCGCGAGGACCTCTGCCACACGGGCGCGCACAAGATCAACAACGCCGTCGGGCAGGCGTTGCTGTGCCTGCGGATGGGCAAGAAGCGGGTGATCGCGGAGACGGGCGCTGGGCAGCACGGGGTGGCGTGCGCCACCGTCGCGGCGCTCTTCGGCCTGCGCTGCCGGGTGTATATGGGGGAGGAGGACATGGAGCGCCAGGCGCTCAACGTCTTCCGCATGCGGCTCCTCGGCACCGAGGTGGCGCCGGTCTCCGCGGGGACGCGCACCCTCAAGGACGCGCTGAACGAGGCCATCCGCGATTGGGTGACCAACGTCGAGACCACCCATTACATCCTCGGCACCGCGGCCGGCATGCACCCCTACCCGTGGCTCGTGCGCGAGTTCCAGGCCGTGATTGGCCGTGAGGCGCGGCGCCAGGTGCTGCAGGCCGAGGGCCGGCTGCCCGACGCCGCGGTGGCGTGCGTGGGCGGCGGCAGCAACGCGATCGGCCTCTTCGCCCCGTTCCTCGCGGACCGCGGCGTGCGGCTCTTCGGGGTCGAGGCGGCGGGACGCGGGCTGGAGACGGGGGAGCACGCCGCGAGCCTCACCGCCGGGCGGCCGGGCGTCCTCCACGGCAGCCTCTCCTACGTCCTGCAGGACGAGGACGGCCAGGTCCTGAACGCCCACTCGATCTCGGCCGGCCTGGACTATCCCGGGGTGGGACCCGAGCACAGCCACCTCCGGGACACCGGCCGCGCCACGTACCTGGCGTGCACGGACGCCGAGGCGCTCGAGGGGATGCGGCTGCTCGGCCAGACGGAGGGCATCATCCCCGCGCTGGAGTCCGCGCACGCCGTGGGCGCGCTGGAGCGGATCGTCGCCGGCCTTCCGGAGGGCGCGCTGGTCGTCGTGGGCGTGTCGGGCCGCGGAGACAAGGACATGCCGCAGGTGGCGAAGCTCCTGATGAACGAACCGGCGCCTTGAGGGCACAGGGCGGGACGGGGATCGGCGATCGCCGGCGCTTTCCCCCGCCATGGTGGGCAACCCGCCGTTCTGGCGGGCTTTTCGCCCGCATCCCCGGCAGAACCGGCGCCAAGGGCGGTTGTCCGGGACGGGCAGGCAAGACGGGCCACCGCTGACACCACTTCAGAGGCTGCCGCGCAGGCGCTCCCCGGCCTCGGCCTCCTCCGCGCCGCGGCGCGCGGCGTCCCAGCCGAGTTCGGCGGCCATCAGGGCCGCCACGCGGGGCGCGGCCCGGATGGCCGCCGCGCGGTCCAGGAAGGCCAGCCGCGTGCGCCGGGCGAGAACGTCCATGAGCCGCGCGGCCATCTCGCGCCGCACCGCCCAGAGCACCTCCGCCTCGAGGTAGGGAAAGCCCTCCGCGAGACGGTCCCCGCGGCCGGCCGTCACCAGCGCGGCCACCTCCGGCATGCGCGTGCCGTAGCGCTGCTGCAGGTGGATGGCCGTCTCGGCGGGGAGCCCGCAGCGATCGCGGTCGGCCCGGGCCGTGCCCTCCGTATACCCCGCGCCGCCGGCGACGGGGAGGTCCGCCAGGGCGCCGGACACGTCGGGCCACCCGGGCCGGCGGGCCAGCGCGGCCAGGGCGTCGGCGGCGATGCGGCGGTACGTCGTCCACTTGCCGCCGACGATCGTGAGCAGTCCCGAGGCGCTCTCGACCACGGCGTGCCGCCTGGAGAGGTCCGCGGTCGCGGCGCCCGAACCGCCCGGGCGGAGCAGCGGCCGGAGCCCGCACCAGGACGACCGGACGTCGGCGGGCCCCAGGGGGGCGCCGAGGTACCGGGCCGTGTGGTCCAGGAGGTAGCCGACGTCGCGCTCCGGCACGTCCGGGTGGCGCGCCGGCGCGGCGGGCCTGTCCGTGGTCCCGATCAGGGTGTGGCCGAGCCATGGCAGGACGAAGAGCACGCGGCCGTCGTTGGTGCGCGGGATGAGCAGCCCCGTGTCCGGGGGGCACACGCCGCCGCGGCACACCACGTGGACCCCGCTGCTGACCTGCAGGCCCGTGCCGGCGGCCTGCCCGTCCAGCGCCGCGACGTCGGCGGCGAACGGTCCGGCGGCGTTGACCACCGCGCGCGCCCGCACGGTCCAGGTGGAGCCGGCCATGCCGTCGCGCACCAGGGCCCCGGTCACCCGGCCCGCGCCGTCGCGCGCGAGCCCGCGCACCTCCACGTGGTTGGCGACCGACGCGCCGCGCTCCGCCGCGCTCACGGCGAGGAGCGCGGCGAGGCGCGCGTCGTCGAACTGGCCGTCGTAATAGACCACGCCGCCGCGGAGGCCTCCCGGGGCGAGGGCCGGGAACGCCTTGCGCGTGGCGGAGGCGCCGAGGACCCGGGTCGGCCCCAGGCGGCGGCTGCCGGCCAGCATGTCGTAGAAGCCGAGGCCCGCGGCGTAGTAGCCGAGCGCCGCGGCATCCGGGCACGGGGTGAGGATGGCGAGGCGGCGCGCCAGGTGGGGCGCCGCCCGGAAGACCGCCGCCCGCTCGGCCAGACCCTCGCGCACCAGCGCGAACTCCGCCGCGTCCAGGCGGCGCACGGCGCGTTCCAGGTAGCGCACGCCGCCGTGGAGCAACTTGGTCGAGCGGCTCGAGGTGCCCGACCCGAAGTCGTCCCGCTCGACGAGGGCGGTGCGCAGGCCGACGGCGGCCGCGGCCAGCGCGAGCCCGGTGCCCGCGGCGCCGCCGCCGACGATCAGGAGGTCGAACCGCTCGTCCGCCAGCGCCCGGAGCGCGGCCTGCCGCGAAGGGAGGCCCCGCGCAGCCGCGCCGCCGCCGCAGGCGATGGGTGCCACCCCCTCCGCGCCGGGCCCCCGCGGCCGGGAGCCGGCAACCCCGCCCGGCGCGATACGACCGGCGGGCCCCCGGGGCCTGCCGCTCCCCGCCCGGCGGCGCGGGGGCCCGCTCAACGCCGGGCCCGGGCCGCCCGATACCGACAGGGGAGGTGCGCGCCCGTGGGGACCGCCCGCCACGACGGGCAGCGCCGCTGGCGCGGTGCGACCCGTG
>JAJYVV010000040.1 GCA_021791815.1 Bacillota bacterium | reverse complement strand
GGCCCGCCAGCAGCCGGCCCCGACCCCGGGCTCCGCGCCCCCCGCGGCGCTGCAGAACCTCGCTGCGGACGCGAGCGCCATGATCGCCAGCGCCGGGACAAAGGACTGGAGCGGCGTCTCGGCCCAGCTCTCCGCCGTCCAGCAGGCCTGGTCGGCGCTGCGGCCCGCCGCCGCGGCGCGGGGCGCCAGCCCGGGCCTCCTCGACGCGCTGGACTCGGCGGTGGCCGCCGTGACGGCCCAGGCCGACGCGCTCTCCGTCCGCGGCACGCAGGTCGCCGCCAACCGCCTGACGGGCTACGTGCCGGACCTGCTGGTGCTCTATTCCTCGCCCGCGCCGCCGCAGTTGGCGGAGATGCAGTTCCTTGCCCGCGCGATGCAACTCGACGTCCGCGCCGGGCGGACGGCGCCGCTCTGGACCGAGGCCCGCACCGCGGGCACCCAATGGGCCTTCATCCGCGCCAGCGCACGGCGGACGGACGCCACCGACGCCACGGCCGTCGACCAGGAGCTGGCGGCGCTGGGCACCGCGATCAGCGGCGTCCTCGGGGGAGCCGGCGTGGCGCGCCCGGCCTCCGTCCCGCTCCCGACGGCGGCGTCCACCGCGTCCTCATCGTCCGCCGGGACCTCCATCACCGCCGCGTCGGGCCTCGCCCCGGGCGGGAGCGCCGCACGCAGCAGCGCATCGGCTTCCGCGCCCGCGACCAGCCGTTCCGGGTCGTCGGCCGGCACCACGGGGACTGCGTCGTCGTCCGCACCGGCCGCCCCATCGGGCGGAGGCGGCGGGGGCGCTCCGTCCACGACGCCCCTGTCGGCGGTGTCGGCAGCCGCAGCCCAGTTGCTGCAAACCCTGGGTTCGCTGCAGCGGGCGTACCAGGGCGGTTGATGCCAGAGGCAGCGGGACGCCGCGCGGATGGCGACGGCGCCCCGCTGCCGTTCCGGCCCGCCTCCCGCGGGTCAGTTGAGGACGCGGAAGGTGCTGCGCGCCGTCCCCAACCGGTTGCCGGCCGCATCGACGGCGTAGACGTCGAGCATGTACTCGCCGGGACCGGCCTCGTAGGGCACGGTGGTTTCGGCCGTCCACTCCGCACCCCGACGGGCCAGGCTCTCCTCGAACCCGTACCCGACGACGGCGACGCGCATCGCCGACACGTCCGCGGGGTTGTTGGCCCGGACGGTGACGGCCACCCGGTCCCCGGGCCGGCCGGACTGCGGTCGGAGCTCCACATCCAACACGCACGCGCTCAAAGCCTTGAGCCACCTCCGAAGACGATCGTCCGCCAGCGGCCATCCCGGTCGCGGCCCAGCGATCTTCGTCAACGGCCGCCCAGCCCCTGCGCGGCGGTCCCGGCGGGGCGCCGGGCCCGGCGAACGGTCGCCTCCGCCGCCCGGCAGCGCCGCCAGGGCATCTCGGGCCTCGGGCGTCCGCGCCGCGGCCAGGGTCAGGGTCCGGGCCGCGACGACGGGGTCCTGCGCCTCCAGGAGCGGCCGGACCGATTCCGGGGCGCGCGGGCATTCCGGGGACAGCGGGCCGCCCCCGCACGCGGCGCGCACGTCGCCCGCCTCGCGATCGTCCCGCAGCCGGAGGGCCAGCACGATGCCGGCGGCCGGGTCGGGCAGCGCCGGGAGGCGCGGCCGGCCGCCCCGCGCCGCCGTGGCCATGGCGGCCAGCAGCACGGGCGCGACGGCCCCCGGCCAGGGATCCCGGGCCTCGGCGACCCGGGCCACCCAGCGGGCCGCGGCCTCGCGACCAAGCGGCGAGGCCCCCCGGCTCAGCGCCGCGAGGAGCCCGTCCCCCCGCGGCGTCCCCGGCCCGCCTCGCCGATCTGGTCGCTGGCTGCGCGGACCTGCGCCTCGGAGCGCCGAACCTTGGCGCGGGCGACGGGCGCCACCTCCCCGGGTCACCCCTGCGCCGGACCGTCCCACGGCTCGCCCGTCTTGCGGCAGAGCCGCCGCAGGCGCTGCTCCAGGGCCCGGCGCGACGCCTCGCCGATCCATGGGCTGCCGCGCAGCGTCTCGCGGACGACGCGCAGGGCCGCCCCCGGATCGCGCCGGCGATGTTCCAGATCCTTGGCCAGTTCGATGGCGGCCTCCACCGACGGGATCGGCCCCGCCCTCGCGGCGTCCCAGAGGGGCGCGGCCTCGCTGGCCCGACCCAGCCGCTTGAGCAGCCGGGCGGCCTCCAGGCTCGCCTCGCGGCCGCCCCGGGCCAGGTGCCCCGCGATGGCCCGCTCGGGATCGCCGGCGCGCTCGTAGGCGCGGGCGAGCCCCCGCAGCACCGGGGCCGGCATGCCGGGCCGGACGCCGTCGGCGAGAGCCGCCGCCAGTCGCGCCGCCAACTCGCCGAGGGCGAAGAGGTCCTCCCGGTTGTGGGCGCAGACCCCGTCCAGGGCCTGCCCGTCACCCTCCAGCCACTCCCGGTAGAGCGCCGGGATCCACTCGCCCGGGACGTCGCCGGACCTGGGCGCGCCGAGCACCTCGGCCTGCAGCACCCGCAGGCTCGCTCCGCCCGCGCCCTCCCCCCAGAGCCGCCGCGCGGCGTGCAGCACGTCCCAGTGAGGCGGGTTCGGCAGCTCGGGCAGCCGGGCGAGGTGGAGGCGGTCGCGCAGGAGCGGGAGGTCGAAGGACCGCCCGTTGTAGCTCACGAACGCGCCGCCCCCGGCCAGGTCGGCGGAGACGGCCGTCAGGAAGGCGGGCTCGCGGTCCAGGTCCTCGAGGAGGTATTGCCGCAACGCGAGCCCGTCCCCCTCCACCCGTCCGACCGCGGCGAGGAAGGCGCGGGCGCCCGCGAGGCCCGTGGTCTCCAGGTCCACCCAGCGCCAGCCTTCCACGGGGCCGAGGTCGCAGGCGGCGATCCTCGAGGGCCAGGGCCCGCGCAGCTGAGAAACGAACGGCAGCGCGCGATGGTCGTCCCGCACCGGGACCGGCCCGTCCGGCGTCTCGACGGTCGCCCAGACCCCGCCGGGCAGCGGGCGCGGGGGGGCGGCCGGACCGCCCGCGGGCGGGGCATCCGGCACGGGCCCCGCCGCGCCGGCGCGCGCGCGAAACCCCTCGAACCTCGCCCGCAGGTCCGCGCTCACGGGCGGTCCCCGAGGAGGGCCAGCGCCCCAGCCTTGGCCCCGCCGCCCGGGCCCACGCACGACGGGCAGCCGTCGGCGCACGGGCAGCCCGCGATGCGCTGCCGCGCCGCCGCGAGCAGGTCGTCGTGGGCGTCGAAGGCCTTCTCCGCGAGGCCGACCCCTCCCGGGTGCGTCTCCCAGAGGAAGATGGTCGGGGCGCCCGTGAACGGGCCGCGCACCTGCGGCAGCGCCTGCACGTCCGCGGCGTCGCACAGCAGATACAGGGGGGCGAGCGACCCCAGGGCCCGCGCCAGGCCGGAGAGCGCTCCCCCCAGCGCCGCCCGCCCCAGCCGGGCCTCGAGGTCCCCAGGGAATGTGATCCAGTAGGCCGTGGTGTGCAGCTCGCGCTCGGGGAGCTGGATGCGGCCCCAGCCCAGATTCTCGTTGGTCTCCAGCTTCAACTTCTTGAAGATCGTCGCCTTGGCCGCGACGAGGACCTCCCCCCAGGCGCGGCCGCGGGGCATCCCCGGCCTCACCCCCGGCAGGCCCTCCGGCGGGAGGCCCGTGGCGTCCGGCGCCGAGTCTTCATCCGGTCCGGGCGAGGCTTCGCCCGCCGCGCCGAGCCCCAGCGCCACGGTCCGGCGGACGACCCCAGCGCCACCGACCGCCTCCGGGATGGGCCCGGGCGATCCTCCATCTGCCCGCACGACGTCCAGCACCTGGAGGGCGACCGCGAGGTCGGCGTCCGTGTAGTAATCGGCCTGCACCTCGCGAACGTAGGCCTTGCCCTGCGGCTCGTCGTACGCCTCCACCTGATATTGGACGCCCTCGTGCAGGTAGATGGCCTCCTCGTAGACCGTGAGCATGGCCGACCAGCGGTCGATCTCCCCGATCACGCGCGGACTGGCGGCCCGGGTGCGATCGATGATCACCACGTTGCCGTCGCCGCCGCGCAGGCTGACGTCGCTGGCCGGAAAGCGGTCGGTCATCCAATGGAAGGCGCCCCCAGCCTGGCGCAGCACGCGTTCCTCCGCGAGGAAGGCCAGCATGTCGCCCGTGGGGCCGGGACCGAACCCCTCGCCGTCGCGAAAGGGGAGTTCGAATGCGGCGCATTTCAGGTGGTTCATCAGCACATAGAGGTTCTCCGGGTTGACGAAACCGGCCTCGGGATCCTGCCCGAGCAGATAGTCGGGGTTCGTCGCGACGTATTGGTCCAGCGGCGCGTTGCCCGCGACCAGCACCACGAGCGACGGCCCCCCGCGCCGTCCGGCGCGGCCGGCCTGCTGCCACGTGCTGGCGACGCTCCCCGGGTAGCCGTTGAGCACGGCGGCCTCAAGCGTGCCGATGTCCACGCCCAGTTCCAGCGCGTTGGTGCTCACCACGCCCCGTACGTCCCCTGCGCGCAGACCGCGCTCGATCGCGCGCCGCTCCCGCGGCAGGTACCCGCCGCGGTAGCCGCGCACGCGCGCCGCGCGGTCGGGGTCGAGGGATCGCTGCAGGTGGCTGAGGATCAACTCCACCTGCAGCCGGCCCCGCGAGAAGACGATCGTCGAGATGTCGCTGGCGAGCAGGCGCCGCGCCCAGGCCACCGACTCGCCGAGGCTGCCGCGCCGCACGCCGAGGGCCGGGTGCACGACCGGCGGGTTGTAAAAGAAAAAGTGGCGTTCGCCGGACGGAGCGCCGTTGTCGTCGATCAGGTGCACGTCGCGCCCGAGGAGGAGGCGTCCGAGGTCCGCGGGGTTGCGGATGGTGGCGCTGGCGCAGACGAACACCGGCCGGGTGCCGTGGAAGGCGCAGACGCGCTGCAGGCGGCGCAGCACGTTCGCGAGGTGGCTGCCGAAGACCCCCCGGTAGGTGTGCAGTTCGTCGACCACGACGAACCGCAGGTTCTCGAACAGCCGCACCCAGCGGGCATGGTGCGGCAGGATCGCGGCGTGCAGCATGTCCGGATTGGTGAGCACGATCCGGCCGGCCTCGCGCACCGCGGTGCGGACCCCGGCGGGGGTGTCGCCGTCGTACGTGTGGCAGGGGACCTCGGGGGCCAGCTCGCCGAGGAGGGCCGCCAACTCGGCCCGCTGGTCCTGGGCCAAGGCCTTGGTGGGGTACAGGTACAGGGCCCGGGCCCCCGGGTCGCCCAGCAGGCGGTCCAGCACGGGCAGGTTGTAGCAGAGGGTCTTGCCGGAGGCCGTCGGGGTGACCACGACGCAGTCCCGCCCGGCGCGCGCGGCGTCGTAGGCCTCCGCTTGGTGGCTGTAAAGCTGCGGGATCCCGCGGGCAGCCAGGGCGGCGCGCAGCCGCCCGTCCAGGGTGGCGGGCAGGGGTCGCATACGGGCCGGCCGGGCGGCCAGCAGGCGGTGGCGCAGTTCGCCCTCCCCGGCACCCTCGCGCAACACCCGATCGACGAACTGTTCGAGCGTCACCGCACACCGCCCCGTTCCACGCCGTACCGCCGGCGCGGCCGCCGACGATCACGGCATGGGCGGCGTTCCCTTTCCAGCGCAACGCAGGTTCTCCTGCCGCACGGGAGGGGTGAGAGGCCGGAGGCGGAGGGCGCGGGACCGTCCCCCGCCTCCGGGGCGGCGGGATCCCCTTGGTTCAGGCCCCAGGCACCGGGATGGCCGCGGGCGCGGGTTCTGCGGCCCCGGCGCCACGTGCTGCCCGCACCGGGATCGCCTTCGGGCGGGCTTCCTCGGCCTTGGGCAGCCGCAGCTCCAGAACGCCTGCGTCGTACGTCGCCCGGGCGGCGGCGAAGTCCACGGGAACGCCCAGCGCGAACGCCCGCGCGACCTCGCCTCCGGCCGTCTGGCGGAACAGCCATGTGGCCCCATCGGGCGCATCCACGCGCCGCGTGGTCTGAATGAAGACCTCGCCGTCATGGTGCTCCACGCGGATATCCTCGGGGCGGACGCCGGGAAGGTCCGCCCGAACGACCAGCTCCTGCGGCGTCTCGTAGACGTCCACCGGAAAGCCCGGGACGCGGGGCCCGGAGCCGGACTGCGCGCCGAGGGTCCGCGCCACCGCACGCTGCAGGTCGCCGACCTCCGCCCACGGATCCCACCGCACCACCGACATCGCCCACACCTCCGACCGCATCGCTTCACCGCGGACGGCCGCCGGAAGCCGCACCGCCGCGCCAAGCCCAAGGATAACCGAGGCAGCGTCAAAGGTCAAGGTTAGTCAAAATCAGGCGGCGGCGGGCCGGGCGTGGGGTTTGGGCGGGACACCGCGGCGAGGGGGCGCGACGGGGCGCGGCAGGTGCCGGGGGAGGGCGGCCGCAATGCCCGGGAGCACGGGCCGTGGGCGGCGGAAGCCCGGCCTGGGCGGTGGGAGGCGTTTCCACGCGTGATGGACGAGCCCGTCCCCGACCTGCCGCCCGGGCCCGCGGCCCGGGGTTCGGCGCCCGAGCCGTCGCCGTATCGCCCGGGCTTCCATCCGTTCTGGTTCTGGAATGACCGGCTGACCGCGGAGGAGGTCCGGCGCCAGGTCCGCGAGATGGCGGCCCAGGGCATCCGGGGCTTCCACATCCACCCCCGGCAGGGCCTCGCCCAGCCGTACCTCTCCGAGTCCTTCCTCGACATGGTCGAGGAGGCGGTCGCCGAGGCGGCGCGCGCCGGCCTCGCCGTTCACCTGTACGACGAATACCCCTACCCGAGCGGCGTGGCCGGCGGCCAGGTCGTCCTCGGGGAACCCCGGTACCAAGCCACGCGCCTCGTCCAGCGCCGGTTCGACCTCGACGGCGGTCCCGTCCGGCTCCCGCTGCCGCGCGGCCGCGTCCTCGCCTGCGTCGCCTTCCCGCTGCAGGCCGGGGGCGCCGTCCGCTGGGATGCGCCGCTCGACCTGCTCGCGCACGTGGGCACGGTGCTCGGCGAGGAGTCATTCGCCGAGGTCGGACTGACCCCGTACAACCGCAAGCGGTATTTCGCCAGCGACCCCGTGCCGGTGCTCGAGGCGACCCTGCCGGCGGGACCCCACCGCCTCTCGGTGTCGGTGCAGGCGCAGGTCGAGGACCACAAGTATTGGGGCCGCTTCGCGGACGTCCTCGATCCGGCGGCCGTCCGCGAGTTCCTGCGCCGGACCCACGAGCGCTACGCCGCGCGGCTGGGACACCTCTTCGGCGCGGCGGTGGTTTCCATCTTCGCCGACGAGACCGCCCCGGGCTGGTCCGCCGCCCTGCCGGAGGCCTACCGCGCGCGCCACGGCGAGGACCTCGCCCCGCTGCTGCCCGCCCTCCACGAGCCCGCCCACCCGGACCACCTCCGGGTGGCGGCGGCGGTGCAGGACCTGCGCTACGACCTCTTCTGCGCCGCCTTCGAAGCGCCGATCGCCGCGTGGTGCCGGGCGCACGGCCTCCGGTACACCGCAGAGAAGCCGGTGCTCCGCCTCGCGCAGCTCCGCTGGACGGACCTTCCCGGATGCGACGCCGGCCACGTCAAGGCGGGCGCGCCGCTGGACCTGCTCCAGCCCCGCATCCGCGGCAACGCCCGGGCCGCGGCCTCCGCGGCATACCTGTACGGCAAGGAAGGCGCCCTCTGCGAGTGCTACCACAGCCTGGGGTGGGCCGCCACCCTCCAGGACGCCAAGCGCATCGCCGACGGTCTGGTCCTGCTCGGCGTCGACCGCCTGGTGCCCCACGCCTTCTTCTACAGCACCCACGCCCTGCGCAAGCACGACGCCCCGCCCTCGTTCTTTTTCCAGATGCCCTTCTGGCCGCTCTTCCATCACCTGGCGGCGCACGTGGAGGCCCTGACGGGCGCGCTGGCGGGCACCCACATCGAGGCGCGGCTCCTGGTGGTCGAGCCCGCGGCGGGCCTGCCGGACCGCGACGACCTCCGCGGGTACGAGCGGCTCCTCGACCTCCTGATGGCGCGCCACATCGAGTTCCTGTTGGTCGACACCGACGCCCTGACGGCGGCCCGCCTCGCCGCGGACGCCGGGGGCACGCGGGTGTGCATCCGGGACGTGCGGGCGGCCGCCGTCCTGGTGCCGCCCATGCAGGTGCCCGAGCCGGCCCTGGAATCCTGGCTGCGCCAGGCGGAAGAGGCGGGCCTGCCGGTGATCCGCGTGCCCGCGGGCGAGGCGCCCGCCGGGCTCGGCGAGCGGCTGGTGGCGGCCGCGCCGCCCAGCCTGCGGATCGCCGCGGTGGGCGGCGGCCCAGGAGCGGGGGTCTGGGCGACCGCACGGGCGGGCGGCGGCCGTCGGGTCTGGATGGTGCTCAACACAGCGGCAGAGCCCGTGGACCTGACGCTGCAGCCGGAGCCCGGCGTCGCCCTGCGCGAGGTCTCCCTCGACCCGGACCTGCCGCCGGCCCTGGCGGTCGCCCCGGAGGGCTACCGGCGCAGGCTCGCCGCCTTCGAGGCGTGCGTGGTGTGCTCGGCGGGCCCGCCCGACGCCGGACCGGCCGTGGCCCCGGGCACCGTCGGCGCCCCGCTGCCCATCCGGCTGCGCGGCCCGATGACCGTGCGCACCGACCGCCCCAACGTGCTCCGCCTCGGCGGCTGGGACCTCGAGGTGGACGACGGGGCCGGCGGCCCGCCGGAAGGCCCGCGCCCGGTCCGCGCAGCGCCCGTCGCCAACCAGCTGGCCGAGGCGGGCCTGCGCCTGCGCCCCAGCATCGCCCCCCGCTTCGGACTTGCCCCCCACGTCGCCCTGCCCCACCTCCGCCTGCGGTACACCACCCTGTTCGAGTCGGCGTACGATGGCCCCGTCGCCCTCGTCCTCGAGCCGGACTCGCTCGGGGGGAGCTGGCGGATCTCCGTCAACGGCGCCGCCTCGCTCCGGGCCGCCGACCTCCGCCCGACGGCCGGTCACGTGCCCGGGACGCTGGGGGCCGACATCTCGGCGGCGGTGCGCCGGGGCGGCAACCGGCTCGTCGTGGAGGTCGAGACCGACCGCGCCGACGGCGGCCTCCGCAACCCGCTGTACCTGGCCGGGGACTTCGGCGTTGCCCTGCGGCCGGCGCGGCTCGTCCCCCGGCCCGCGGACGCGCCGCCGCTCGACTGGGACGCCGCGGGCCTGCCGCATTTCGCCGGCATCGCCGAATGGCGCGGGACGTGGACGCCGCCGCCGGAGGCGAGCAGCGGGGGGTCGGCCCTGGGCGAACTCCTGCTGCCGCCCGGCGTCGAGGATGCCTGCGAGGTCTCGGTGGGCGGTGGTCCGTGGGAACCGGCCCTGTGGTCTCCCCGACTCATCCACCTCGCGCCGGAGCGCTTGGGCCTCGGGGCGGGCGGCCGCGGGGACGGCCGGGACCCGCCAGCCGTGGGGCCCGTCCCGATCGCCGTGCGGGTGTACACCTCTCTCGTGCGCGCCTTCGAGGGCGAGCGCTTCGACACGGCCGGGCACCGCTACGCGCCCGTCTGAGGCCGCGGCCCCGCCGCAGGCCGGGCGAGCAGGACCGCTTGCCGCCCCGACGAACAGCAACGCATCCGGGAACCGTCGCCGCCGGGTGGGAGCCGGCGGGGCCTGGGTCTGCACCGCCCGGACAAGGAGATGGATGCGGCATGCCAGTGGGTGCGGAGGCCTCCACCCCGAGGCGAAGGTTGCTGCGCGGCGCGGCCGCCACCGTGCTGGGCGCCGGCCTCCTGCCGCTGGCGGCGGCCTGCGGCAGCACCGGACCGAGCGCGAACGGGGGCAAGACGTCGGGGTCGGGACCTGCCAAGTCCGGATCGGCGTCGGCCGCCGGCGGGGAGCCGGTGGCCCCGGCGAGTGGGAACTACTCGCCCCCGGCGAGCAGCCCGCAGGCGGCCTTGACCGCCCCGTTCACGGCAGCGGCGCCCGCGCTCAAGGGCGCCGTCGACGCGTCCTGGAAGGCCGCCTCGAAGTATGTGATCTCGCCGGACAGCAGCGTGGTGCAGGCGGTCGGAAAGGTGTGGCCCAGCCCCCCCCTCAACTCCAGCACCGTGCACCTGCTGTGGGACGCGAAGAACCTGTATGTGGCGGAGGAGCGTGTCCAGACCTCGCAGGGCCTGCCAGCGACCTATCAGCCCGCGGCGCCGAATAACATGTATCTCGGCAACTCGCTGGGCCTCTTCTTCGCCAATACCGACTTCGGTACCGCCTCCTACACGGAGGACGGCCACTACACGGTCTGGGGCGGCCCGACCGGAAACGGCGGCGCCCCCGAGATCTGGCTGCGGGCGGGCGACAGCAACTCCAACACGGAGGACGACACCTATCCGACCTGGCCCATCTCCATCAAGACCAACAGCACCGGGTACGTCATGACCATGGCCATCCCGTGGTCGTCGCTGCAGGCGGTGCCCTGGACCGTCGGCAAGGGGGCGGCCCTCGCCTTCACCCTGCTGGCGACGGCCGCGGGCCCGAGCGGCTCGCCCTGGGGCCAGATCATGCTGGTGGGCAGCGGCGACGTGCCGAACACCTGGGGTGTGCTCACGCTGCAGTAGCACGTCACCCCGCCCCTTCCGGCCGGAGCTCACCGGTCCGGCCGGAAGGGTGCCAGTTCGGGGACCGGATCGCCGCAGAGCAGGCCCGCCATCCGCCGGCCCAGCCACTGCGCCATGGTCACCCCGCTGTGGGTCACGCAGACGAACAGGCCGGGGGCCCCCCGCCACGGTCCGGCGAGGGGCAGGCCGTCCGCGGGCATGGGCCGGATGCCCACCCAAAGCCGGCGCCGGACGGCGCCGGCCAGAGCCGGCAGTTCCCGCAGGGCGGCGGCGAGAAGGCGGCCGGCCCGCTCCTCCGCCGCCGCGGAGGCCTCGTCGATCTCCCCACGGCCGGGCTCATGGCTCCCCCCGATCCAGACGCGCCCGTCCGGCAGGGCGCGCAGCGAGGGGGTGTAGCGGCGGAGCAGGGGCGCGGCCGGCCCGGCGACCTCCAGCACCGTGCCGCGATCGGGGCCCAGCGCAAGCCCGGGCAGCAGCGCCCCCGACCACACGCCGGCGGCCACCACCACGCGGCGCGCGACATGCCCGGCCGCGGACCACGCCCCGCCCGCGGCACGTGCCACCCCCGCCGCCTCCCGCCGCTCCCAGCGCACCCCGGCGCGGCGGGCGGCGGCCCGGGTCAGCGCCAGATACCGGACGGGGTCGAGGCAGGCATCGTCCGGCAGGTGGACCGCCCCGGGGCCCGGCGCGTGGAACGCCGGTTCCTCCTCCGCCACCCGGGCCGCGGACCACCACTCGGCCCGCACGCCGCCTGCGAGCAGGACGGGCACCGCGTCCCGCCCGGCCTCCGGGTTCAGGCTGCCGCACGCCTGCCACCCGGCGGCGGTACGGCCTTCCTCACCGAGCCACGCCGCCGTCTCGGCGACGGCCTCCCGCCGGGCCCGGAGGTACGCGGGGGGGCAGGGCCCCAGGACGTCCACATACCCCATCGATCGCGCCGTCGACGCGCCCCCCCGCTCGGCGCGGTCCAACACCCGCACGGCGAGACCCCGCTCCGCGCAGTGCAGCGCGACCGCGGCGCCGACGATGCCCCCACCCAGCACGAGCACGTCGTCGATGGGTGGCACCCCCCCACGGGCTTGCGGCCGCACAGCCGTACCGCGGCGGCCGTTGCGCCGCCCCCGGGCTCAGGCCGCGGTGCCGGAGCGCGTTCCGGCGCCGAGCCGCAGCACCACGAGCTGCCCGGCGGCGGGACTGGGAAAGAGGGACTGCAGGGATGCGGCCCCCCCGGTCACCACGGCCACATAGACCCGGCCCCCGAGTTCGTAAACCACCGGCGCGGTCGCGATGGGGGCGCCGAGCTGCCGCCGCCACACGACCTGGCCGGTGGCCGCGGCGACCGCCTCCAGGTCCCCGTTCTCCTGGCCGAACAGCACCGCGCCCCCGGCCGTGACGCACGAACCGCCGATCGGGGGCGTCGCCGTGTCGATCTGCCAGGCGACCTGCCCATCCCGCACATCGACCGCGGTGAGCGTCCCGGTCCAGGCACCGCCCGCCACACCGCCCTGGGCGGTGCCCAGGTCCACCGTGTTCTGGGCGTGGGTCTCCGGCGCCCCATACAGCATCTCCGCCCCGTTGATGCCCGCCACGAACGCCAGGTGCAGGGCCGGGTCGTACGACGTCGGACCGTAGTTGGCCCCGCCGTCGGGACCGGGCCACTCCACCGTGCCGCCGGGCGCCGGCGGCGAGTGGTCCTGCTTGACGAACGCAACAGGGGGGACGACCGGCCGGCCCGTCGCCGCGTCCCACTCGTACCAGTACCCATCCTTGCCCGCCGCGCCGACCGTGAGGCGCGCGCCCAGGTCGAACAGCACCGGCGGCGAGGCGGCGTCGTAGTCCCAGAGGTCGTGGGGGACCTCCTGCGCCGCCCACGAAAGCGCCCCGGAGGCCACGGACAGGGCGACGACGGAGTCCGTGTAGGGGTCGGGCCCCGGCCTCTGCTGCCCGTAGTAGTCCGGGGAAGGGTTGCCGGTACCGAAGAAGATCTCGCCCGAGCCCGGATCGAAGGACGGGGTCGTCCACACCACCCCGCCCCCGTGGAAGCCGGAGGCCGGCATCCATCCCTGCCCGTCCGCGGGCACCGTGTAGAAGCGCCACTCCTGGGCGCCGGTCGCACCGTCGTACGCCGCGATGAACCCTCGGGCCCCCTCGTCGCCGCCCGCGCTCCCCACGAGGACCGTGCCGGCCGCGTCGAGGGGGGCCATGGACTCGAAGTAGCCGGCGGCGGGAGCGGCGACGGGGACGCCGTAAAGGAAGCGGCCGGTCGCCCGATCCAACGCGATGAGCCGGTCATCGGCCGTCAGGAGGTAGACGCGCCGCGCGCCCAGCCCGACGCCGCGGGTGACCTCGGGGGCCCACGGCGGAGGGTGCAGGGCCCCGGGGTCGTACCGCCACACGACCGCGCCCGTGCGGGCATCGACGGCGAGCACCTGGTCGCCGGTGGCCGCCACGTACAGGACCCCGCCGGCCTCCAACGGAAAGGACTCCTGCGACACGCCGGCCCGACCGAGCGGCACCGCGAAGGCCGGCACCAGCTGCGCCGCGGCCGCGGGGGTGAGGGCCGTCACCGGCGAGTACCGCTGGCTCCAGGGCGTGTCGCCCTGGAACGACCAGTCGGAGGCGGCGAGCGCGGGCGGGGGCACGGCCACGGACGCCGCGGCGTACCGGGCTCCTCCCGGTCCACAGGCCGCGGATGCCCATCCCGCCACGGCCACCGCGGCGGCCAGCGCCCACTCCGGCCGCCCCGCCGCGTCGCGCCCTGCTGTCACGCCGTCGCCCGGCTTCCCTTCCCGCGCCTGCTCACTGCGCCAGGACCGCCTGGCCCCAGATGGACGGGTTCTGCTCGCTGGAGCCGGGGCTGCCCCAGGCGATGCTCTGGTTCTGCGACGTGCCGTTGCTGTAGGTGTCGGCGGCCGGGTCCAGGCCGATGACCTGGCCGATGCCGGGCGTGGTGCCCGACCCGCCCGTGTCGGCCCACGGGATGGTCAGCATCACGTCGTAGCCGCCGCTGACGTTCTTCACGTAGCCCTGCACCCCGTTGTCGCTCTGGTTCGTATAGACCCAGACGGAGGAGGGGGCGCCGAGTGGGATGTCGATCTGGGTGTCGTTGCTGCTCATTCCGGTGTCTGTTCCGTTGTCCGATGAGAGATAGACTTCCATTGCATCCGATTCCCAGGGGTCCGTGGTGTTGGCATTGGACGGATTGAAGCCCTCGGGGTTCTTGATCTGTTCGAGGATGAACAGATTCTTCGTATTCCACACGGCCTGGAAGGTGCCGGAGAAGCCGGTGGCCATGGTCCCGGCCATCACGTTGGTCAGCGGGGTGGCCGTGGCATCCTTCCAGCAGGGGTCCGCGGCGTTCGCGGCCGCCTTGGGCGTGCAGAAATGGATCGTGATCGTCGGCGCGCCGGGTCTCTGGGGATTGGGGTTCGCGGCCTTGGGGGCCGTCCCGGAGCTCCCGCCGACGTTGGCCGCACCCCCGCCCGCGGCGGCACCACCGGCGCCACCGCAGGCGGCCAGCGCCAGCCCCGCAAGCGCGGCGGCGGCCACCGTGGGCAGCCCCGGGGACCGGCCGCCGTCCCCCCGGCGCACGCGCGGCCCGGCGCGGCACCCCAGGCCCTCCCCGACACGGGACCGGCGCCCGGCCCCCACCCGGCTCTCGGCTTGCATGGCACCGCCACCTCCGCCCCCCATGGCCACACCACACGCCGCCGCTGTCGGCGGCTGCGTGCATGGGTTGGACGCCCATTCGTAGGCGGAACCGCGCAATCCTGCGCCGGCGCCCAGCCAAAGCGCGCCCACGGGGCTGGAGGCGGCGGGGCCGGCTCACCGCCCGATACCCGCCCGCGCCGTGCAGGGGCGCGGCCGCGATCGGCGAACCGCAGCGCCCGTACCCTCGAGGCGGCAGGCAAGGGCTGGTCCAGGCCGCGCCCGAGCCCGCGGCCGGCCACGGCGGGACGGCGCGGGATGAGCCGAGGCGGCCGGGTGCCCCCGTGGCGCGCCCGATGTGCGCGGCGCCGCCCCCACGCCGCGTCGAGCGGCCCGACGGGCGCCCGCGCGAGGCGGGCGCAGTCGCCCCACTGCCGCGGGGTTCCCAGATCGGAGGGACGGCGATGGCGACGACGACCACCGAGGTGCTGCGCGCCTGGAACGGCCGGCGGCGGCGCTGCGGGGCCCAGTATGTGATGGACTTCCTGCAGGCCGTGGGCGTGCCCCACCTGGTCGGCATCCCGGGCCACGGCAACGTGAACCTCTTCGACGCTGCGTGCGACGCGCCGGGCATCCGCTGCGTCTTCCCGATGCACGAGCAGTCGGCCGCCCACTTCGCGGATGGGTACGCGCGGGCGAGCGGCCGGCCGCTCGCCGTGACGACGTCCATCGGGCCCGGCGCCATGAACACCGTGGTGGGGGTCGCGACAGCCTTCGTGGACTCGATCCCCATGCTCGTCCTGCACGGCTCCACCCACACCTACATGCGCGGCCACTCCGTGCTCCAGGAGATCGAGCGCCGGCGCTTCTCGGAGAACCCCCGTGTCCTGGAGCCGATCACCGTGCGGTCCTTCCAGCCGTCCCGCCTCGACGAACTGCCCTTCGTCCTGGACCGCGCCTGGAGCGCCGCGACCACGGGCCGCACGGGCCCCGTGCTGGTCGACCTGGCCATGGACCTTCAGGCGGAGGACGCGGAGTTCGAAGCGCCGGCGCCCGACCGCCGGCGCCCCGGCGGGCGGGCCCGCCCCGATCCGGAACTCGTGCTCCAGGCGGCGGCGCTGCTCGCCGGCGCGGGGCGGCCGGCGATCGTGGCCGGGGGCGGCGTCATCCTCGCGGAGGCGTGGGACGCCCTGGTCCGCCTCGCGGAACACGTGGGCGCGCCCGTCGCCACCACGTGGATGGGCAAGGGCGCGATCCCCGAGGACCACCCGCTGTTCGCCGGCCAACTGGGCGACCAGGGGAGCACGTCCGCGAACGCCACCACGGCGGCGGCCGACGTGATCCTCGCGGTCGGCTGCCGGTTCACCGACTGGTCCTCGTGTTCGTTCCGGTCGGGCGTCACCTACGCGATCCCGCCGGCCGCCCTGATCCAGATCGATATCGACGGGGCGGAGATCGGCAAGAACTACCCGGTCGCCGTCGGCCTGCTCGGGGACGCCCGCGCCGCCCTCGAAGACCTGGGCGCGGCTGTGGCGGCGCACCTGCCGCGACCCCGCGCGATGGGCGATCTGCCCTGGCACGACGACCTGCGCCGCGTGCGCGCGGCGTGGCTGGCGGCGGTGGACGGGCCGGCCTCGTATGCCGGCTGGCCGACCACCATCTCGCGGGCGCTGCGGGAGATCCGGGCCGCCGCCCCGCGTGACGCGGTCGTCGTCACCGGCGCCGGCCTGCCGCAGGGGCAGGTCTATGCCGAGTTCCCGGTCTACGAGCCGCGCACGCATATCACCAGCGGCGGCTTCTCCACCATGGGCTTCACCCTTCCCGCCGCCGCGGGCGCCCGGGCGGCGCGGCCCGACCGGCCCGTGCTCGCGATCGCGGGCGACGGGGACTGCCTGCAGACGGTTCAGGAGTTGGCCCTGCTCGCCCAGGAGGAAAGCGCCGTGACCGTGGTCGTGCTCAACAACCGGGGCTGGCGCTCCATCCGCAACTTCCAGGTCGGCGCCTACGGCCGGGTCGCCGGCACCGAGTTCACGCGCCGCGGCGAGCCGTACAGCCCGGATTTCGTCGGCATCGCCCGTTCCTTCGGCCTGCCGGGACACCTCGCCACCGGGCCCGAGGACCTCCGGCGGGCGGTGGGCTCCGCGCTCGCCTCCGGCGGTCCGTCCGTGATCGAGGTGCCGACGGCGGGCGAGCCGCCTCTGTCCTCGGCGCAGAAGCCCGGATGGTGGGACCTCCCGGTGCCGCGCCATCACGCCGGCGCCCGGCGCCTCTGGGAAGCGGGACGCGGCGAGGAGCAGATCCGGTGAGCACGCCAGGGGCCCCGGATGCGCCGCGGCCGGGCGCCGTGCGCTTCGGCCTCGCGCCCGTGAACTGGAACAACGACGACGTGCCGGAGTGGGGACAGACCCGCCCATACGCGCGCCTGGCGGCCGAGGCGGCCGCCCTCGGCTACGAGGGTTTGGAGGCGGGCACCGGCGCGCCCGAGGACGCCCGGGAACTGCGCGCACTGCTCGCTGCGCACGGCCTCAGGCTGCCCGGCGCCTACGTCTGGGCCCGTCTCTCCGAACCCGCGACCGCGGACGGCGAGGTGGCGCGGCTCACCCTGGAGGCGCGGCGCCTGGCGGCGGCGGGGGCGGATGCGCTGCTCGTCGCCGAGCACTGGACGCCCGAGCGGCGGGCCGTCGCCGGACGGGCCGGGGAGCACCCGGAACTGGCCCTGCCCCCGGACCGGCTCGGGTGCCTCTGCCGAGCGCTGGACGAGCTCGGGCGCCGCTGTCGCGAGACCGGCCTGCGCCTGGCCCTGCACCACCACGTGGGCACCCCGGTGGAAACGCCGGACGAGGTGGAGGCGGTGATGGCCGGCACGGACCCCGGCTCGGTCGGCCTCTGCCTCGACACCGGGCACACCGTCTTCGGCGGCGGCGACGCGCTGGAGGCGGCGCGCCGCCACGGCGACCGCGTGGTCTACGTGCACGCCAAGGACGTCGACCCGGCGGCGCTCCGCGACGCCCGCTCCGGCCGCATGGGGCTGCTGGATGGGCTCCGCCGGGGGGTCTTCGCGCCCGTCTTCGGCCCGGGAGGCGGCGCGGTCGACCTGCCGGCCGTGGCGGGCGCCCTCCGCAGGGCCGGGTTTCACGGGTGGGTCATCATGGAGTGCGACCGCAACCCCCGCACGGGCGACCCGTCGGCGGAGGCGCGGTCCGCCCTCCCCCATCTGCGCCGCGCCTTCGCCGCCCCGGCGCCGCCACGGGCCTGAACGCCGCGGACCGGGCCCCGCGGCGGGCGGGCCCGGGGGCCTCGCTCTGGGCGGAAGGAGCGCATGGGTGTGCCCGACGGGAACCCCGATCCGGCCGAATTGCAGCGCCTGGCGGCCCGGGGCCGGCGCCACGTGTTGGAGGCGGTCGCCCACGCGGGCGCCGGACACGTGGGCGGCCCGCTTTCCGCCATGGACATCCTGGTGACGCTGTACTTCGCGGTCCTCCGCGTGGACCCGCGGCGGCCGCGGTGGCCGGAGCGCGACCGCTTCATCCTGTCCAAGGGCCACGCGGCCATCGCCCTGTATGCGGTGCTGGCGATGCGCGGCTTCTTCCCGGAATCGTGGCTCGCCACGTTCGACTCCCTGGGTTCTCCGCTCCAGGGCCACCCCGACATGCTGCGCTGCCCCGGTGTGGAGATGTCCACGGGGTCGCTGGGCCAGGGGCTGTCCGCTGGCCTGGGCATGGCCCTCGCGGCGGAACGCCAGGGCCTTGCCGACACCCGGGTCTTCGTGTTGCTGGGCGACGGCGAGTGCCAGGAGGGGCAGGTCTGGGAGGCGGCGCACGCGGCGGCGGCGCTGGGCGCGAGCCGCCTGCGCGCGATCGTCGACTGGAACGGGCTGCCCCAGTTCGCGTGGCCGGGCGAGGCGCCCGCGGCCCTGCGGCGGACGGACCTGGCGGCCCGCTTCGCCGCCTTCGGGTGGGATGTCCGCCACTGCGACGGCCACGATCCGGCGGCCCTGGCGGGCGCCCTCAGCGCCGGTCCCCAGGAGCGCCGGCCGCTGTGCGTCATCGCCCACACGCGCAAGGGCCACGGCGTGTCCTTCATGGAGGACGAGGCCGGCTGGCACGCCCGGGTCCCGAATCCGGACGAGCTGCGGCGCGCCCTCGGCGAACTGGGCGGCCTCGGCCCGGACGGCGGATCGCCCGCGGTGCCGGAGCCGCGGCGGGCCGCGGCTCCGGCCCGAGCGGAGGAGGCGGCGGGCGCCCGCGCCCTTCCGACCAGGTTCCTGCCGGATGCCGCGCAGCGCGTCGTCTTCGGCGAGACGCTGGTCGCCCTGATGGCCGACGACCCCCGCATCCTGCTTCTCGACGGGGACCTGGCCAACTCCACCCGCGCGGACATCGTGGCGGCCGCGCGACCCGACCGCTTCCTGGAGATGGGCATCGCCGAACAGAACCTGGTCGGGGTGGCCGCCGGCCTCGCCACGTGCGGGTTCCGCCCTTGGATCAGCACCTTCGCGGTGTTCGCGGTCAAGCGCGCGCTGGACCAGGTGCGCATGACCGTCGCCCAGACCCGGCTGCCCGTCCGCCTCGCCGGTGCATACAGCGGGCTGCTGACCGGCTTCACCGGCAAGACCCACCAGGCGGTGGAGGACCTGGCCGTCATGCGCGCCATGCCGCACATGACGGTCCTCGCCCCGGGCGACGCGGCGGAATGCGCCGCGTCGATGGCCTGGGCGGCCGACCATCCCGGCCCGGTGTATCTGCGCCTGGCCCGCGACCCGGTGCCGCCGCTCCCGGTCCCCGACGGCCAGGGTCGGCCGTACGACCCGGCGCGGGCCGTGTGGCTCCGCCGGGGCCGCGACCTCACCCTGGTCGGCACGGGCACCCAGAGCGGGCGCCTGGCCGAGGCGGCCGCCCTCCTCGGCCAGGCCGGCGTCGACGCCGGCGTCCTGCACCTGCCCGCGTTGAAGCCGTTCGACCGGGCGGCGGTGCTCGAGGCGGCGGAGCCCGGCCTCACGGTGACCGTGGAGGAACACTCGGTCATCGGCGGCCTGGGCTCGCTGGTCGCCGAGACGCTGTCCGAGCACCGCCCGGGCCGGGTGGTCCGCTGGGGCATCCCGGACGTGTTCGGGGAGTCCGGGCCGAACGGCGCCCTGCTCGAGGCGTTCGGCCTGTCGCCCGCCGCCGTCGCGCGGCGCGTCCGGGGCCTCCTGCGCGGGGAGCCTGACCTCCCGCTGCCCGCGATTCCCCCATTCGGCGCCTGAGGGGCGAGCCACCGCCGTGTTGCACCCGCAGCTCCGCGTCGCCGTCGTGGGCGCCGGCCGCATGGGCCGGCGCCACGCCGAGAATCTGGCCGCCTCCCCGCGCGTGCGGGTGACCTGGATCGTCGATCCGCTGCCGGCCGGCGAGGCGTTCGCCGCGGCGCTCGGGGCCCGGTGGGCACCGGACGTCTCCGCCGTGGCGGAACCCGACGTCGACGCCGCCGTGGTCGCCTCGCCCAGCCCCGAGCACGCCTCCGGGGTGCAGGCGGCCCTCGACGCCGGCCGCGCGGTGTTCTGCGAGAAGCCGCTCGCGGCCAGCCTGGATGCCACCCGCTCCCTCGCCGCCCGCATCGGCGCCTCCGGCCGGTACTTCCAGATCGGCTTCATGCGGCGGTACGATCCGGCCTACGCCGAGGCGCGGAGGGCGGTGGCGGCCGGCGAGGTCGGCACCCTGCGCCACCTGTTGGCGGTCAGCCGCGACCCGCTCCCGCCGCCCGAGGGTTACCTCGCGGTGTCCGGCGGCATCTTCCTCGACCTCGGCATCCACGACATCGACCTCCTGCGGTGGCTCAGCGGCGACGAGATCGTCTCGGCCTTCGCCCAGGGCAACGTCGGCGACCACGGCTACATCGCGCGGCTGGGCGACGCTGAGGAGGCCCAGGCGCTGGTCCGCTTCCGCGGGGGCGCGACGGGTACGCTGCTGCTCTCGCGCACGAGCCTGTATGGGTACGACATCCGGACGGAGCTGTGGGGCACGGCGGGTTCCCTGCGGGCCGGCTACCTGCGCGAGCCGGCCGTGACGCGCGGCGATCGCGGCGGGCTGCACGCGCGCGCCGTGCCGGGCTTCCTCGAGCGCTTCGCGTTCGCCTATCGGCTGGAGATCGAGGATTTCGTCGCGCGGGTGCTGGACGGGCGGCCTTCGCCGGCCTCGGAGGCGGACGGCCTGGCGGCTGCGGCGGTGGCCGACGCCTGCCAGCGCTCCATGCAGAGCGGCCGGCCCGTGCCGGTGGAACCAGCGGGTTGAGCGGCCGGCGCGGCCTCAGAACGAGGCGGCGCTCCCGCGCCAGCGGGCCCGCAGCACGAGCCACCACGCCTTGTGGCGCGGGATCATCAGGTACGTGACGGGCGCCCGGACGCCCAGGTCGCGGGCCAGGGCCTCGCGCGCCTCCCGGTCCCCCGCGCCGGCGAGGCGCCGCTCGACATAGCGCAGTTCGGCATACGGATACCCGCGCAGGCCCGTGCGGGGCTGCGCGCGACCGGCGAGCAGCAGGTAGACGGCCGCCGCGGCGGCGCCCCACAGCAGGCGTCCCAGGAGCGTCCCGACGCCCCAGGCGCCGAAGGACGCGCCGAAGGCGAGGAAGGAGAGGAGGGCGTTCGCCAGCGCCACGCCCGGGCCGGGCGGCACGCGGCGCAGGCGGCCGTAGCAGTGGCAGTCGTTCGGCTGCCCCCGGCGCACGAGTTCGGCCTGATACATGGCGAACAGCACATAGAGCAGCCCGGCCAACTGCAGGGCGCGCGGAACCGGCCGCAGCAGCACCCAGCCCCCGGCGGCGATTTCGGCCACGGCCACCGCCGCCGCCAGGGGAACGGCCGCCCAGCGCGGCACCACGCCGCCTTGCTCCAGGGCTCTGCGGAATACGCCCCAGTCGCTCGCCTTCCCGCCGCCCGAGGCGAGGAGCGTCCAACCGATGAGCCCGGCGGACAGCGACGCCAGCACCGTCCGCCCGCACCCCTTTCCACTGGCCTCGGCGGGAGACTTCGGCCGCGGCCGCCCGATCTCCTGTGGGAGGCCGGAGCCGCCGCCGGGCGCCGTGGGACAGCTCTGGGCGTAGGCGGCCCCCGCCGGATGGCCGCTTGACCCGGCCGGGGCGGCCCGCCCAAGATGGGAGGCGGGGCCGCGCGCGTGGTTCCGGGCGGGAGGCGACGGCGACGGCGACGGCGGCGCAGGGGGCACGCAGCCGCGACATCCGGTTCGCGGGGGCGTCCAACCTCCTCACGGGCACCCTGACGGTCCCGGCCGAGACCCAGGACCCGTGGGCCGCCGCGGTGTTCCTGCACGGTTCGGGCCCCCAGGACCGGAATGAAGACGGCCCCGGGCTGGCCCTCCACGTCTTCGATACCTTGGCGGGAGACCTGGCGGAGGCCGGCATCGCCTCGGTCCGCTACGACAAGCGCGGCGTCGGCGAGAGCCCGGGCGACCTGCTGCGCGCGACGGTGGAGGATCTCGCCGCCGACGCCCGCACGGCGGTCCGCTTCGTCCGCCGCCTGCACGAGACCGCCGGCCTGCCCGTCTACCTCGTCGGCCACAGCGAGGGCGCGACGATCGCCCTGCTCCTCGGCGCCATCGAGCCGCCGCCGGCCGGCCTCGTGCTCCTCAACCCCAGCATCACGCCGATGGAGGATGTGCTACGGCTGCAGGCGGCCGGAGTGCAGGCCGCGATCGCGCGCCTGCCGGCCCCCGAACGCCAGCGCCTGGGCATCCCCGACGGCTTCGACCAGCGGCAGGCCACGGAGCAGATGATTCAGGCCGTGCGCGAGGCGCCACCCGACCAGGCGGCCATGCCCATGGGCAATCAGACGATTCCGGTGCGGTGGTTCCGGTCCCACTTCGACCTGGACCTCGGCCGCCTGCTGGAGGGCATCCGGGTCCCGCTCCTCGCGGTCGGCGCCGCGAAGGACACGCAGGTGCCGCCGCACGACGCCGAAGCGCTGGCCGCTCGGGTCCGGGCGGCCGCCGCCGCGCGGGGCGAGGCCATCGATGCGACCGCGGTGCTCGTTCCGGACCTCACCCACGTGCTGCGGCGCACGCCCGGGATGGGCGCGGCCGCGGAATATCCGCAGCTCTGCCAGCAGCCGGTGGACCCGGGCCTGCGCCAGCTCATCGTGCGCTGGCTGACGGACCGGCGCCCGGACGCGGCGGGACAGGGCGGCGGGGAGGAGGACACCGGCGCGGCGGCGGGGTCCCCTCCCGGCCGCTGAAGGACGCGATGGGGGCCGCCTTCTCCTGTGCTTGACCAACTCGCCCATGGCCACGTCGACGCGGGGCCTCGGGCCGCGGCGCACCCGGATCGGCACGTCGCCGCCGGTCGGGGCACGCGGAGGGACCGCGCTTCCCCCTCGGGACCCCGCCGCGCGCGGCACCCTCACGCGGGAGCCGTCTTGACCCAGGCGTGGACCGGGTCGTCGAACGGCCGGAGGCGCCGGCCCTCGCCGGCCATGACCCACAGATAGTACAGGCGGTATCCGGGGGCGGCCGCCACGGGATGATAGCCGCGCGGCAGCAGGGTCACGTCGCCGTGCCGCACCCGGTAGGCCTCCTCGATGCCGCCGTCCGCGGTGTAGAGGAACTGGGCCCCGAAGCCCTGCTCCGGTTCGAACTGGAAGTAGTAGAGCTCCTCCATCTTCACCTCGGCGTCGCCGCGCGCCTCGTCGTGCTTGTGCGGCGGATAGCTGGACCAGTTACCCGGCTCGTTGAACGTCTCCCCCACGACCAGGCGCGCGGCCGGACGGGTCTCGTCGAGGATGTCGTGCACCTCCCGGAGGAACGGCGCCCGCCCGCGGGAGGCCACGCGCACCTCCTCGGGCCCGATGGCGTAGGGAGCCGGACACGCCTGGTCGGGGCGCACGGGTGCCTGACACAGCCCGACCAGGGCCGGGCCGCCCGCCGCGCGCAGGCGGATGCCATTGTGCGGCGGCACGTAGACGGCGCTCGCCCGGCCGTCGAAGACGCTCGCCCGGCCGCCCACGGCGCTCCACGACCGGTCGCCCGCGGAGGCGTCCACCCGCCCCCGGACGATGACGGCCAGGACCTCCTCGTCACCCGAGACGCCCTCCCACGCCTGCCCCTCTTCGAGCGAGCAGGTACCGAAGGTCAGGTCGGCCAGGTCCTCCCCTGCCGTACAGAACCGGCGGTATCCGGAGCCCGGCGCCGCCCGACGAACATGGGTCGCTCCCCCGCTCACTTCCGATCCCTCCGTCCGGGCCGGGGCCGCGCGAAGCGCCGCCCGGCCCGACCATGCGGATTCTCGCGACCGCCCGGGCTTTTCCTACCGGGGGCGGTGTGGCGCGACGACCCGCCGCAGGAACGGCCGCGACCGCCATGGGCCCGCGGCCGGGTTTCCCATGCGCGCGGGCCTTCTCTTGACGAGAACCTCACGCGCTTCGTACCTTGAGGACGCCACTCGATTGGGAAGGCAGATCGCCAATGATCCGCCCGTCGCGACCGCCCGGTCCCCGCGACGCCGCCGTGGTCGCCCGAGCGCTGGATGTCCTGCCAGGGATCGTGCGCGTGCTCCAGCAGGCGGCGGCCGGGCCCGGTTTCGGCGGGGCCGCCGCCGGCCTCACCCTGACGCAGTTCCGCCTGCTGAAGCGCATCTCCGAGGGCTGCGTCCGCACGTCCGACCTGGCCTCGCGCCTGGAGGTCACCCCGACCACGGTCAGCGGCGCGGTCGACGTCCTGGTCCGCCGGGGACTCGTGACGCGCCTCCCGGCCGAAGGAGACCGCCGCGCGGTGCCGCTCGGCGTGACCGCGGACGGCGACGCGGCGCTCGCGGCCGGCCGCCACCGGCAGGAGGATGCCCTTGCGGACCTGCTGTCCGCCCTCACGCCACGCGAGGTGCGGGCCCTGGCCGTCGGGCTCGTCGGGCTCCAGCGCGCCCTGGCGGATCGCCGCGGGCACTGAGCGCCGGAGCCTGCCCGGCCCACGCGGGGCAGGTTCCGCGCGGCCCGCCCGGGAAATGGCCCGCGCCGCGGGCGGGGCTCCGTGGGGAGGGACGGGCGTGGGTCTGGGACGGCACCTGGCGGGCCTGGCGGCGGCCGGCATCGGCCTCGCCGGGGGCGCATGGTTGCTCCTGGCACCCTGGGTTCTCGGCTTTCCAGGCCCATCCGGAGCCTGGGGCCGGCCCATGCTCGCCGAGTTCTGGAGCGGGGCCGGCCTTGCCGCCGCGGCCGCCCTGGCGGCGGTCGTGCACGGAGCCGCCATCTCGGCGGAGCTCCGGCAACCCGTGGCCGCGCCCTCGCGGCGGAGCCGAGGCCGGGCCGCGGGACGGCACGGGCGCGG
>JAJYVV010000230.1 GCA_021791815.1 Bacillota bacterium | reverse complement strand
TGTGACTCTAGTTGACCATACCCGGGCAACCGTGAAAGACCTGTACAAAGATAATGCCTTTCTGCGCGAATACCAGCAGAAGGCGAACGAGACGTTCGGCGCTTCCGGTCTGTCGCACTTCGTTCACGACTTGCGCAACTACACTCTTCACAAAGAATTGCCAACTGCATCTGCCCAAATGAAGTTTAGTTCTGGTCGCGACCCCGATGGTGAGGTTCGTGGCCAACCGAGCCTCGACACGAGCATTCGCCTCAATGTCGCTGCGATGGCACAATGGGACGGCTTCACCCGTCCATCAAGAGACTTCATCGGGACACTGCCCGATGAAGTCGACTTGTTGAGTCTGCTGAGCGGATACAGGGACCTAGTGGTTGGGTTCTATGAGTGGTTCGGCACTCGTCAGGCAGAGATCCATGCCGAAGACGCGGAGGCAGTTGGACGACTTCAGGATGAACTTAGAGCCCTGTTCATCCGCAACGGTCTTCCGGTGCCTCCAGAGACGGTTGGCACAAATTGACAGGCGCCACTGGCAAACACGTTCTGGCGAAGAAGCCACAAACCCTTCTGCGCGAGCGGGATAGCCAGAAGCCCCGTTGAGCGAGTTGGTCGGCATTCCGCCCCGCGCGGGAACCCCTTGGGGGTAGATACCCGGCCTGGTCGGCCACCAAGTCCACCACTCTTTGGCCATAGTGTTCGCGGACAACATATCTGGCGCGAACGCCAAAAATGCAAAACCCGCGTTCTCCCGCTAGCCGCGCGTAGACCTTCCCAAAAACATGCAGCATAAATGCATAAATTGCAGCGTCTTGACCCCATAGCACCGGACTGTGGGTGTCGTTTGACCGACCGGTCCGCTCGCTATGCGCGGCATGCAAGTAGTCGGAGGTGCACCGCAATGCCAATGACCGACCTGAAGGTTCGCTTTTCTGCAAGCGACATGGCTGCGCTGGAAGGCGAGGCGCGCGGCAAGAAGGTTGCCCTCGCCGAGATCATCCGTCAAGCAGTGTCTGAGCATCTGGCCCGCCAGACGGCAGGACGAGCGGCCCCCCTGATCGACGCCTGCCTCGGCAAACACGTCGACCGTCTCGCCGGCCTGATCGCCAAGACCTTCGTGGCCGCGGACATGGCCAACTGGCAGTCCCGGGCCCTCGTTGCGGCGCTGGTGGAGGACCAGGAGCCGGATGCCATCATGCGGGAGGCACGGCTGCGCGCCGTGGCGGACCTTCGGCGCAGCGGCACCGAGATCGGAACAGACGGCGATCTTTACGCCCCGGAGGGGTAGGTGGCTCCGGTGCTCAGGGCGCCCTTCGTCTTCAAGCTCAAGTGGGTCGCCGGCCCTCGGTCCGGCCGGCGAGCATCCGTCCACGCCCGATACATTGCCACCCGCGAGGGCGTGGCCCGCGCCGAGGAGGACCGGCCAGACCCCACCATTCACGCCCGGTACCTCGACGAGCGCCCCGGTTCCACCGGCCTGTTCGGTCAGGACCCTGCACGGCCCCCGTCGCTGGACGCCGTTCAAGCCGAAGTCTCGGCCCGGCCGTGGCACTGGCAGGCGGTCATCTCGCTACGGGAGGAGGACGCCACCGCCCTTGGGCTCCGCGCACCACCGGACTGGCGAGACCTCGCCCGGCGCGTCCTGCCTCAGTTCGCGCTTCATGCCGGCGTACCGGAAGGAGATCTCCACTGGGTCGGCGCCGTGCACCGCAAGGCCGGCCAACCCCACGTCCACCTGCTGGCCTGGCTCGCCGACGGGGCGCCGCCCCGTCAGCCGCGTCTGCAACGCCCGGAGCTCCGAGACATCCGCCGGATGATCGCCCGCGAAGTGTACGGGCCTCTGCGGGCCCAGCTCGCCGCAGAACGTACCGCCCAGAGAGATCTCTTGGTGGCCGCCGGCCGGTACAACCTCACCCTCCTCCGCCGCGTTGATCTGGAAGCTCAGGCCGAATCCCCGACCGGCGGAGCCCTCCCGCCCGCCTTTCCCCGCACCGACATGACCGAACTGGACCACCGCCTCGTGGCACTCAGCGCACAGTTGCCCGACCACGGCCGCATCGCCCTGGCATACATGCCCTCCGCCGTCCGCGAGGGGGCCCACGCCGTGGCCGACTGGATCCTTTCCCGGCCCGCTCTCGCCGACGCCGTGCAGGGGCTGCGGGAAGCCACCCGGAGCCTCACCTCGCTGTATACCGCCCAGCCCCAAGCCGTCGACGCGGCGTGGGCGCGTGCCCACGCGGATGTCCGCGACCGGATCGCCCAGGCGGTGCTCCGCGCTGCCGCCAAGCGCTCCGAACCCGGGCGTCCGACTAACCGCGCGGGTCGAGGCGTGGCGGCTCAGGTCCTTTCCGGGGCCCACGGACTCATCGAACGCGAGCGCCTTCGGGCGGAGGCGAAGACCGAACTGGCCCGTGATCAGGCGGCCGCCCGGGCCGAGGGCCGGTCCCAGACAGAACGCTCGGCCCAGATGGGCACCGGCCGCTGACATCCCCGCCCCGCGCCCCGCAACCGCTTCCGCCCATCCCGTCCGCACCTGTGGCCAACGGCAACCGGTTGTCCCTGTCCGACACTTCTCCGTCCGCACTCCGCGGACAGAAGCGGCGCCCGTCCCTGCGCCGTTGCCCCTTCATCCCGTCAGCACTCGGAGGCGATGCGCACATGCAGGTGGTTGCGGCCGACATCGGCTACGGCCAGGTCAAATGGGTTGCGGGCTCCCGGCGTGGCCGCTTTGAAGCGGCCTGGGCACCGCACACCCCGGGCGCCGAGTCCTGGGGCCTTGGAAGCCAACCTGAGGTTCTCCGCATCGGCGACCAGGGCGTGATCGCAGGCGACCGGGCGGCGTCACTCCCCGGCGCCCACCGTCCCTTCGGCCCGGGGCGCCTCGCCGACCCCGAGGCTCTGCCACTCCTGGCCCAGGCGCTGTGGGAGGCCGGCGCCGAGGGCGAGGTGATGCTGGGCTCCGGCACCCCGCTGGGCGCCTTCGCGCAGGAGCGCGCGGCGGCACGGGCGGCGCGGGAGGGCCGCACACTGCACCTGTCCGACGGCCGGAGGGAGCGCACCATGCGCATCGCCCGAGTGGTCCTCCGGCCCCAGGGCGTGGGTGCGGCGCTGTTCCTCGCCGCCCAGGGCCGGATGCCGGCGGGTCCGGGCTACGGCCTGGTGGTGGACGTCGGTAGCCGCACCACCGATGTCCTCTGCCTGGAACTGCGGGACCTCACCCCGGTCACCGCGCTCAGCTTCTCGCTGGAATCCGGCGTCTCCACGGTTGCCGGCGCGCTCGCCGCAGCCATCCAGAGGGCGACCGGCCATCTCCCGCCACCGGACCTCGCCCAGGCGGCACTGATGGCCCCCGCCGCGTGGCACGGCCGGACCTTCGGCGGACCGGCGGAAGCCGCCCCACACCTGGATGCCCTGGCCGAGACCATCGCCGCCGAGCTGCGCCGGCGTCTTGGCGGGGACCTCGGCCGGGTTGCCGCCACGGCCCTGGTCGGGGGTGGAGCGCTACTGCTCGGCGATCGCCTCGCCGAACTGGCGCCAGGCCGCCCGATCCCGGTCCGGCCGGAGGAAGCCGTCTTCGCCAACGCCCTCGGTTACACGTGGGCCGCCGAGCGCGCGCTGCGGGCGGTCGGTTAGCGTGGCGCGGAATGCCCTGCAGTTCCGCGTCAGCATCGGTGTCCGTTCCCCCCTGCACTCGGCGCTTGCTCCCCTTCCGCCTCAGGCCCGCCCGCAGGCGCTGCTGCGCCTGGCGGAGGCCGGGCTCGCCGGCGCAGGCCAAGGCCCTCTGCCCGTATTGGAGCGTATCGCCTCCGCCATCGAGCACATGGCGGCGGCGGGAGGGGCAGTGCCCGCGTCCGCCACCGCACCGCATCCCGCTCCCGACCCACGCCTGTCTGCCCTGGATCGCGCCTTCGGAGACGACCCATAGGAGGTGTCCGCTTGCCCTTCCTTCTGGTCCTGGCCGCCCTCGCCACCCCGTACTGGCTCTGCTACCTGCTCCTGCACCGGCTGTTCCGTGCGCGCGTCCTCACCGTGGCGCGCCTTCTGGCGCTGGCGCCCCTGGGACTGCTCGCCTTTGCCGACTTCGTCCTCACCCCGGTCCTGTGGCTCCTCCCCCAGACCCTCTGGCCGCCCCTGCGACCCGCACTCACCTGGGGGCAACTGTTCGCGCGCCTCAGCCACCCCGCCGGCATCACCGCCTACGGCGGCCCGGCCAACCTCTGGTGGCGGATGGCGGTCGAGCTCCTGCACACCCGGCCCTGGCCGGGCTGGGCCTTGACCCAGATCCCCTTCGTCCTCGCGGCGGTCGGCGTGCTGCGCTGGGCATGGCGCAGCGGCTGGCCCGCCCGCCGGGGGCAGCCCCTGGCGGCGGCAACGGCCACGCACGGCTCCTCCCGCTGGCGGAAGGCGGGCGAGATGGCCGGCACCCTCGCCCGCGTCGACTGCGACCGGCCCGGCGCCCCGGGCGTGGTGATCGGCGCCGACGGCCGCACCGCCTGGGTCACCCGCCGGGGAGCGGGCAACGAGCACGTGCTGCTGGTCGGACCCTCCCGCCGCGGCAAGACGCGGCGGGCCGTGCTCCCCACCATCTGGACCCTGGGCCACCACGCCGAGTCCCTGATCGTCGGTGATCCCAAGGAGCCGGTCATGATCAAACCACCGGGTTGACAGATCGCGGAGGAGGTGCGATGGTAGCGTCGGGGTGCTAACCGTTGGCGCCGGGGCTGGAGCCGCCGTTCTGGATCGGCGACCGGGAGTTCAGC
>JAJYVV010000229.1 GCA_021791815.1 Bacillota bacterium | reverse complement strand
GGGGGCTGCCCCGGCCCCGGCGCCCCCGGCGGACCGCTGGGAGGACTCCGCCCCGGAGCCGCCGGAGCGCTGCCAGCGGTTCAGGTGGGGAGAGAAGCGGGCAAGGCAATCCGCCGTTCAACCGTACGGGAGTTCCTGTCCTAGGGTTGCATCGATGTTCATCCCAGGGCCGCGAAAGCCGCCCCTTGCCCGCCGCCCCCGTGAATCCTCGGTCACCCAGAGACCCTAGCCGGAACAGGGGGCAGACCCGCCCACGCCTGGATAAGTAGCCCCCGCGATACCCAACCACCCCGGAGATCTCTCCGCCGGTCTGCAGCAGATGCAGGAAACTCTCAACCAGCAGATCGCGGGCACCACGGCCGTTTGCTCGCAGGTGCCCACGCCCCCGGCGTGCTGAACCTGCCTCGCGCGCCACCGTGCGTGCGGCCCGATCCCCGACGTGCGCATCGCTTCGTTGCCCCGCACCCCCATGGATGTCCTGCCGCGTGCTCCGCGCGGCGCATGGGCCATCCTGCGCCCCGCCCTCGGGGCGCCGCCACCCGGCCCGACCCCTGCGTGGAGGCCGGCGGCAGACCCGGGCGAAAAGGGCCCGCGGCTTGGCAGCAGAGGAAACCCCGTCGCCGCAAGGACCACAGGGCCAGGCCGACAGGGCCTTGCAGAGGCCACGCTGGGGCGGCGGGGCCCCAGCCCGAGCCGCCCCTCGCCCGCCGCCTCAGCCCACCTCGCCGCTCAACCCAGCCCCGCGGCCGCCCCCCGGTCGCGCCGCCCCTCCGCCAACCGGCGGAAAACGGATGCCCAGCGCGCCGGATGCCCCGCGTCGCGATACTCGGGCGCGAAGCCCATGGCCAGGTAGGTGGCGATCGCTGGCAGGCGATGGTCGTCGGTCTCGAGGACCGCGTCGCGGGGGCCGTCGCGGCGCCCGAACGCGAGCACGGCCGCCGACACGACCGCCCCGAGGCCGCGGCCGGCATGGCCTGGGGCCGCCGCCACGTAGTGGAGGTACGTCGACCCCGGAAACCGGCCCGGAACCTCGCGGTGGGAGGCGCAGGCGGCCACGGTCCCGTCGCCGCCGACCGCCACGAACGTGGCCTGGACGTCCTGCGCCTCGAGCAGGCGGCCGCGCACGCGCGCGGCGTCCCACCCGCCAAAGGCCTGATCCATGCATGCGGCGATGGCCTCCGCGTCGCCGGGGCCGGCCCGGCGGAGGGTGTAACCCGCCGGCGGATCCGCCGGTGGGACCGGCAGGGCGGCGGGCAGGCGCATGACGAGCTGCGGGCCGGCCCGCCGGGCCATGCCCGCGTCCGGCTCCAGCGCCGCCACGGCCGGAACGGGGATCGGCATGCCGCCGCGGGCGATCGAGTCCTGGGAGCACAGCCCGGCCATGGTCCAGGCCAGGGCGTCCTCGACCGGGATGGGGGTGGGGATCTCCCCCAGGCAGGCGCGCACGAAGTCCCGCGCCACGAAGAAGTCCCCGCCGCGGTGGCCGGCGCGCGCCGCGGCCTCCTCGCCGTCGCGGTACCAGCCCGGCAGTTCGCCCGCCAACTCCTCGATGTCGTGCCAGGCCGGCGCCCCGAGGCGCCGGAGCCAGATGCGGTCGCGCTCGCCCGGCGCCCGCGCCGACTCGTAGCAGCCGTCCGTCCCCTGCAGGGTATAGTTGGTCATGGCGTGAGGGCGGTTGCTCATCATGTCCAGCCGCACGCGGGCGAGGCGACCGGAGGCGAGCTTGCAGAGCATCACGACGCTGTCCTCGATCGGGTGCCCGGGGTCGGTGTGGACCCCAGAGCCCAGGCAGGTGACCGCGGCGATCGTCTCCCGGCCGAGCCACTGCATCACGGGCCCGAGGCTGTGCGTCGGGTAGGTGCAGCCGTTGACCCCGACCTGCCAGCGCGCCCGCCAGGTCGGGCTCCCGTCCGGGTTGTGGTGCAGCGCCTTGACGTCGTGCAGGTACTCCCCTTCGCCGTAGTACCGGTCGCCGAAGGCGCCGCGGTCCGCCAGCGCGCGAACCAGCACGTTCTGCCGGCTGTAGCAGTAGTTCTCGGCCATCATGTAGAGGCGCCCGGCGCGCGCGGCGCGGCGGGCGGCGCCGAGCAGGTCGCGGCACTGGCCGAGCGATACCGCCGCGGTCACCTCCGACAGGACGTGCCTGCCCGCCTCCAGCGCCGCGGCGGCCTGCGGCGCGTGGAGGTGCATGGGCGTGGCGACGACGACCGCGTCGAGGGGGAAGGCCACAAGGTCCTCGAAGCGCGAGAAGAGGCGCTCGGGAGGCAGGCCCACGAGCTGCGCCACGCGGGCGAGGGTCTCGGGGTCCGCGTCGCACAGCGCGCTCACCTCGGCGCCGGCGGCGGTCAGGCCGGGCACGGTGCTCAGGCCGCGACGGCCCGCGATGCCGACCCGGAGGACGGGCGCAGCCAACGGATGCCCTCCCTTCGAGGGCGGGGCGCGCCCCGCTGCCGCGCCGGCCCTGCCAAGCGCCACGGTGGCCGCCCGGGGCCCCGATCGCGACCGGATCCGTACGCTTCCGCGATCCCGCGCACCTGCCGCGCCCGAGCCTCACCCCGTGCACGCCGAGCACCGCCGCGCCATCCGCGCCGGGAGCTCGGCCCGGGGTCGCGCGAGCCGGTCGTGGAACCCTGCGCGCGCGCGGGCCGTCTGGCTCCACGACCACGCACCCGCGGAGGTGCATTCGTTGCGGCAGGCGCCGCGCAGGCCGACGACGGCCCCGGCCGTCCCGCTGGCCGTGATCCTCGCCGTGGCCCTCATCCAGGCGTCCTGCGCCGGTCGGCCGCGGGCCGCGTCGTCGCCAACCTTCCGTTCCAGCGCGGCGGCCGCGCCTCCGCCCACCACGGCCCCGACCCTCGACATCACGACCACGAAGCCCGGAACGGTCCAGGCTTCGGCCCAGGGGCCCGCCCTCGCCGTCACCGTGGACTTCGTCGACGCCCGGCACGGGTGGGCGATCGGCAACTGCGACACCGCCCCGGGCGGCGACGGTTGCGCCATCCTCGCCACCCGCGACGGCGGGGCCACGTGGACCACCCAGCGCACCGGACTCGCGGCCAACGGCTCCGAGACCGTCCTCCAATTCGTCAATGCCGAGGACGGCTTCGTGGTGGATACCGCGGCCTTGTGCACCCGCGACTGCGCGACGGACATCCTGGCTACCACGGATGGCGGCGCGACGTGGCACCTGCGCCTGTCGGTACCCGCGGGGCCTGCGGCGCCGCCCGTCTCGGCCGTCGACTTCGTTACGGCCACGACGGGTTGGGCCGTCCGTCCGTCCGGCCTCGCCAGGACGACGGCCGGTGGAACGACGTGGTCCACGGTCCCCGCCCCGAAGAACTGCACGTTCCAGAGCCTGCAATTCACCACCCCCGCCGACGGTTGGGCGGGCGGATCCGGTCCCGCAGGCCCCTGCGTCGACGCGACCCACGACGGCGGCGCCCGGTGGGACCCGCTGGTGGACGGCGTCCAGGCGCCGTCACCGATCGCGCCGGCGTTCACCGCGTATTGGCAGGCCCTGTGGGCCAAAGTGATCCGCGACCCCGCGCGGCTCGCCGCGATTTGCGGCGTCTCGCAGGTCCACTTCCAGGACGCAGCGGCGTGGCTGGTCCTCAGCTGCACCCCGGCGGACCCCGGCGCGTTCGCGGTGTTGCGCAGCACGGACGGCGGCACCACGTGGTCCTACGTCTGGGGGAGCTTCGGCTGCCTCATGGGCTGCGCGGGCGACGGAGAGAGCCTGGCGCCGCTGGCCTTCCGGGGCGACGCCGCGTGGCGCGCGGTCCCCTTCGGCGTCGCGCGCACGGTCGACGGAGGCAAGACCTGGACGACCGGGACCCGCCTCTGCGCCATCGGCCAGTGCGTCCCGTCCGTCTCCTTCGTCTCGGCGACGGCCGGCTGGGCCGCCACGGCGAACGGCATCTTCGCGACGCACGACGCCGGGGAGACGTGGCAGCGCCAAGTCCCGGCCAGGGGCCCCGGGCCGCTGCGCGCGGTGCACTTCGTGAGCCCGACCACCGGGTATGCGCTGCCGCAGCTCCACCGCGACACGCTGGTTGCCACCGCGGACGGAGGCTCCACGTGGCACGCCGTGTCCCCGGTCGGCGGCCTGCCGCCCAACGCGGCCGGCAGCCCCGCGCCGAGCGCCCAGGGCTTGTGGTTCCTGCCCGGCGGCGCGACGGGCTGGGTCTGGAATGACCAGGCCCTGGCGGTCACGGCCGACGGCGGCGCGACGTGGCGCGCCCTGCCCCCGCCGCCCGCATCCGGCCCGATCCCGGTGCAGATTCAGCAGGTCGACTTCGTCAGCCCGGAGGACGGCTGGCTCGTCGACCCCTTCGGCGACCTGTTCCGCACCACGGACGGAGGCCAGACCTGGACGCCCCTCGCCCTGCCGGCGCCCGGCGCCGTCCACGCCGTCGCGTTCCTCGACGCCACGCACGGCTTCGCCACGACGTTCTCCAGAGGCGCCGGGCACTTCGCCCTGGTCGAGACCGGCGACGGCGGCGCGACCTGGACGGCGGTGGCCACCTGGCCGTGGCCGCCTCAGCGGGGGCAGTTCAACACGACCACCTTCTCCTTCGCCTCGCCGCAGAGCGGGTGGCTGTTCGCGTTCGGAGGCCTCCTGCGGACGGCGGACGGGGGACGGACATGGAGCGAATTCGCCCAACCAGGACTGCTCCGCCTCTTTCCCCAAAGCCTGCAGGTAACTGCTCAGGACCCCCCTGGCGGAGCGGGCAAAGAAATCGCTGGACAGGGGGTGCGGTCCATGGTAGGGTCGCCCTACCCGGGTGCCTCTGGGTGGGGAGGCCCGCCACATGGCAG
>JAJYVV010000228.1 GCA_021791815.1 Bacillota bacterium | reverse complement strand
GAGGTCGTCGCCGCGGCGCTGCGCGACGTGCCGCATTCCGAGCGGCCGTACATCTTCACCAAGGGCGGGAACGTCTGGGATCCGTCGGACCGGGCCCGGGCGCCGCGGCGCGTCGGCCGCCCGGACAGCCTGCGGCGCGAGGTGGACGGCTCGCTCCGCCGGCTGGGCGTGGAGCGCATCGACCTGTATCAGATGCACTGGCCGGCCGAGGACGGGACGCCGCTCGAGGAGTACTGGGGCACGCTCCTCGACCTGCGGCGGGAGGGCAAGGTGGCCGCGGTGGGCCTCTCCAACCATCACGTGGAGCAGATCGAGGCGGCGGAGCGGGTCGGCCACGTCGACACCCTGCAGCCGCCGTTCTCGATGATCCGCCGGGAGGCGGCCGCCGCGGAACTGCCCTGGTGCGCGGCGCGGGGGACCGGCGTCATCGTCTACAGCCCCATGGAATCCGGCCTGCTCAGCGGAACCTTCACCCGCGAGCGCGCCGCGGCGCTGGGGCCCGGGGACTGGCGCTCGCGCAGTCCCAACTTCCACGGCGAGCGCCTGGAGCGCAACCTCGGGCTGGCGGAGGCTCTCCGGCCGGTCGCGGCGCGCCACGGCGTCTCCCCGGCCGCCGTGGCGGTGGCCTGGACGCTCTCGTGGGAAGGCACGACCGGCGCCATCGTCGGCGCCCGCAGCGCCGATCAGGTCGACGGCTGGATCGCGGCCGCCCGGCTGGAGCTGTCGGAACAGGATCTGGACGAAATCGCGGCGGCCATCGAGTGGACGGGCGCCGGCGAGGGGCCGGTGCATCCGCTGCGGGAGCCCTGACGCAGCGGTGGCGCCCGGCAGGGCCGGGGCGGCGCGCACGTTGCCGCGTCCCCGCGGCGCTGGGGGCCTCCCGGCCGCCGCTGCAAGCCGCGCCAGAAACTCCCGGCGCCCCGGATGATGCGCCGGGCGCCTTTTTGCGCACCTTGTATGCAGACGGTCGCGATGCCAGGAGGGATTCGAGCAGATGGCCCAGGGACAGGCCTCGAACCGGGTGCTTGTGCGCGAGGCCGCGCAGTTTCTCGACCAGTTCAAGTACGAGGTTGCGCAGGAGATCGGCGTCAACGCGCCGCAGGACGGTTACTGGGGCGACCTCCCGGCCCGCCAATGCGGCGCGGTCGGGGGCCACATGGTCCGCCGCATGATCGAGATCGCCGAGCAGCAGCTCGCCGGCCGCACCACGGGTCGCACCCTGCGCTGACGGCCGGCCCGCCTGTGGCCGCGCCTCCGTGCAGCCGGGCGCGCCGCGCCGCCTCCCGCGGCCGGGGCGCCCGGCCGTTTCCCTGCCGGGGTCAGGGGTCCACGGTCCGGCGGGGACCCGTCCGGGCGCCCGCGCGCTCGGCGTACCGCGCCCGATACGCCCTCGGCGGCATCCCGTACCTCGCCGCGAACCGCCTGCTGAAGTAGAAGGGCGAGGCGAAGCCGACGTCGGCCGCGACCTCGCCGACGGTCCGCTCGGTGAAGCGCAGGAGGCGCGCGGCCTCGCGCAGGCGCAGCGCCGTCAACGTCTGCCCGAGGCTCGCGCCCGTCTGCTCCCGGACGAGGTGGCCGAGCCGCGACGGCGATAGGGCGACGCGCGCCGCGAGGGCGGCCAGGCTGTGCGGCTCCGCGAGGTGGGCGGCCAGGTGGTCGAGGACCTCCAGGACGCGCGGCTCGGCCGGCGTCCGCGCCGCGGGCCCCGCGGCCCGGATGCCGGCGCCGGGCGCGCGCGTCCCCGCCGCGCCCCGCGCCGCCCCGCTTCCCGTGCCCGCCCAGGCGAGCAGCAGGACCTCCTCCAGCGCGTTGAGGGCGAGGTCGCCCGCCAGCGCGCCCATCCCCCGGCGGTCGGCCACGGCGCGTTCCCAGGCGCGCCGCATCCGCGGCCGCGCCCGCGGGTCCCCGAGGCGCCGGACGCGCAGTCCGGAGCCGTCCTCCGGCCATCCGAGCCAGGCCCGCCACGGCGGGCGGGGCAGGAAGTGTGCCCACCAGAACTCCCAGACCCCCGCGTCCGGATCCGTGCCGTAGTCGTGCTGCGCGCCGGGCGGCAGCAGGCAGAGGTCGCCGGGCTCGGCGCGGCGGGTCCCGCCTCCCCGCAGGCCGTAGCGGCCAAGGCCCGCCACCGTGTACGTGAGGAGCCAGTCGTCCGTCCCGCGCGGCCGCAGGATGCGGTAGGCGGCGTCCTGGCGGAAATGCCCGGCCACGCGCACGGCCGGCTGGTCCGCCGGCGGGATGACGGCCGGTTCGTACAGGTTTTCAGCCGGGGAAGGCATTTCCGGGATCGCTTCTCGCCCCTATCCTGGGAGCGTGGCGCTGCCCGTGCCGGGTACGCCCCCGTGGAGGGATTCGACATGTCGGCCGTGACCCTTGCCCGCGAGGCCGCGGCGCGCTGGCACGACGACTTCGCCCGCGAAGGCTTCCTCGTCCTGCGCGGTCTGCTCTCCGCGGGAGAGGTCTCGGAACTGATGGACCATTTCATGGCGCTGCACGCGGCCGGGCCCATTCCCGGGTGCTTCCAGCCGGTGCCCCTCGCGGAGTCGGGCGGGGACGTCCTGAAGGCCTACCCCCGCATGATGCACCCCCATCGCGTCAGCCAAGTCGCGAAGCGCTACATGCTGCATCCCCGCGTCCTCGAGGTGCTCGACGCCGTGTTCGGCGAGCCGCCGCTGGCCGCCCAGAGCATGCTCTACTTCAAGCCGCCCTCCGCCCGCGGCCAGGCGCTGCACCAGGACGACTACTACCTCAAGACGAGCCCGGGACGCTGCGTCGCGGCCTGGCTGGCGCTCGACCCGTCGGACGAGGGCAACGGCGGGATGATGGTCGTGCCGGGCACCCAGGGCCTGCCCGTCCTCTGCCCGCACGAGGCCGATCCGGCCCTCTCCTTCACCCGCGACGAGGTCGACGTTCCGGCCGGGCTGACGCCCGTCACGGTGCCGCTGGACGCGGGCGACGTGCTCTTCTTCCACGGCGGGATCATCCACGGCAGCTATCCCAACACCAGCCGCGACCGGTTCCGCCGGGCGTTCATCTGCCACTACGTGCCCGCGTCGACGGCGATGCTCAGCGACTGGTACAACCCGCTCGTCCGCCCGGACGGCGCGGAGGTGCGGCTCCCCGCCAACCCGTGGGGCGGTCCCTGCGGGGAGGAGCACGACCTCTGAGGGGTCGTGCCCCAGGACCCTGGGACGGACCGCGGGGTCATCCGCGCCCTCGTCGTTGTGCGTGTTGGGTTGCCGTCCGGCGCCTGCCTCTCGGTCCCGGGGTCCGGCTCCGCCGGACCCCGGGCGGTCGAACATGCGTGCCGTCCGGGGTGCCCCTCGCTGTCGCATACCGGCGAGACGCCACGCGGCGGACGCCTCGCGCCCGATCCCCTGCGCCCGCAGCCGGGAGACTGGGCGGCCCGCCCGCGCGGGGGCCCGGGACCGGGCTCCGCGGTCAGCGGGGGTTTGCGCCTCGATGTACTCCACGATCTGAGACTCTGACGAGCGGCAGGTCGCCATCGGCCAGGGCATCCGCGGCGCGCGCACGCCCCGTGCCGTGGCCGGAGCCGCCGGGCGCGGCAGGAATCACCGCGGAGCCGCCGCCGCGTGCACCGCCGCCGCGACGGCCGCGCCGACGACCGTGGCCGCCAGGTTGACGGCGTCGTTGTCCATGGCTCCCCAGCCGCGGACGCGGCGCAGCGGGGCGGCGCAGGAGCACGCAGGCTCGGCGCGGCTCTCCGTGCCGGTCCCGCAGGCCGTGCAGCTGTACACGCCTTGGACGGTGGCGCCGAGGGCGCTGTCCGCCAGGAGGCCGGCCACGCCCCCCGCGAGGGCGGCGGCGCCGCCCGCGGCCAGGGCGATGAGCGCCGCGCCGGCCGCGCCCCCGAGCGTGCCGATCGCGGTCATACCGCCCGACGCCCCGTCGGGGGCGGGGGGCCCGAACCCCAGGCGCCGGGCCGTCCCACCCCACCGCCTTCCGATCTCCGTGGCCCACGTGTCGCCGCACGCCGCGGCCAGGGCCCCGCCGAACGCGGCCGGCGCCCAGGAGGCCCCCAGGCCGGCGGCCAGCGCCGCGGCGGCCGCCACCCCGCCGTTGGCCGCCACCTGGCGCGCGTTCCGGGCCCCGTGGCGCGGCCGCCCGGGCACGCGCCCGAGGAGCGTCGCCGTGCAGAAGAAGACGAGCAGCGGGACGGCGCCCGCCCAGCCCCGAAAGCCGAAGACCAGCGTCCCGACGGCGAACGCGGCCACGGCCGCACCGGCGGTGAGCCATCCCATGCGCCACCCGGCCCCGGCGGCCGCCGCGGCGCCCAGGGCGCCGGCCAGGAATCGCAGCGCCACCCGCCCACCGTCCCCTCCCGCGCCCCGACGTTGCCCGCGGCTCCCATCTTCGCACGGCCGCCCCCGTCGGGCGAGGGCCCCGCGCCGGCCGCGAGGGGAACGGGACCCCTGCCGCCGGAGTTCCCGCATCGTGGGGCGTGGTGCGGGCCCGGCTCGGCGGTCAACTTCGGGAACCCCACCCACGAACCAGACGTCATGGGGAGATGGAAGCGAAGGGAGAGGGTACCAGTGCTCCGCATCCGCGGCCCCGCGCGCTGCATCCTCGCCACGGCCCTGGTCGGAGGCCCGCTGGTCCTCGCCGCGTGCGGGCGGGCGGCCGTTCCGGCGGCCGCCCCCGTCGCCAGCGCGACCGCGTCCACATCGGCTCCGGCGGCCTCCAGCGCCGCTGCGCCCTCCTCCGCGTCCGCGGCGGGCGTGTCGTCGTCGGCCGGCGCGTCGGGGTCGACGATCCCCCAGACGGGGGCGCCGGACCTTCTCGAAGGCGCGCTGCTGGCCCTGGTGGGCGCGGCCGGGGTCGCCTTCGGGTGGTCGCGCCTGCGGGATGCCCGCCGCTAGCGGCGGCGCGAGCGGGACGCCCCTCGCCCGTCCGCCGCGCCGGCCGGGACGGCACCGCCGGGGCGGGCCTGCGGCCGCGTCCACGCGCCGCC